>NZ_JALIQP010000002.1:613752-920628 GCF_023566055.1 Halosolutus amylolyticus | reverse complement strand
CCCGATAGATGGGGAGAGAAACACCTGATAGATCGAAACCGCCGGGACGCGGGCAGCACGATCGCCGGAAATGGTCGATTATTTGGGAACGATATGCATACGTTATGCTGTTGCGTAGCGCACGAGTGGACGGTGAAATACGCCATGGAAAAGAACGTCGGCGGATACGACCGTGGAATTCGGTTCATCGTCGGGCCGGTACTGCTGATCGTCGGTATCGCCGCAGTTGCTGGGCTGTTCTCGATCGCTGCTGGGACCGTCGGCACGGCCCTCGCCGTGCTCGCGCTCGTCATCGGTGCGGTACTGACGATCACCGCGATCACACAGACGTGTCTCATGAACTCGCTGCTCGGCGTCGACACCTACGAGGGGGCGGACCGCTCCGAGTCGGAGACCGAAGACCTGCAGGCCGGCCGCCCCAGCTGAACCCCGATTTTTCGCGACGGCGTTATGCTCCTCGATCGAGCCGTGTGGCGTCACTAAATCCGCTACCGGCCGCGTACTCCCGAGTCGGCGATCCGGCCCGCCCCCGTGCTGGGATCTACTCCACTGCAGGCCTGTGTTACACGACCGCATATTTCCCTCCATCCCGCATAGAGAGACGTGTGATCGACTACAGACAGGGACTCGCGTTCACGCGACGCCTCTTTGATCTCGCGAGACGCGAACAACTGACGCTGCTCGCGGCCGGGGTCGCCTTCTACGGATTCATCTCGCTCGTCCCGCTCGCGCTCCTGACGGTCGCGCTCGCGGCCTCGATCGGGGGCGAGGCGCTCGCGGCCCGACTCACGGCCGCCGCCAGCGACGTGCTCACGCCGTCGGCCCAGGAACTGCTCGCGGAGACGATCGTCGACGAAACCGGCCGCACGGGGGCGACCGTCGTGGGGATCCTCGGCCTGCTCTGGGGTTCGAGTCGCGTCATGCGGGGACTCGACCGAGCCTTCTCGCTCGTGTACGGTACCGCAGGCAAGAAATCGTTGCTGGACACGATCTGGGACGCGACGATCGTCTTCGGCGTGATCACGGTCGGCCTCGCGCTCGTCGGCGCGTTCGAGATCGGAATTCGCGTGCTTCCGATCGGGGGGATCTCCGTCCTCGGGCAACTGTTCGTTCTGCTGGGACTGTTCGCGACGTTCCTGCCGCTGTACGTGGTGTTTCCGGGCGTCGATATCGGGCTTCGCGAGGCCCTTCCCGGGACCGCCGTCGCCGCGATCGGCTGGTACGCCCTGAGCCGGACGTTCTCGCTGTACGCGCGTTTTGCCGGCGAGTACGCCGTCTACGGCGCACTCGGGGCGGTCTTTCTCGTCCTCATCTGGCTGTACGCCGGGGCGATCATCCTCGTGTTCGGGGCCGTCCTCAACGCAGCCCTCGCCACCGGTGAAGTGGATCGGCAGCTACAAAGTCCCCGCGCTCGACAGTTTTCTACAGAAGCGATGACCGACGACGCCACGGGTGCCGACGAGGGCGAGGGCGGCGACGACGAGAGCGCCGGGGCGGACGGCGAACCCGACCACGGCGAACGCGTAGACCGCGACCCCGGCGACGAGCACGCGGGCCGGCGATCGCGGACGACCGCACGGACGCGCGACCGGTCGGCTGACCCCGAAGCGCTCCGGGAGGAGATCGAACGGCTTCGCGATCGAGTCGACGAGTTCGAGACGGACGTCGAGGACCGGACCGTCAGGAAGGAGTCCCTCGAGAGCGAACTCAAACGCTACGTCCGCCGCCGGGTTCGTCGCGGACACGCCCACGGCTGGGGGCCATACATCGTGCTGTTGTACGGGACCGCGATGGCCATCGCCGCGTTTTATTTCCTCTCGGGCGGTTGGGCGATCCTCGCGATGTTCGTCGTCTGGACGTCCACCCTCGGTGTCTACGTGCTGATGGTGCTGTTCGGCTTCGGCCTCTCCATGCTCGGGGCACCCGGGCGACTGCGCGATCGGATCGGCGACTGGCGGTCCTGATCGGCGATCGACGGTCCTGGCTGGCGATCGACTCTTCTCGCGATCGACGTCGATGACTTCCGTGAGACGTCGCTCCTGGTGACGAGAACGTACCGCGAAAACGCGAGCCACGAGCACCGCAAAAACGCGAACCACAAACGAACTCGAGTTCGGCGAGGCGCCGGTTAGAACGTCTCGAGGTACCGATCGAGTTCCCACTCGGAGACGTCGACGAGGTACTCCTCGAACTCCTGTCGCTTGGCCTCGACGAACTTGGGCGCGACGTGGTCGCCGAGCGCCTCGTAGATGGCTTCGTCTTCCTCGAGCGCGTCGACGGCCGCGCCGAGGTTCGACGGCAGCGTCTCGATGCCGTACTCCTCGCGCTTCTGCTCGTCGAACTCGTAGATGTTTTCGCGAACCGGATCGGGGGCCTCGAGCCCCTGCTCGATGCCGTCGAGGCCGGCGTGGATCATGACGGCGATGGCGAGGTAGGGGTTACAGGACGGGTCGGGCGATCGGAGTTCGATCCGCGAGGCGGCCGGGACGCGGGCGGCCGGCTTGCGGATCAGCGCCGAGCGGTTGCGATCGGACCAGGCGACGTAGACTGGCGCTTCGTAGCCCGGAACGAGGCGCTTGTAGCTGTTGACTGTCGGGTTCGCGACGGCCGTGATCGCGGGCGCGTGTTCGAGCACGCCAGCGAGGAACGAGTGGGCGGTCTCGCTCAGGTTGAACTCGTCGCTCTCGTCGTGGAACGCGTTCTCTCCGTCCTCGGTGAACAGCGAGATGTGGGTGTGCATCCCCGAGCCGTTGATCTTCGGGATCGGCTTGGGCATGAACGTCGCGTGATAGTCGTGCTGGGCGGCGATCGCGCGGACGACCGTGCGGAAGGTACCGACGTTGTCGGCGGTCGTCAGCGCGTCGTCGTAGGTGAAGTTGATCTCGTGTTGGCCCTGGGCGACCTCGTGGTGGCTGGCCTCGACTTCGAAGCCCATGTCCTCGAGGCCGTAGATGATGTCGCGGCGGACGTCCGAGGCGAGGTCTTTCGGCGCGAGGTCGAAGTAACCGCCGGCGTCGTTTGTTTCGGTCGTCGCGCGCCCCTCCTCGTCCTCCTCGAACAGGAAGAACTCCGGTTCGGGCGCGGCGTTGACCGTGTACCCCATCTCGTGGGCGCGATCGAGCGCCTGCTTGAGCACGTAGCGGGGGTCGCCCTCGAACGGTTCGCCCGTCGAGGTGTTGTAGACGTCACAGATCATCCGGGCCGAGGCCCCGTCCTCTTTCCGCCGCCACGGGAGAATCGCGAAGGTGTCCGGATCGGGGACGAGACGCATGTCCGATTCCTGAATGCGGACGAAACCCTCGATCGAAGAACCGTCGAAGTAGATACCCTCGGAGAAAGCCTTCTCGGCCTGGCGTGCCGGAACCGAGACGTTCTTCACCGTGCCCAGAATGTCGGTAAACTGCAGTCGGAGGAAACTGATATCGTTGTCCTCGATTTCGTCCAATACGGCCTGCTCGGCCTCCGTGATGTTTCCGCTTGTCATCTTTCTCGTCGGCGTATCCAAGTATCTCTGCTACTAAAACCCTACTGCTCCAAGCAATTCTTCGGTCTCCCGGATGGAATTGGATATTCGTAAACTTCTAAAGGCTCGAGTGAGAGGGTAAACGTGATGACGTACGAAAATCTCGACGCAAAGCTAGTGAATGCCCTCCTTGGCGACGGCCGGGCGAGCCTCCGCAGCCTCGCGGAGGAGCTCGACGTGTCCGTGACGACGGTCTCGAATCACCTCTCGGATCTCGAGGAACAGGGCGTGATCGAAGGGTACACGCCGCGCGTGGACTACGACGCGGTCGGCTACGACGTGACTGCTGTCATCCAGCTTCAGGTCGAAGGGAACGCCCTGCCGGACATCACGGATACGCTCCGCGAACACCGCCAGATGACCAGCGTCTACGAGGTCACCGGCGACTACGACGTGATCGCCATCGGCAAGTTCAAAGACACCGACGGGATGAACGACCAGATCAAACAACTCCTCACGGATCCCGACATCAAGGCCTCGAACACCAGCGTCGTCCTCAACGCGGTCAGCGAAAACGAGCAGTTCGAACTCGACGTCAAGGACACGTAACCGGCGGTGCCACCGGCGAACCAGTCGCCAGCCTTCGATTCTTCTGCCAGTCGCTCGTCGACGAGCGTCTCGCCCGTCGCCACCCGATCGCCTGCCAGTGTTCGCCACGGTGTGCGAACCCGACCTGCTAGCGTTCGTGCGGCGTGTACCCGATCTGCCAGCGTTCGTGCGGCGTGTACCCGAACGCGTTCCCGTACCTGCCACAGCCGTGCGTCGCGCCATCGGCGGTCAGGACCGTCGTCGGTCCTTCAGCGAACGTACAGGAACACCGTCCCGAGCGCGAGGAGCAAGAGCCCCCACCAGAGCGAATCGCCGGGGAGTACTTTCAGGACGAGCGTGACTACGCCGGAAGAAAACAGCGACCAGCCGATCGTCGTCTGGTAGGTCATACCGATCGTACCGGAGCGAGGGCAATAATTCGCCGGCCTGCCAGTCGCGGGGCGGGTCCTTCCGCTCCGAGCAGTCGCTGCTGGTTCGCGAAAAATCGAGAATCGGGATCGATCGACGGCCGGTTCGAGCGGAGCGTCGGGTCGGCAGTGGGTGGTGGTCAGGGGGCCGATTTCACATCATGCCGCCCATGCCGCCGCCCATACCGCCGCCCATGCCGCCGGGTGCGCCGCCCTCTTCGTCGTCGCCCTTGTCCGTCGACAGGTCGCCGGCGGAGATGATGTCGTCGATCTTGAGGACGAGGTTCGCGGCCTCGGCGGCGGAGGTGACCGCCTGTTCCTTGGCGTGGGCCGGTTCGACGACGCCAGCCTCGAAGGTGTCCTCGACATCGCCCGAGAAGACGTTCAGACCGGCCGTGACGTCGCCGTCGTCGTGGGCCGCGCGGAGGTCGACCAGCGTGTCGATCGAGTCGAGGCCGGCGTTCCCGGCGAGGACGCGCGGGACGAGTTCGAGCGAGTCGGCGAATGCCTCGACGGCCAGCTGCTCGCGACCGGAGACGGAGTCGGCGTAGTCGCGCAGGCGCGAGGCGAGTTCGACCTCGATCGCACCGCCGCCGGCCAGCACGCGACCGTCGGAGACGGTCTGGGCGACGACGTCGAGGGCGTCGTTGACGCCGCGCTCGAGTTCGTCGACGACGTGGTCGGTCGAGCCCCGAAGCAGGAGGGTGACGCCGTGGGCGTCCTCGCCCTCGACGTAGAACAGTTCGTCCTCGTCGTCGCGCGTGATGTCACCGTAGCCGAGGTCGTCCTCGGTCGCGCTCTCCAGGTCGGAGACGATGTTCGCGCCGACGACCTCCTTGAGGAACTCGAGGTCGGACTTCTTGGCGCGGCGGACGGCGAGGATGCCCTCCTTGGCGAGGTAGTGCTGGGCGAGGTCGTCGATGCCCTTCTGGCAGAGGACGACGTCCGCGCCGAGGTCGGCGATCGCGTCGACCTTCTCGCGGAGCTGCTGTTCCTCGCGATCGAGGAACTTCTGGAGCTGGTCCGGATCGGTGACGGAGACCTCGGTGTCGACGTCGGTCTCTTCGACCTCGATCGCGGAGTTCAGCAGGAGGATGTCGGCGTCTTCCGCCGAGCGGGGCATGTTGTCGTGGACGGGGTCCTTGTCCACGATGCCGCCCTCGAGGAGGTCGGACTCGCCGGCGCTACGGCCGGTCTGGGTCTCGATGTTGAGGTACTCGAGGTCGACGACGTTCTCGCCCTCGTCGTTCTCGACGGTGACCTGGCGGATGGCCTCGACGATGAGTTCCGCGAGGTACTCCTTGTTGACCTCGGTGCCCTTGCCGGTCATCGACGTTTCGGCGACCGAGCGCAGGAGGTCCTCGTCCTCGGTGTCGACGTTCTCGGCGATGTCGTCGATCTCCTCGCGGGCTTGCTCGCTCGCGAGGTGGAAGCCCTTGATGATCGCCGTCGGGTGGATGTCCTGCTCGAGGAGGTCCTCGGCGTTCTTGAGCAGTTCGCCGGCGATCGCGACGGCCGTCGTGGTGCCGTCACCGGCCTCGTCCTCCTGGGTCTCGGCGACCTCGATGATCATCTCGGCCGTCGGGTTGTCGATGTCCATCTCCTGGAGGATGGTGACGCCGTCGTTCGTGATGGTGACGGAGCCCATCGAGTCGACGAGCATCTTGTCCATCCCTTTCGGGCCGAGGGTGGAGCGAACGGCTTCAGCGACCGCACGCGCGGCGCTGATGTTGTAGTCCTGCGCGTCCTTGTCCTTGACGCGCTGGGAGTCCTCGCTCATTACGATCATCGGCTGTCCCTGCTGCATTCGCTGGCTCATAGTCGAGCGAGTGATTGTTTGTGGTTCCAAATAAGTGTTTCGTTACACCGCTCGGACCGGCCGATCGCGGGTCCGAATTCGATCGTCGAAAACCGCCCCAGTGCGGGACGATCGACGGTAACCGATCCGGGACGCGACGCTCGTCGATCGTATCGTGTCGATCGTCCACACGGTGCTTTTATATGTCTGTGGGCTGGCTCACGGATCGGCGAGACCCGGTCGTGCCTCACGCGCGACGTGACTATGTGCCACCGTGGTCGTGAGCGGTGCCCGTGCCACCGCGGTCGTGAGCGAACTCGTCGTCGCCCCGACGATCGCCGATAGTGCGATAGCGTCACGTGCTTCCAGGCGAAAAACCTCTTCATGAGTGACCGACGACCCGTTTCCGGCGTGTTTTAGGTGGGCTTAAATATCTGGGATCGTAGCGTTCGAGCATGTGCGGCGAGCGGCGGTCCCCGATCGACGGCCAGCGATCGTCCCCGCGGAGTCGCGAGACTGGGGTGGCGTCGACCAGCGGTGACGACTCCGGAGCACGGTCGAACGGGCCCGGCGACGGGCCGGCGATCGGCGGCGTCGCCGCGGCGCTGACGCGACGCCGGGTGACCATCGCGGGCACCGTCCTCGTCCTCCTCGGGCTGGCGGTCGCGGCCCGAGAAATCGACGTCGGCACGATCGCCGCGGAGGTCGCGACGGCCGACCCGCTCGTGCTGGCCGCAGCGGTCGCCGTCTACGTCGTCTCGTGGCCGATCCGGGGCCGCCGCTACGGGTCGATCCTCCGGTCGATCGGTCACCCGGCCGGGACGACGTTTCTCACGCTCGCCGTCTTCGTCAGCCAGACGGCCAACCTCGCGATCCCGGCGCGGGCCGGCGACGCGGTTCGCGCGTCCGTCGTCAACACCTACCGGGACGTCCCCTACGCGTCGGGATTCGCCTCGCTGACCGTCGAGCGCGTCTTCGATCTGGCGACGATCGCCATCCTGGCTGGCGTCGCGATGGCCTGGCTGGCGATCGGCGACGGGACCGGCCCACTCGAAATCGTCGCAGCGACCGGCGGCGCGCGGACCGCGTTCGTCGCCGCGGGGATCGTGACCGCCGCGACCCTCGGCGTCGGGGCCGTCGTCGTGACGTCGGCCCGATCGACCCGCGGGTTCGGCGGGTGGCTCCGATCGCGGATCGACGACTCGCCGCGACTCCAGGGGGTGCTCGAGGCCGCCCTCCGGTTCGCGGCGGACGTGCAGACGGTCGCCCGCGAGCCGCGGGCGATCGCCGCGGTCGGTGGGGCGAGCCTGGTCGTGTGGTCGCTGGACGTGCTCACCGCGGTGCTCGTCCTCGCGGCGCTCGATAGCGGCCTGCCGACGGGAACCCTGCTCGCGGTCGGGACCCTCGCGGTCAGCGTCGGAAACCTCGCGAAGGTCCTGCCGCTCTCCCAGGGCGGGGTCGGACTCTACGAGGCGGCGTTCACGGCGATCGTCGTCGGTCTCACGCCCGTCGGCGCGAGCACGGCGCTGGCGGCCGCGCTCGTCGACCACGCGCTGAAGAACGTCGTGACGCTGGTCGGCGGGGCGGGCGCGGTCGCGTCGCTCGGCGTCTCCCTGTCGAGCGCCGCCGAGAAGTCCCGTCCGGACCGATCGTCGGAGACCGGCAACTTTTTAGGCTCACCTAAAAAATAGTCGGGCAATGAGTCAGGATATCTGCGTTGTCGTCCCGACGATACGGGAGTACGAGTGCATGCGCTCGTACTTCGAGAACGCCCGCGAGCACGGGTTCGACCTCTCGCGACTTCACGTCGTCCTCGTCACGGAGGACTTCTGCGAGACCGAGGAGATGGAGACGATGCTCGAGGAAGAGGACGTCTCCGGCGAGGTCTTCGACGGGACGCGCCGCGAGGAGTGGTACGCCGACCACGGCATCGGGGAGTACGGTCACGTCGTCCCGGCGGCGAGCCACGCCGAAACGAGTTTCGGGCTGCTCTACATGTGGGCCCACGACGGGTTCGAGTACGGCTTCTTCATCGACGACGACACCCTGCCCCACGAGGACGTGGACTTCTTCGGGACTCACATGGACAACCTCGCCTTCGAGGGCGAGATCGAGGCGGTCTCCTCCGACGAAAACTGGGTCAACGTCCTCTACCAGAACGCGGACGTTCACGGCCTCTATCCGCGGGGCTACCCCTACTCGGCGATGGGCGAGACGATCGAGACCGGCACGACCGCGATCGAGTCCGGCGAGATCGTCGCCTCGCAGGGACTCTGGACCAACGTCCCGGACCTCGACGCCGTTCGCATCCTCATGGACGGCGACCTCCAGGGACAGGCCCAGACCCGCACGACGGTCGAGGACTTCGGCGACGACTTCGTCGCCGCTCGCGGGAACTACCTCACCGTCTGCTCGATGAACCTCGCCTTCCGCCGCGAGGTGATCCCCGCGTTCTACCAGTTGCCGATGGACGACAACGAGTGGGACGTCGGTCGGTTCGACGACATCTGGTCGGGCGTCTTCCTCAAGCGGGCCTGCGACGTGCTCGGCAAGCGAATCTACAACGGCGCGCCGCTGTGCGAGCACAACAAGGCCCCGCGAAGCACGTTCGACGACCTCAACAACGAGGTGCCGGGGCTCGAACTCAACGAACACCTCTGGCGAGTAGTCGACGACGTCGGAGCGGACGCCGACTCCTACGCCGCGGTCTTCGAGGCGATGGGGGCCGAACTCGCACACGGCGACTGGTCCGACTACACCAACGGCGCGTTCTTCACCCACGTCGGCGAGTACATGCTCGACTGGCTCGACTGCCTCCACGCGCTCGATCGATCGTCCTCCCGCACGGCAGAATCGACGGTTATAAGTTGATTTAGGCGAGCCTAAAAGATATGACTCGACACGACGGTTCGGCGGGCCGCCGGGCGTTCCTCGTCGGCTCGGCCGCACTCGGCACGGCAGGACTGGCCGGCTGTCTCGGCCTGATCGGTAGCGAGGACGACGACGGCGAGAACGTCTTCGGACAGATCGGCTCCGGTCGCGAGGGGCGGCCGGAACCCGGCGGCACGCCGGTCGAAGAGCTCCCGGATCTGGAGGGCGAACTCACCGTCTACTCCGGCCGCAGCGAGTTCCTCGTCGGTTCGCTCGTCAACGACCTGGAGGAGTACTACGACGACTTCTCGATCGATCCCCGCTACGGCGACTCGGCGGACCTCGTCAACCAGATCAGCCAGGAGGGGTCGGGGACGCCCGCGGACGTCTTCTACACGGTCGATGCGGCCGCGCTCGGTCAACTCGCCGACAACGGACAGGCGCGATCGCTCTCGGACGACCTCCTCGAGATGGTCCGCTCTGAGTTCCGGACCGACCAGTGGATCGGAACCTCGGGCCGCGCGCGGACGATCCCGTACAACACGGATGCGCTCTCGGAGAGCGACATGCTCGACAGCATCGACGCCTACGCGACGGACTTCGACGGCGACCTCGGCTGGGCGCCCTCCTACGGCTCCTGCCAGTCGTTCGTCACTGCGATGCGCCTCCTGGAGGGCGAAGACGCGACCCGCGAGTGGCTCCAGGGCGTCGTCGACGCGGGAATCACCGAGTACGGCGGCGAGTACGAGGTCTGTGACGCGGTCAACAACGGCGAGATCGACGCCGGCCTCACGAACCACTACTACATCCAGCGGGTCCGCGACGGGTCGGACGACGCGTCGATCGCCGCCGCCTTCACCGAGGGCGACGCGGGATCGGTCTTCGACGTCGCCGGTGCCGCCGTCACCGACGCGGCGGACGACCCGGACCTCGCGGAGAACTTCGTCCGCCACCTGCTCTCCTCGCAGGCCCAGGAGTACTTCGCTACATCGACGTTCGAGTACCCGCTGATCTCCGGCGTCGAGCCGGTCGGCGACCTGCCGACGATCGACGAACTGGACGTCCCGGACCTCGATCTGGCCCAGCTGTCGGACCGCCAGCCGGCGATCGACCTCATGCGCGAGGTCGGGATCAACACCTGAGTTCCGGCGAGTCACACCGTCTGTCCCATTTCCACGCTCGTCACCCCGTGATTCCAGACCCCCGACGTCGGCTCTCCTCGTCGTCCGTCCGTCACCGTCTCGCCGGAATTCGCGACGTCGCCGACCGCGAGGCGCTCGTTGCCCTCTGTATCGCCGTTCTCGGCGGCGTCACCGTGTTCACGATCGCGACGCAGCTGTTCCCGTACCACTCCAGTAACGACGACGAGGCCGTCTACCTCCTGCAGGCGGCCATGCTCCTCGAGGGGCAACTGGAACTCCACGCAGGCGACCTCGCCGGCGCGTTCCGACCGTGGTTCTTCGTCCAGGATGGGGGTCGACTCTACCCGAAGTACTCGCCCGTTCCGGCCGCGATGTACGCCGTCTCGATGGCTCTCTTCGACGAGCCGCGGGTGACGCTGGCGCTCGTCGCGGCCGGCAACGCCGCGCTGACCTACGTCCTCGCTTCGATGGTCTTCGATCGACGAGTCGGCGTCGGCGCCGCGGCCCTCTTCGCCGCCTCGCCGATGACCCTGCTCTCGTCGTCCGTGTTCCTGCCCTACGCGCCGACGACGCTCCTGAACCTGGTCTTCGCCGTCGCGTACCTCCGTGGCGTCCGCGACGGCCGTCTCCGTGACGCCGGGCTGGCTGGGGTGGCGATCGGGCTCGCCTTTTTCGCCCGTCCGTACACGGCCGTCCTCTTCGCCGCGCCGTTCATCTGTCACGCCTGCTGGTCGATCCTGCGATCGGTGCGCGACGGCGAGGATCGATCGCTCCCGAACCCGGTCCGACGGAACGCGCTGACGGCGGCGATCGGACTGGCGTTCGTCGGCGTCACGCTCGCGTACAACGCCCGGCTCACCGGATCGGCCCTGACGTTCCCCTACGAGGCGTTCGCACCGCGTGACGGCCCAGGCTTCGGGACCCGGCGGATCCTCGACCACTCGATCGCGTACACCCCGGCGCTGGCGCTCGAGGTCAACGGCTACGTTCTCTGGTACCTCGCGACCCGCTGGTTCACCGCGGGGCCGATCGGCACGCTCGCCGCGCTCGCGGGACTCGGTCTCGCGCTCCGGCGGTGGCGTCCACCGCCGCTCGATCGGCTCTCGAGGGGAGACTCTACCGATCGATCGCCGAACGAGGGATCGGCGGGCGGCGGGCGGACGGACGACCGATCGACGGACGGCGAAGCGGCGGCCGTCGGCCGAACCGCGGGGCTCCTCCTCGCCGGCCTGCTGGTGACCGTGCCGCTCGGCAACCTCGCGTTCTGGGGGAATTTCAACGTGCTCGCGGGGATGGCCGACCCGACGACCGGACTGGTCTCCCAGTTCGGCCCCTTCTATCACTTCGATCTGCTCGTTCCCCTGTCGATCTTCGCCGCGTTCGGCCTCGTGGTCGGCTGGCGGCGGCTCCGTAACGGGGCGATTCGCGATCGACTCGCTGCGTCGCGCTCGCCTCGCGCAGTCCGGAGCGTCCTCCTCGCGGCCCTGGTGACGAGCGTCCTCGTCGTGAGCGTCGCCAACGCCGCCCTCCTCTCGGCGCCGATCGAGCGCAACGCGGCCCACACCGATCGGTTCGAGTCGGCCTACGAGCCGTTCGAAGAGCGCGACCTCGAGAACGCGGTCGTCTTCCAGCCGACGCCGTACGGTCAGTGGCAGAACCACCCGTTCCAGTCGCTCCGAAACGATCCCGGCTTCGACGGCGAGCTCGTCTACGCGCTCGACGGGCCGCCAGAGCGGGACTTCGCGGTGCTCGACGCCTACCCCGATCGCGACTACTACCGGTACACCTACCGGGGCGAGTGGTCGCCGGCTCCCGACGCTCCGATCGAGGCGGCGCTCGAACCGCTGTCGATCCGTGACGGCGAGTCGTTCGCCGGCGAGACCGTCGTCGGCGTCCCCCAGGGGGTCGATCGGGCGGTGGTCCGTCTCGAAAACGAGAGCGGCGCGATGGCCACCCTTCGGATCGCCGATCCGGGGGACTCGATCGCGGTCGAGTGGGCTCTCGAATCCGGGAGCGTCGGTGACGGCGCCGGTAACGAAAGCGGCGCCAGAGCGCGGCTGGCGGCCGCCGGGAACGCGACGGTCCCGCTCGATGCGACCGACGAGGTCGTCCTCGAAATCACGCTGGTCCAGTTCGACGGCGGGACGTTCACGTACCGGCAGGAAGTGACCGTCCGGACGACCGGCGACGGGATCGAGGTCGTCTGGCCGTCCGAACGACGGGGCTGTCTGCTCGTCACGGATTGTGGCACCGAAGGGGCCTATCTACCCGATCGATCGGATACCCACCGCGAGTGGGAGTCCTTCGAGACGCGACTCACGGAACGGTAATGGAGTACCGGTCGCGACGGGGTAACGGAGTCGGAGCCCGACTTCCCGGTCCGTCGGGCACAGTTCAGGCACTACCGTTAGGAATCGGCTCCCGGTACGGATCCTATGTCCGAGGATCGCTGCGGCTACGTCGCGAATATCAGCGGCATCGGCGACAAGGGATCGGTCTGTTGCTGGCGACCCACCTGGCAGGAGACCGATCGCTGCATCTGGCACACCGACAGTACGGTGCCGGCACCCACCTACGAGCGGAATCGCCCCGAAGACGGCGAACGCCTCGACGGCGCGGACTTTCGCCAGGCACCGCTAAGCGGGAGCGACCTGCTAGCCGGGTGTTCGCTCGTCGATGCCGACTTCACAGACGCGACGCTCGACAGCGCGGACCTCTCGCGGACCGACCTCCGTCGGGCGACGTTTCGGGACGTCGACGCCCACGGGACCTCCTTTCGGGACGCGAACCTCCACGACGCGGTGTTCGTCTTCGCCGACCTCCGGAGCGCGGACTTTCGGGGTTCGCGGCTCTACCGTGCAGGGTTGACCGACGTTCGGCTCAACCTCGACACCGCGTTCGACGAGCGGCCGGTCTACGAGGACGAACTCTCCGGGGACCCGTCCGCGGACGAGGTCACCGAACGGGCCGAATCCGCACGGTGGGTCTACCGGGAACTTCAGCGCCTCTACGAGGAAAACGCGTTTTCCGAGCGCGCTATCGACTACTACGTTCGGGAGATGGACCTGCGGCGGCGACAGGCGTGGCGCGTCAGGAACTATCTGGTCGCGCTCAAACTTGCCGGCTCCCGCTGGATCATGCGCTACGGGACGAGCCCCTGGCGGGTCGTGACGGCGTCGCTCGTCCTGATCCTCTTCTGTGCGATCCTCTACCCGCTCACGGGCGGCATCCAGGAGGTGGGGGCCGACACCGCCGTGACCTACCGGGTCGAGGATCCGACTGAAACGCCCGGCGGCGTCCTCCTCCGGGCGTTCTTCAAGAGCCTCTACTTCAGCGTCATTACCTTCGCCACGCTCGGGTACGGCGACATCCAGCCGGTCGGCAGTTGGGCACGGGCGATCGCCGGAATCGAGACGATGCTCGGCTCCTTGCTGATGGCGCTGCTGGTGTTCGTCCTCACTCGGAGCGTCCGCTTTTAGGGGCTCACCGGAACCGCTCTTCGAGACAGACTTTGACGATCGACTTCGCGATGGCGGCCCCGCCCTGGATCGGATCGAGTTTCGTCTCCCCGGCGCGCTCGCGGTACTCGATCGGGTGTTCGCGAACGTCGTAGCCGCGCATCAGCGGCCGAACGAGGAGTTCCGCGGAGAGGCCGGTGTTCTCGGTCCACTCGATCGACTCGACGACGTCCCGACGGTACGCGCGCATCCCCGTCGTCGTGTCGTGGACGCGGGTCCCCATGAGGACGCTCGCGATCGCGGCGAAGGCGTGGTTGCCGAAACGGTTGAACGCCGGCATCGCGTCGGCCCCGTGGTAGAGTCGGTCGCCGCTGACGACGTCGTAGCCGTCGTTGATCAACTCGAGGAACTCGGGCAGTTGTTCCATCGGATAGGTGTCGTCGCAGTCGGTCGTCACGACGATCGGCCGATCGGGTTCGAGGATCGCCGCGCGGACGGCGACGCCGTACCCCTGCGGGCGCTGGGTGACGACCGTCGCGCCGTGCTCGCGAGCGATCTCCGGCGTGCGGTCCGAGGAGCCGTCGACGCAGACGACCTCCGCCTTCCCGTCGGTGACGTCCTCGATGTCCGAGAGGACTTTCCCGATCGCCGCCTCCTCGTTGTACGTGCCCATCACGACGCTGACGTCCTCGAAGGTGTAGGCGTCGTCGGCGTCCCGATCGCCGTCCGTCGCGTGGCTCTCCGTCGCTTCGCTCTCGTCCGCGTCGTCCTCGACGCGCTCGGTGTGGCTCATTGGCGGTACTCTCTCCCCGCTACACTTATAGCTTTAGGTTCACCTAAAACGGTGGGGAACGGGTCTCAGAGCGCGTCGAGAACGTGATCCGCCGCCTTCAGCGCGAGCGCGGCGATCGTCAGCGTCGGGTTCATCGCGCCGCCGGTCGGGAAGACGCTGCTGGAGGCGATCCAGCAGTTCTCGAGGTCGTGGGTCCGCAGGTCGGGGCCGACGACGCTTTCTGCGGGATCCGTCCCCATCCGGGTCGTCCCCATGTGGTGGTAGGCCGGCCCGGTGTTCTCGGGACCGACCTGCCAGGTGATCTCCGCGCCGAGTTCCTCGAGGATCCGCTCTTGAATCTCGTTCGCGCGCTCGATCGTCCGCAGGGCCCGATCGCCGACGGTCCAGTGGACGTCGGGGACGGGGTTGCCCCGGTCGTCCGTCCGGTCGGGATCCAGCGCGACGTAACTGTCCTCGCGGGGGAGTTGCTCGACGAGCGCGCCCATTCCGATGTGCGTGCCGTACTCCGATCGGAGGCGTTCGAGCAGGGCGTCGCCCCAGTCGTCGCCCGAGAGGGCCAGCTCCACGGGCGAGGGGCCGTCGTAGTTGAAGAACTCGAGTTTGAACGGCGCGTACTCCGCGTCGGCGTCGTCGTAGAACTGGTGGGATTCGCTGGTGAGGAAGCCGACGTGGTTTTGCCGGGTGGGTTCGTCGAGCGTGCCGCCCATCCCCGCGAACAGGTGGTCCATGAAGAACTGGCCGACGAGGCCGCTGGAGTTGGCCAGTCCGCCCGGGTAGTGAGTCGAGTCCGACAGCAACAGGAGCCGCGGGGTTTCGACGCCTCCGCAGGCGATCACGAAGGCGTCGGCCTCCTGTCGGTGCTCCTCGTCGTCGGGGGTGGCGTAGACGGCCGCCTCGATCGCGTCGGGGCCGTGCTCGAGACGCTGGACGGGCGCGCGATCGATCACCGTCACCCCGCGCTCCTCCGCACGCTCGACGTGGACGGTCGCGTCGTACTTCGCGCCGGAGGGACAGACCGGCTGGCAGGTGCCGTAGCCGACGCAGGCGCTCCGGCCGTCGTAGGCCTCCGAGTTGCGCGCGTTCGGGACTGAGTGCATCGCGATCTCCAGTTCCTCGCAGGCCTCGGCGAACAGCGAGTCGCTGTAGGAGGGCGGAAAGGCGGGCATCGGATGCGGGTCCTCGCGGGGCGGTGCGAAGGGGTTGTCGTCGGCCCCGGCGACGCCCAGTTCCCGTTCCGCCGCGGCGTAGTACGGCCGGAGCTCCTCGTAGTCGATCGGCCAGTCCGCCCCGACGCCGCGAACGCTCCGCGAGTCGAAGTCGTCCTCGTGGAGGCGCAGTACCATTCCCTGCCAGTGGAGCGTCGACCCGCCGACGCCCTTGACGCGGGCGTGGTTCAGCGGGTAGAACCACTCGCCGCTGGCCGAGTGGGCGTCGCGCTCGGGGTCCCCGTCCCAGACGTCGGGCCGATCGTAGGCGGGGCGGATCGCCCGCTCCTGACGCGCGAGGCGATCGGCGGGGTCGAACCGGGGGCCGGCCTCCAGGATCACCACCTCGCGCCCGGCCGCGGCCAGTCGATCGGCGACCAGTCCGCCGGCCGGCCCGGCGCCGACGACGCAGACGTCGGCACCCTCGACCGGCGTCCGATCGACGTCGTCGGCGTCGCTCTCCGCCTCCGCCGGGCCCACGCTCTCGGCGGGTGGCCGATCGGCGCTCACGGCTCCGGCCCCCGCTGGTAGGTGTCGATCCCGCCGGCGTGGCCCTGCGGGTTCTCGATGCCGACCAGTTCGCCGCCCGTCGGCGAGGCGTACAGCGCCAGCAGGAGTTCGTTGACGACGTAGTAGCGGACCCGCTCGGCGGTCGTGCCGTCGGGATCTTCCGCGGCCGTGTTCGACCCGACCTCGCGCAACAGCGAGTCGCGATCGGCCGCGGAGAGGTCGGCGACGGCGTCGTCGTACCACTCCGCCGAGAGGCGTTCGAGGTCAGCGACCGCCTCGCGCAATCCCGCGCCGTGGTCGGGATCGTCCAGTCGCCCGTTCAGGAACGTCTCCACGAACGTCGCCGTCCCGGTTACCGCGTCGGGGTAGACGACGTCGGCGACGGCGACCAGCGTCTCGCGAACCTGCGAATCGTCGACCGGAGGCTCGGCCGACGACTCGCGGTACCGCCGGATGCCGACCGTCGCCGCACCGCCGGCGCCGATCGCGGCCAGCGCGGCGACCGCGTCTCGCCTGGTCAACTCCATGCGCGAGGATTAGGTAAACCTAAACCTTATACCCGTTGGAACGAGACCGTCGACGTAGCGACCGGGGACGGGGACGCGACGGTTGCGGCGTCGATCGCGGTCCCAGTGTCGGGGACGAACCGATCGACACTTCCCGGTCACGGACCGAGAGTCGATAACTCGAGACCTATGAAATCGCTCCCTTCGCTCCGGCGATTCGACACGGCCGACGAGGTGCCGCTCGGGTTGGCGCTGCTGTCCGGCGCGATCGCCGCGAGCATGATCGTTCCCCTGACGTGGCTGGTGTTCGAGGCGCGCAACGTCGATCCCGCCCGGGCCCGGGAGATGCTCGTCCGTCCGGAGACGGTGGACATCGTCACCAACAGCCTCCTGCTGATGACGTCGGTGACCCTCCTGTCGGTACTGATCGGCGTCCCCCTGGCGTGGCTGACCGTCCAGACGGACCTCCCGTTCCGACGCTTCTGGTCAATCGTCGTCGCGTTGCCGCTCGTAGTGCCGAGCTACATCGGGGCGTTCGCGTTCGTCTCCGCGTTCGGCCCGCGGGGCGAGTTCCAGTCGATCCTCCAGCCGCTCGGGATCGAACGGTTGCCGGAGATCTACGGGCTCTCCGGTACGACGCTGGTGATCACGCTCTACACCTATCCGTACGTCTACCTGACGACCCGCGCGGCCCTGCTGTCGTTCGACACGACGCTACTCGACGCCGCTCGAACGCTCAATCACGGCGAGTGGGACGCGTTCCGCCGGGTGACGCTCCCGCAGATCCGCCCGGCGATCGTCGCGGGTGCCCTGCTGGCGGCGCTGTACGGCGTCTCGGACTTCGGGACCCCGGCGATCATGCAGTTCCCGGTGTTCACGCGCCAGATCTTCGTCGAGTACAACAACGGCGGCCTGGACTACGCGTCGTTGCTCTCCCTGCAACTGCTCGCGATCGTCCTCGTCGTGCTGGCTCTCGAGTGGTGGGTCCGGCCCGATCGGACGATCCGGGGCGACGGCTCGGAGGGCTCACACGATCCCGTCGTCTCGCTGGGCGTCTGGCGCTGGCCGGCGGCGACGTTCCCCGCGGCGATCACGACCCTGGCGCTCGCCGTCCCGATCTGGATCCTCGGGCTCTGGATGGTCACCGGCGATCCGTACGCGCGACAGACGCTGGCGTTCGAATTCAGCTACGCGCTGAACTCGGTGCTGGTCGCCACGGCGGCCGCGATCGTCGCCGTCCTCGCGGCGTTGCCGGTCGCGTACTTCGCGGCGAGATACGAGTCGCCGGTGGCGACGCTCTTCGAGCGAGCGACGTACGTCGGTTTCGCCGTGCCGGGGATCGTCCTGGGACTCGCGCTCGTCTACTTCGCGACGGCCTACGACTCGCTCGATCTCGCCGTCGCCCCCACGCTCTACCAGACGCTCCCGCTTCTCGTCTTCGCCTACGTCGTCCGTTTCATGCCCCAGGCCGTCGGCTCGATCCGGACCACCACGCTCCAGGTCGATCCGCAGCTGGTCGAAGCCGCGCGCACCCTCGGCGAGACGCCGCTTCGGACCTTCCGGAAGATCACGCTCCCGCTCGTCACCCCCGGCGTGACCGCCGGCGCCGCGCTCGTGTTCCTGACGACGATGAAGGAACTCCCGGTGACCCTGATCCTCCGCCCGAGCGGGTTCGACACACTCGTGACGATCATCTGGCGCGCCCAGGAGGCCGCCTACTTCCAGTACACCGCGATCCCGGCGTTCCTCCTGCTCGTCGTCTCCGGGCTCTCGATGGTCGTCCTCCTCTCGCAGGGCGGCCGCGAAGGGCTGTAGCTCCCGGCGATCGGGACCGCCAGTTCAGAGTCCACTCACTCGATCTCGATCGATGCCGGCCGCACGATCAGTCGATCTCAATCGGTTCGACCAGCGACGGCTCGTCCACCGACGGATCGTTGACCGCCGTCGACACCGGATACGCCCGCATCTCGTCGGCCGGAAACGGTTCGAGGAGGTCCCGCGGATCGCTCGCCGTCAGCCACTCCCGCTCGCGATCGGGCGGGAGGACCGCCGCCATCCGGTGGTGCAGGTCCGCGACCAGGTCGTTCGGCTCGGTGGTGACGATCGTGAACGTCTCCAGCGGCCCGTCGTCGCTCGCGTCGTCGACCCCACCGCCGAACGCGTCGAGTCCGGCCTGGGTCGTTTCGGGCTCCCAGCGCTCCCACAGCCCCGCCATCGCGAACGGCCGATCGTCCTCGAAGGCGACCCGGTAGGGCTGGGTCCCCGATTCCGTCTCGACCCACTCGTAGAAGCCGTCCGCCGGGACCAGACACCTGCGTCGCTCGTAGGCGTCCCGAAAACTCGGCTTCTCGTCGATCGTCTCCGCCCGCGCGTTGATCAGGCCGTCGCGATCGTCGTCGGCCCACGACGGGACGAGTCCCCACTCCATGCGCCGGCAGACGTCGGGTTCGTCGCCCGTGATTACCGGCAACTCCTGCCCGGGCGCCACGTTGTACCGCGGTCGAAACGACCCCCTAACCGCGGCGTCGAACCGCTCTTCGAGTTCGTCCCGCTCGATGACCAGCGTATACCGGCCGCACATAGCCGTCCAGACGCGCCGTCGATACTAATCACTGTTCGTCCAACCATCTCAGTCGCCCCCTCGAACCACTCCCCTCCGAACCCGGTATGAGGTGTCTACCACTCGTTCTGCGACCGGTACGGCCCCCGTTACGATACCCGATCGAGGCGCAGTTCCCGTCGGGGTCACGATCCAGCATGACCGATCGCTACGAACTCGTGGTGTGTCAGGACGGGTTGCTCGAGATCCGGGACCCGGACGATCCCGATCGGTGGCTCAAGACCGATACTCCCGCCGAGATCGAGCAGTAGGTACTCGATCGTCGGCAGCCGATTTCGATCGATCGCTGGTTCGACTGGTATCAGGACGTCCTCCGTTCCGCACGTGACCGCCGGCGCTAGCGCAGTTCGCAGTGTCCTCCACTGCCGTTTCGAATTCTAAAAACACCGCTCTTGTCGGTGTGAAAGGTCGAAAAACGCCAGGACTGGGATTTGAACCCAGAATCCCGAAAGGGAACACGCTTTCCAGGCGTGCGCCTTACCGTTCGGCCATCCTGGCTCACCTCATCCTAACCACGTCCGTCGTTTAACTGTTACGAGACGACCTCACTCCTCGGCCCGATCGGCGGCCCGCCTCGCGATCGAGTCCTCGAGCAGGTACGCCCCGATCGCGGCCCCGAATCCGACCAGCGCGGCGATCGCGACACCCTGGACGATCGTCACGAGCGGTGTGACGACCAGCGCGTACCCCTGGAGGAGTACGAGGAAGGTCAGCGCGCCGACGGCACCCCACAGGAGGGCGGATTTCTGCCGGGCCGCGGCCGTCGGTTCGAGTGGAGAGCGATCGGCACTCACGCGCGCTCACTCGAGCGACGCGACGGCCTCGATTTCGACGCCGACGCCTTTCGGGAGGGCGGCGACTTCGACGGCGCTCCGGGCCGGCGGTTCGTCGTCGAAGTAGGCGGCGTAGGCCTCGTTCATCGCGTCGAAGTCGTCGATGTCGTCGAGGAAGACGGTCACCTTGAGGATGTCCGCCGACGTCGCGCCGGCCTCGTCGAGGATCGCGTCGAGGTTGTAGAGGGCCTGTTCGGTCTGGGCCGCGATCGGTTCGTCGTCGAGCAGTTCGCCGTCGGCGGTCATGGGGATCTGGCCGGCGGTGAACAGCAGCGAGTCGTCGGTCGTCGCCTGACTGTACGCGCCGACTGCGGCGGGTGCGTCGTCGGTGTCGATGATTCGTTTCACGTCCGAGTTCTCGGCCCGGCGTGGCTTAAAAGCAGGCGAAGCGATCGCGGACGATCAGACGAGGACGTCGACCTCGTAGCCCGATTCGCGCATGTCATCGAGGAACCGATCGACGTGGTCGGGGCCGCGCATCTCGAGTTCGATCTCGACTTCGGTGTCGCTCATCTCGACGTCCCGGGAGGTTCGATCGTGGTGGATGGCGTAGATGTTCGCGCGGTGGGCGGTGAAGATCTCGAGCAGGTCCTCGAGCGCGCCCGGCTGGTCTTTCAGCACGGTGCGGATCTTGAGGTAGCGGCCGGTCTCGACGAGCCCGCGGACGATGACGTTCGTGAGCGTGTTGAGGTCGATGTTGCCGCCACAGAGGGCGGGGACGATCGTCTCGTCCGCTTCGTAGTCGAATTTCTCGAAGAGGAGCGCGGCCAGCGGAACTGCGCCCGCGCCCTCGACGAGGGTCTTCGATCGCTCGAGCAGGTAGACCGTCGCGACCGCGATCTCCGGGTCGGAGACGGTGACGACCTCGTCGACACGCTCCTGGATGATCGGGAAGGTTCGTTCGCCGACGCTCCGGGTCGCGATCCCGTCGGCGATCGTGTCGACGCCGTCGAGCGAGACGCGTTCGCCCTTCTCGAGCGACGTGGCGACGCTCGAGGCGCCCTCGGCCTGAACGCCGATCACGCGGGCGTCGGGGTTCTTCGCCTTCACCGCGGTCGCGATCCCGCTGATGAGTCCGCCGCCGCCGATCGGCACGACGACGGTATCGACCTCGGGGCAGTCCTCGACGATTTCGAGGCCGATCGTGCCCTGGCCGGCCATGACGTACTCGTCGTCGAACGCGTGGACGTAGGTCCGGTCTTCCTCGCGTTCGATCTCGTGGGCCCGCCGGGCGGCCTCGTTGTAGTCCGTGCCGTCGAGGACGACCTCGGCGCCGTAGTTGCGCGTCGCTTTGACCTTCGAGATCGGCGCGTGTTCGGGCATGACGATCTTCGAGTCGACGCCCGCGCGGGACGCCGCGAGCGCGACCCCCTGGGCGTGGTTGCCCGCGCTGGCGGTGACGACGCCGGCCGCCTTCTCCGCCTCGGAGAGGGTCGCGATCCGGTTCGTCGCGCCGCGGATCTTGAACGCGCCGGTCCGCTGGAAGTTCTCCAGTTTCAGGTGAACGTCGGCACCGGTCATCGCGGAGTAGGTGTGGGAGTACTCGAGCGGGGTATGCCGCGAGGTTTCGCGGACGCGATCGCGTGCCTCGAGAATATTCGAGAGTTCGAGCATACGCCCGTCTACTCGGCGCGTGTTGTAAGAGTTACTGTCAGGGAGCGGCGGATCGATCGGCGGTGGGCCGTCGCCCCGACAGGGACGTGCTGCCGGTGGCAGCACGACAGGGAATACAGGGAATGCACGGCGTGTGACGTGCGAGTGTAGACGGGGGCCGGGACTACATAAAGGTCATGGAGGCGGGCCGAAAGTAAAATCGCACGACAGCGGCGGGCAAATCGCGGCGTCAGACGCTGGACAGACGATCGTCATTCGTTACTTTCTATCATGACTCCTGTCGACGAGAGATACTGTTCGACCCGGCGCGCGAACGCCCCACCGCCGGTCCACTCGCAGTCGACAGCCAGTCGGTCCGGATCGCCGACGTACGTCCAGACTGCATCCGGTTCCCCGGCGTCCGGGTCGCTCCGCGGGACGGCGACGCGGACGTACAGCCCTCGATCGACGCCCTCGTAACGATCAAGACGATCGAGTCCGGCCGCGTCGACGGCGAGCAGTCGTCCCTTGACGGTCCCGCCGGGGACCAGCGTGGGGTACCGCCCATCGACCCGGTGGAGGCCGTCGAGGGTCGCCGATCCCGTGAACTCCCACGTCGGTTCGTCCTCGATACCGTCACCGGGACCGAGAACGTCCTCGACCTGTATCGGGTTCGTCAGCGTTCCGTACACGAAGACGTACATGGTGGATACCCGTACCCGCAGATCGCCACACGCGATCGCGCGATCGTCGCCCGCGCCCGTGGCCCGAACGTGTTTTCGTCCCGACCACACAAAACACTTATACAACTACCTCAGTGAAGCTGACATGAAACGGGAGTCCGCCCTGCTCGTCGCCGCGCTCGTGGTCGCCGTCGCGGCCCTGACGAGTCTCGCCCTCTCCGGTGCAGTCACCGATCCCAGCGCCCCCGACACGGAGGCTGCGATCGATCGCGCCGGAACCGCATCGTTGCTCGAAGTGACGATCGCCGCCGACGAGGTGTCCGGCGAGACGGTCACACTGGCGGTCGATACCTACCTCCAACACGAGGGTCGACCCGTCGAGAACGTCACGGTAGTCCACCGGACGATGGACGCCGACGACAGCCTCGTGGTCGACGTCACCGAACGCGAGGTCGGGACGCTCGAGAGCGAATCCGAGGAAGTCGTTCCGGGGACCGTCGACGTCCCTCGCGAGGGGGCCCACCGGATCGAGACGATCGTCTACACCGACGGGACGCGAACCGAAACGGTGACCCACCGCGTCTCCGGCCTCGATTCGCTGACGCCTGCCTACGCCGACACCGGCCTCGAGTTCCACAGTTACACCGGTGCGCTCGTCGACGTCCCCGCGATCGAGTACGAGGTCGAGTCGACGACCGACGGCCGGGCCACACTCGAGGTCAAGAGTTACCTCACGAACGCGGGCGACGAGACGGCGGACGACCTCGAACTCGAACTGAAGGCGCGTCAGGCCGACTCGAACATCGTCGCCGACTCGGCTACCGTCGACCTCTCGGGCGTCGAACCCGGCGAGACGATCAACCCGACGGCCGAACTCGAGGTCCCCGACGAGTACGCCTACCACCTCGACGGCATCCTCCGGCTCGACGGCACCATCGTCGCGACCGATCGGGCCGGGGCCGACCTCCGTCCCAACGCGACGGACGGTGACGCCCTCGATACGGGCGAGTTCGACGACGACGCGGACGAGAACGGCTTCGAGGCCAGCGAGGCGGACGCCGAGTCGCACGACGAGGCGGCCAACGGCGCGGACGACGAGTACGACAAGGAGGACGACGCGAGCGCCGACAATACCCCCGGTTTCGGGGTCGCCGTCGCCGCAGTGGCACTGCTTGCAACTATCGCGTTCGCACGGAGGTCCTCGAATGAGTAACCCGACACCCGACTCGACGATCGAATCCGACGACGAATCGCCCGCCGAACACGCACACCCCGACCCCGGTGCCGATCGCGCACAATCCGGTACCGAAGACGACTCCTCCGCCGATCAAGCGCCGATCGAATCCGACGACGGCGCGACCGAAGCCGACGCCGGCGTCGATCTCCAGTCGGCCGCGGTTCGGCGCTACCTCGCGTGGGGCGCACTCGGGGTCTGTTCGGTGGTCGCGCTGTTCGCGCTCGTCCAGTTCTACGGCAGCGTGGCCAACGCGATCGACCTCTGGATCGAGCCCAGACACCAGCCGCTGATGCGCGCCGCGTTCAACCTCGTCGTCCTGCTCGCCTCGCTGACCGGCGTCTCGCTTGTCGTCCGGGAACTCAGCTGACGGCGCACACGACCCGAACGGTGCGGTGACGGCCGGCGCGGTGTCACGTGGCGTTCGATCGCCGATCGATGGCGTGGTCACTTCTTGCCGCCGTGAGACGCGCAAAAACGAATCTGAGGCCGCGTCAGTCGCGACCTATCGCTCTTCGAGCGGGACGAACTCCTGGTCCGTGGGGCCCGTGTAGCGCGCACGCGGGCGGATCAGGCGGTTCTCCTCCTGGTACTCGAGGACGTGGCCGACCCAGCCGCCGACGCGGCTCATCGCGAAGATGGGCGTGTACATGTCGATCGGGATGCCGAGCTGGTAGTAGACCGACCCGGAGTAGAAGTCGACGTTCGGGGCGATCCCCTTCTCGACGAGGCCCTGCTCTTCGGTGAGGAACTGTTCGATGGTCGTGGTGTAGTCGTACCACTTGTCCTCGCCGTTTTCGGCGAGTTCCTCGCTTCGCTCCTGGAGGATCTTCGCACGGGGGTCCTTGACGTTGTAGACGCGGTGGCCGAAGCCGGGGATCCGCCGCCCCTCTTCGTTGGCCTGCTCGACCCACTCGCGGTGGTCGAGTTCGCTCTCGTCGATCTCGAAGAGGACCTCCATGACGTCCTGGTTCGCGCCGCCGTGGAGCGGCCCGGAGAGCGCGGCGACGCCGCCGGTGACGGCGCTGTAGATGTCGGCCATCGTCGAGCCGATGACCATCGACGTGAACGTCGAGGCGTTGAGCCCGTGATCGGCGTGCAGGATGAGCGCCTGGTCGAAGGTCTCGGCGTGGACGTCGCTCGGTTCCTCGCCGGTCAGCATGTAGAGGAAGTTCGCCGCGAGTCCGAGGTCCGGGTGCGGGTCGATCGGGTCCTCGCCCAGACGATACCGCTCGAAGGCCGCGAGCGCGGTCGGGATCTTGGCGGTGATGCGTCGCCCCTTCCGCAGCGTCGCCTCCAGGTCGTCGGGTTCGACGTCGTCCTCGGGTTCGTACGCCGAGAACATCGAGACCGCAGTCCGGAGGGCGGCCATCGGCCGCTCGTCGGCCTCGGCGAGACGCTCCATCGTCGCGAGGACGTCCTCGTGGACCTCGCGCTCTTCGTTGATCGCCTCGGTGAACTCCGCGAGCTCCGCCTCGTCCGGGAGGTGTCCGTGCCAGAGCAGGTACACGACTTCCTCGTAGCTCGCCCCGCGAGCGAGCTCCTCGATCGTGTATCCGCGGTAGATCAGCCGACCTTCGTCGCCGTCGATCGAGCTGAGTTCCGACTCTGCGACCAGAACACCCTCCAGCCCTTTCTTGAGGTCGTCAGCCATAGTGGGAGTTTCGCATCCCGATGGAAAAGTATTGTCGTTTGTCCGCTGTCACGGCCGAATGCGTACGATGTCTTCGTTTACGTCCGGTCACACGGCTGACTGATGGGTGGGTCTCGGTGCGAAGGTGAACGCGCGTCAACCGGATCCCGTTCTGGATGATTATTTTTCCAGGATTGCGTCCAGTAGCTTCGTCTGGGCGGCGGCCAGGTGCTCGGTGAACGTCGACCTCGCGACGCCGAGTTCCTCGGCGACGTCGGTCGCGTTCGCTCCTTTCGGATACGCGAAATAGCCCATCTCGTGGGCCGTCTCGACGATCTCGCGCTGGCGCTCCGTGAGCCGATCCCGATCGACGACGACCGGGTCGGCCGTCGACCCCTCGTGGTCCTGGCTGAGTTCCTCGACGACGACGCCGTCGAAGTACTCCCGGAGGTCGTCGACGATCGTCGCGATCGTCTCGAGTTCGAGCGTCCGGAAGGTGAGCAGCAACGCCCCGTCCTGGGCCCGGACCGACGAGATCGGCGTTCCCGAACGCTCGACACGTTCACACGCACAGTCGGCCGCACTCTCCCGTTCGAAGCGGTAGACTTCTTCCCGGTCGTTCGACTGGACGGGCGTCAGTTCCGTGTCGCTCTCGGTCGCGACCGACGTCCCGGCGGTCACGCTGAACTCCTCGACGACCGTTCCGTCGGAGGCCGTCCGTGACCGCGTCACCGAGTCGATCGGTTCGTCCGCACACTCCGACGCGCTGGCGACCGGACACCCTGCGGGATCGTCGATGACGACTGTCGCTCGAAACCCGGACATACCCGTCGTTTGGCGTCCCACTCTCATAACCCGGTGCCGTAATTCCCGCACGGTGAAAACACCTCTCACGGACCGTCGTGACGGCCGACCGGTTACGGGGTGGAACGGGTGACGGCGTCGAGTGCCGTGATTCGATCGGAGAGCGGAACGGCTCTCAGAAGTTCTGGCCCAGTTTCTCGCGACTGATCCGGACGCCGGTCGGCGTGATAATGATCTGGTCGTCACCTTTCCGGACGATGTCGCCGTCGACCTCCTGGGCGACCTGCCGGAGTTCGTCGACGATGTGTTCGACGGTTTTGTCCTCGGTGCGGAGGCGCGTAATGTCCGCGACGACCAGGTCGCCGTCGTAGACGGCGTCTTTGATGTCGATGGCGTCGGCCTGGTTGTCTACCTCGGCGATGTGGACCTGCATCGTCGCCTCCGCCGACTCCGCGGGTACGTCGTCGAGGTCCAGTTCGACGTAGTCCTCGGCGGTCCGCGACTGGTTGCCGCCGAGAATTTTGCTCATGAGTCCCATTGCCGATATCCACCGGGGCCGCGAGTATAGTTCTTACGTCAGACGGAGTGTCACGGGAATCGAAACGACGTCGTGCAGTGACCGTTCGAGGCGGTCCCCCGAGGCCCACCCGGGTACCCTGACCCTCACCGACGCGGCAGGGTCCGTCGCTGCCGAGGCAGATACCATCACCGCCGAAATGCAAGGCACTGTACCGACGCGCGCCGTCCATTTTTGGCCTCAGCATTCGAAACTCACCGACGAGTTTTCCGATACCACCTTATATGTATTTAATATATGTGTGTCGGAGTAGATAATGTTCAATAACTGAAGTAACTTTAATATATTGTAGTATATGTATCGAAAACAGGTGCATGGCACGTCCAGTCATGGCACGTCATCTGTGAACACGGTTCGCCGATAGCCGTGTTCCGGCGTGGGACTGACCGGCGTGTCGACTCGATGGCGGGGGAAGGTTGCCGCGGTCCGTCGTCGAGGAGGGCATCTACCGGCCGATGGTGGCCGGTGTGCCGGGATCGGGACGCGTCACGGATGCTGTGCACCCCCACAATCTATGACAGACAAACACGTCACTCGCCGCCGTCTGCTCCGAAACACCGCTGCAGGCGTGACGGCAACGGGAATGGCAGGTACAGCAGTCGCACAGGAGTCACCCGGGCGAAAGATCGTCGGACTCACCGCCGACGCACCCTTCGGACTCGCGCGAAAGGCGGCGAGCGAAGTCACGCACGAACTGGACTTCGATCGGGTCGGGAAGGTCGTATCCGGCAGGTTCCCGGCGGAGGCGATCGAGGGGCTGGAGAAGAACCCGAACGTCCGCTACGTCGAGGACGAGGGCACGATGCAGGCGCTGGCACAGACGCTTCCGTGGGGCATCGATCGCGTCGACGCGGACGTTCTCCACGCGAACGGCGAGACCGGCAACGGCGCCGATATCGCCATCATCGACACCGGGATCGACGCCGACCATCCCGACCTGCAGGCGAACCTGGGGACCGGCGAGGACTTCACCGGGACGGGGTCGTGGGACGACGACAACGGTCACGGTACCCACTGTGCGGGCATCGCCGACGCCGTCGACAACAGCGAGGGCGTCGTCGGCGTTTCGACGGAGGCGACGCTACACGCGGTGAAGGTACTCGACAGTCAGGGAAGCGGGACCTACTCGGACATCGCGGCCGGCATCGAGTGGGTCGCCGACCAGGGCTACGACGTCGCGTCGCTGTCGCTCGGCGGCAGTTCCGGCAGTTCCGCCCTTCGGGACGCCGTCCAGTACGCACAGAGCAACGGCGTGTTGCTCGTGGCCGCGGCCGGCAACAGCGGTCCGTGTTCCGACTGTGTCGGCTATCCCGCCGCGTACTCGGAGGTCATGGCCGTCTCCTCGACCAACAGCAGCGACGGCCTGTCGAGTTTCTCCTCGACGGGGCCGGAGATCGAGATCGCCGCCCCGGGCAGCGACATCTACTCGACGTACAACGACGGCGGCTACAACACCCTCTCGGGAACGTCGATGGCGTGTCCGCACGTCTCCGGCGCCGCGGGCCAGTTGATGGCCAACGGCTACACCAACTCGGAAGCGCGCCAGACGATGAAAGACACGGCCGAGGACCTCGGCCTCGCGAGCAACGAACAGGGCGCTGGCCTGCTCGACGCCGAGGCGGCGGTGACCGGCGGCGGCAGCGACCCAGTCCTCACCGTCTACACCGATTCGGCGACCGGGGTCGGCGAGACGGCCGCGACGCTGAACGGGACGCTGAACGATCTCGGCGGTGCCAGCAGCGCGGACGTCTACTTCGAGTGGGGCGAGGCCGGAAGCGGCCTTCCGAACACGACGAGCACCCAGACACTCACGTCGACGGGTTCGTTCAGCGACGACATTTCCGGACTGTCCTCCGGGACGGAGTACGAGTTCCGCGCGGTCGCCAGCGGGAGCGACGGCAGTTCCGACACCGGAGCCACGCAGTCGTTCACGACCGACAGCGGGGACGGTGGCTGTTTCATCACCACGGCAACTGCGGGTGAAGGACACACGCTGAACTCGCTGCGACGGTTCCGCGACGAGTCCATGTCGGCGACGCCGGTGGGTCGCGGTCTGGTCGGACTCTACTACCGGATCAGCCCCCCGATCGCCGAGACGCTGGAACGGAACCCCGAGAGTCTGACGGCCCGGACCACCCGATCGATCGTGGACCGGTGTGCCTCGCTGTCGGACCGACAGGACGAGACCGACTCGCCCGCCGAAAGCGCGTTCCTCGGCGTCGTACTCACGATGCTGTACGTCGTCGGCATCCTGATAGGTGCCGGTGGCCACGCCGGAATCCGCACGCGAGAGCTGCTGGACTCGTCGTGAGCGTCGGTCGCGATCGCATCGATATCCGGAAACGTGTGTCCCACGGCCCCGATCGGCCGGGTCACGGCTGGCCGCGATACTGACTTTTTTGCCGGTTCGTTGCCTGTAGTCGTGCATGACATTCAGCATCTGCGTCCACGAATCGTACGAGACGCCGGACGGCGAGTCACACCGGCGGTTCGGCGTCGCCGTCACGACCCGTCTGCCGGGCGTCGGGACCCTCTGTCCGTTCGTCAGCGAGAACTGCGCCGTCGCGACCCAGAGCCTGGTCAACGTCGACCTCGGCCGACGGGGGATCGCCTACGTCGACGATGGACTCGCGGTCGAAGACGCGCTGGAGGCCCTCCTCAACGCGGACGAGGGCGCACCTCAGCGACAGCTCCACGGCGTCGACGCCGACGGAACGTTCGCGTTCTCCGGCGCGGAGTGTGGCGACTGGTTCGGCCACCACGAGGGCGACCACTTCACGATCGCCGGGAACCTCCTGACCGGCGAGTCCGTCCTCGACGCGACCGCGGCGGCCTACGAGGCGTCCGCGGTCCACGAGGCGGTCGACGACACGAGCGGCAGTCCGCGAGACGGCGAGGGCCCCGACCCGCTCGCGAAGCGACTGATCGACGCGCTCGCGGCCGGCGACCTGGAGGGCGGGGACAAACGCGAGGGCCTGTCCGTCCAGAGCGCTGCGATCGCCGTCGAGACCACCGAGGAGTACGACGTGACCCCACCGTACAACGACCTCCGGGTGGACGCGACGGAGACGCCGATCGCCGACCTGCGGGAGACGTACGACCTCGCAGTAATCGGCTACGAGGATACCCTCGATCGGTACGAGGAGGCGTACGAGGCGGATTCGCTGGACGAAACGGACGAGTGAGTTACCCGGAATACTCATCAGTCGAATCGATGCTCGTCGAACCGGTCGCCGCCGTGTAGAACGGCTTCGTCCGTCCGTGGTATCTTGCGATCGAGAGAGTGATTCACGGATGACAGTGGGTATTGAAGCGAAAGGTCATCCGTTTACGGGGGTAAGACCGATCTCGACATCCATCTCCAGCCGTGGTTACGAGCGTAGCCGTCCACGTAGCTATTTCCGGACCGGTATCGATAGCCTGCGTATGCGTGATCGACCGTTGCGATTCAGCCGCCTATCGACGTGCTCTCTGGTTGGTCTCGGACCCAACGCAATCGATATCGACTATCGTGATTCTCGTCCTGACTTTCCGGATTCTGTGACGGAGGCAGTAGACGCAATCTGGACGGACCAGCGCGAACGAAACGATCGACTGTTCGACGGGCCGATGCTATCCGTGACCGACGCGGTTCCGGACCGAAACCGGATCCGTACGGAACGAACGTCGTTCAGGTACTTTCTCGCGAAACGCGCCCTGCTCGCGGGGGATTTCACGGCCGCGGAATACGGATTGTCCGACGAGCAGCGAGCCCTCCTATTGAACCGACTTCGAGTCCTCTCGTCGGTTACGGCCGTCATCGCCGGTGAAGAACTGCTCATGGGCGTTCGGAGTGCATCGGTTTCCGGCCCCGGTACCCTCTCGTTTCCAGGAAGCGGATACCTCGATCCGTCCAAAGACACCACGTCAGACGGGACGATTGTTCCCACACGGGAACTCGTCTTACGGGAGATCGAAGAGGAACTCGGTTTCAGCGACGGAATCGACGCGATTCGATGTCTGGGAATCTTCGAGGATATCGTCGACGGCTATCACCTCAATCCGGCGCTGTTCTCGGTCGTCGAGGTCGGACGCTCTCGGACGGAACTCGACACGATCAGCGAGACCGCAGCCGATGCCTGGGAATTCGATCGATTCCTGTCCGTTCCGCTCGACGCCGAGTTCCTCGAGCGACTCCTTTCGGAACTCCCGAACGTCCCCGCGCACCTGCTTGGAACCGATCGACCGTGTACTCTCTCGCCGAAGGCGTGTCTGATGTTGCACCTCGCAAGTGGACATCGCTTCGACAGGCAATGGTTCGATCGCGTCTCCCGGACCGTCCCGATCGAAATCACGGCCCCGTGACTCCCGGCTCGGTACCGTTCACAGGAACGTTCCGAGCCCGTCTTCTACGGTGAGATCCCGTACGTACGATCGAGAACGTCACCGTGCAGCCGTCGGTTCGAGGCGACGAAGTCGCCGTCGACTCTCGCTATCTCGCCGCCCGCAGCTTCGACGAGAAGGAGGCCCGCCGCCCGATCCCACTCGCTTTGCTCGAATCCGCACGCGGCGTCAGTTCTGCCTGCGGCCAGATACGCGAGATCGAGCGCTCCCGAGCCACTCGACCGCAAACCCTCGACGTTGGAACCGAGGGCGCGATGTGTCTCCCAGACGGCTGCTCGATCGGTACACGCCGAGGAGTACGGAACAGACACGAGAGCGTTCTCAAGCGCGTTCGTCTCGGACACCCCAATAGCGGTACTCTCCTCGGAGACGACGCCGTCCGATTCGAGTGTGGCCGCGTACAGATCGTCGCTCATCGGTCGGTAGATGACGCCTGTGTGGAGACGGTCGTCGACTTCGAGGGCGATTGATACCGCGAAATCCGGAATGCCACGGACGTAATTCGACGTTCCGTCCAGCGGATCGACGATCCAACGATTCTCACCGGAGCCGATGGTCCCTCGCTCCTCCGATAGGATCGCGTGATCGGGAAACGCCGCCGTGAGTCGATCGAGTATCAGCCGCTCCGATTCGTGATCGATCCGCGATATCGGATCGCCCGACGATTTGTAGTCGTACTCGAGAGTGATACCGAACTGCTCACGCTGGTATCGCCCAGCTTGTCGCGCTGCCTCGATCGCGATATCGAGATATCGATTCGATGTCTCCATCAACCGTCTCGTGATTGGTGGAGCGATGCTTTAGTAGTACCCAATATAGACAATCGCAAAGAGATACGCACCCCACCACAGGAAGACGGCGGTCGCCTGCAGTCCGATCAGGTACGATGAGAGACTTCGTTTCTCGATCGGAGAGCGGTCGCGGAGATCGTACGTCTGAACGACCGATAACTCCTCGTACTCGCCGGCCTCTATCTCTCGTAGTTCGCCGTTCAACTCGTCTCTCGACCCCTTGTACGATTCCGCCGCGAGCCAGAACGCGTACGCGGTTACGGCTCCGACCACCGCGATCAACGGCCGCAACTCGACGTCGGCACGGAGAAACACGTTTACGAGGACCGCGATGATCGCCAGCGAAAAGTAATTCGCATTGATAAGCAGTTTATCTCGATACTTCGCCTGTTCGCTCAGTTGTTCGTAATTCACGGCGATCAGGTCGGCACGGGCACGATCGGTCGGATCGTCCTCCTCTGTGTCCGTTTCGGCAGCCGGTTCGCGTTCGTCGGTTCGCAGTCCTGTTCTGGCTGCCGTCCCCGCCTGTGTGGTGAGACCCCAGTAGAGCACCGGGCCAAGGACGACGAACAGCGGTAACGATCGGGTGATGGCTGTCGGAACGTGGCTGATACCCGTTCCGGCGGAAACGATTCCAGGCAGAGCGAAGACGACGAGACTGACGAGTACCTGGTATCGCTCGTCACTAAGTCTGTCTCTCATCAAATACCTAGTGACGATTCAGAACTCATGAACGTTTGCGCCGGGGAATCTTGGACTCAGTGGTAGGGGGACAGAGTAATCGCGAGGCGAGGTGGAGTGTGGCCAGCGGCGCACCACCTCAGCCCGCGAATTCGTACAGTTCGTCGCCGACGTGATGCAGCGAGTCGACGACCTTCCCCTCGTCGCCGACCATGTCCGACCCCTCGACGCGGGCGCGGCCGACGGCCAGCACCTTCCCGTGGGATTCCTCGGCGATCACGACCAGATCGTCCGGCGAGATGTCGTCGCTCGCCTCGACGATGCCGGGTCGCATCACGTCGGCCCCGTCGCTGACGAAGGAGATCGCACCGGCGTCGACGGTCACGAGACGCCGATCGGGATCGTAGGCGTTCGCCCCGCGGACCGTCAGGAACGGTTCCTCGTCGAAGTACGCGACCTGCGGGTCGCCGTCGATGAGGATCACCTCCCAGTCGGTCTCTTCGAACTCGACGCGCTCGTAGGCGTCACCCTCGGGCGCGACGCCGAGTTGTTCGTCCAGGGTCTCCTCGAGATCGGAGACGGCGTCGCTGCGGAGGTGGTGTCGCGATTTGACCTGCATACCCGGGACCACGGCCGTTCTCGGTATAAAACGCCCGTTTCCGAAACCGATCGCGAACGACGAGACTCATCGCGGCCGAAACGTGTGGTAATTGCTAAGTAATAGCGTGGTGTCGGTCGATCCATGTGGCCCTCCCGGAACCGGACTGAGACGGTCACGTGTCTCGCCTGCGGCAGCGAGGTCACCCGTTCGAAAGCCCGCGAGTACGACAAGTACGGCGATCGCTGGGACCGGGAGAACAAGGAGTTCGAACACCTCTGCAAGTCCTGTCACGGCGACCTCTGCCACCATCCGCGCGACGAACTCGAGGAACTACTGGTCGAACTCGACGCGGGCGAGGAGTCCCAGACGGCGTTTCTCGCGGGCTACCTGGCGACCGTCGAGGAGCGCTACGGCACGCTCGAGGAGGAGTCCTGAGGACGGTCTCGATCGGACGTGTCGTTGCATCCCGATCCCGACACGACTTTCACCCTCACGGCCATACCCCTCTGTATGAGCGACGACGCACAGGCCGAAGCCGGGACGGCCGAAGGCCAGGGCCCTGTCGAAATCTCCGAGGACCTCGCGCGCCACCTCGAGAACAAGCGCGAGGACCTGTTCGAGAAGTTCGAGATCCGCGACGGGTTCCCCGCCGAGGTCATCGAGGAAGCCGAGGAACGGACGGAGGACGTTCAGTCCGAGATCGCCGACGAGATCGACCAGCGGGAGGACCTCCGGGACCTGACGACCTGGACTACCGACCCGATCGACGCCCAGGACTTCGACGACGCGCTCTCGATCGAGGAACGCGAGGACGAGTACGTCCTCTGGGTCCACATCGCCGACGTGACCCACTACGTCAACCCCGACACGGCGATGTGGGACGAGGCGGTCGAACGCGGGAACACGGTCTACCTGCCGGGGTATACGATCCACATGCTCCCGCCGGTGCTGGCCGAGACGGTCTGCTCGCTCGTGCCCAACGAGGATCGCCTGGCCCACACCGTCGAGATGCACCTCGACAAGGAGACCCTCTCCTACGAGACGATCGACATCTACAAGTCGGTCATCGAGTCCGACGAACGGCTCACCTACTCGCAGGCCGAGAACCGCCTCGAGGACCCCGATGCGCCGCTCCACGAGGAGAACGTGCTGGTCCACGAACTCGCCGATCGGATGCACGAACAGCGCAAGGAGGACGGTTCGCTCGTGCTCAACCCGAGTCGCGATCGGGCGCACACGATCATCGAGGAGTGCATGCTGAAAGCCAACAAGGCCGTCACGCACACGCTGATGTGGGACCGGGGCGTCGAGGCGATGTACCGGGTCCACCCCCAGCCCAGCCCCGACGAGTGGTCCGAAGCCCTCCGGGAGATCCAGGACTTGGATGGCGTCTCGATCCCCGGCGACACGTGGGATGACCCGCGAAAAGCCGTCAACGCGACGCTCGAGGACGCCCCGGCCCGCCAACTGGACAAGATCCAGTGGGCCGTGATGAAGGTGATGCCCCGGGCGCGCTACATGAACGACCCCTTCGGCGGCCACCACGCACTGAACTTCGAGATCTACGGCCACTTCACGAGCCCCATCCGCCGCCTCTCGGACCTGATCAACCACTGGATCGTCTACAAGAACGACGTCCCCGAGAACCTCGTGGAACTGTGTGATCGAGCCAGCGACAAGGGGAAAGCCGCCGAGCAGTGTGAACGCGAGTACAAGAACTTCCTCCAGGAGGTCGGCCTCGACCCGATGGCGGTCAACAACCGCGGGATCGAAGTCGTCGAGGAGAGCGAGGCTGACCGAACGCTGTGAGGGAAGCCTCGATGATGCGACCGGTGAGCGAAGCGTATCGTGAGAAGCGGAAGCCGAAATGACGCTGTAGGCCGTCTCTCGCCACGCACGACCTCAGAGCGCCTTCTCGTAGATGTACTCCTCGAGGTCCGCACCGAGGTCGCTGTCGTAGGTGCCGACGCGGTCGAACCCCCTGGATTCGTAGAACGAGACGCCCACCTCGTTGTCCGCGAGGACGGCTAACCGGAGTCGATCGAAGCCTCCCTCGAACTCGGCTTCGAGATGCTCGAGGAGCGCCGTCCCGATCCCCTCGCCCCACCGGTCGGGCCGAACGTAGATCCGGACGAGGTAGGCGACCCGGGCGTCCTCCGGCCACGGAACCACGTGCGCGAAGCCGTGACACCGCTCGTCGGCCTCGATCGCCCCGGCGTCAGTCTTCGCGCCCGAATCGACGACGAGAAACGTCGCGTCGTCGCGCCCGGTCGTGTCGGCGATCGACGATTCGATCTCGCCGATCGCATACCACTCGTCGACGATCTCGTCGACTCGATCGGGGCCGAGCAGATCGTCGTAGGCGGCGTGCCAGCTCTCGCGGGCCGTCTCGTGGACGGCCCAGACGTCGTCGGCCGTCGCCTCCCGGATGTCTCGCGTCACGTCCGGTCCTATCATGCGAGCCGACAAAAATGACCATGGCTGATTTCGCCGGGTTGCGGCCGTGCGAGCCGATTAGCGACGATGATTTCAATAACACCCAACATATCTATACTCCGCCACGAACCGCGGATTCTCGCCTGAACCGAGAGTCTCGACGTCCGACCGGATCGTCGTTCGGTGGGTGTCTCGTGGTGACCCCGACGCGTCCGATCGAGGACGCCCCCTCGTTTTGATCGATTTGTCACTACGGTTAATCCGTTCGTCGCCGTACCGATCGGATGCGGACGGCACCTCGTACGTGAGGGTGGCTCCACCACAGTTCCGTCCGCCACCCATACGTTCCCCTACTTCTGCGGCAACCGATGCGATCGTCAGTCGATCGGGTGTTCGGACGGCACCAGTCGATCGGGTCCGATCGGACGACCGCCTGTCGATCGGGTCCGATCGATCGGAAAAGAGCGCGACGGAACGCGGGCGGCGGAAATCGAGCGGCCTTACGCGTGAACGCGACCGGCCACGGCGAGTGGCAGGGCGGCGATCGCGACGATCGCACCGAAACCGGGCAGTCCGTCGCTGTCGCCGTCCTCGCCGTCGGCGTCGCTGTGCTGGACGACCACCTCTCGCTCCGAGAAGTGGTCGACGGCGATCAGGACGTCGGCGGCGGCCGACGCGTCGCTCGACTGGGTCACCATGTACCGGGGTTCCTCGCCGATGCCGCCCTCGAGTTCGCTGTACGAGGTGACCTCGGCGGCCGCCTCGCCGTCGATCGTCACCGCGAAGTCTTCGGCGTTGCTGGCACCCGCGAGCGCGGCCTCGGAGACGCTCGCGATGACGACGGTTCCCTCCCCGTGAGCGCGTTCGACGGTCATCTCGAGGCGCTCCTCGCTCTCGCTCGCGGTGTCGACGGTGAGGTCCTGGCCGTAGGTCGCGACGTCGACGACGCGCTCGCCGTCGGCCTCGTCGGCGTACACCTCGGCGGTCGCCGTTCCCTCGGCGATCATGCGCTCCTGTTGCTCGGCGGCGTCGTCGCGCTCGCCGTCGGCGTACGATCGGAAGACGAGCGTCGACTCGCTCTCGAGGTCGGCGACGACGTCGTTCTCGTCGGTGACCGTCACCTCGCCGTCGCCGACCACGACGAACGCGCCGGTTCGCTCGTCGGTCTCGACGACGACGCGGTCGTCGCTCTCCTGAGTCGCCTCGGCGTTGCTCTCCTCGGAGAGGTCCACCGCGACGTACTGGGCTTCCTCGCCGGCGTCGACGGTCAGGATGCCCCGATCGCTGTCGTGAGCGGCCAGCGACGCGGACCCGTCGGTGCCGATCTCGGCCCGAGTTTCGCTCTGGACCTCGAGGTCGAGACCGATACCCGAGAGGTTCACGACGGCGTCGAGGCCGACGTCGGTACCGATGCCGGTGTCGCTGTGGTGATCCGACTGGGACCGGACCGATACGTTCTCGAACACCTGCTCGCCGTCGACTCGATAGTCGAGCACGGCGTTGCTCGACGTCTCGAACGCGACGTGCGTCCCGGCGTAGGCGCCGGACTGGCTCTCGATGGCCGGGGCTGTCGATGCGCTGGAGGACTGCGTTGCGCTCGCGCCCGCGCCCACGACGGCGACCGACAGGGTCGCAAGCGTGACTGCGGCTGCGAGTACAACGGACGTGATGCGGTTCATTGCACCCGCGGATTTCCCCGGGGGTGTAAAGTCAGTTCTGACAGGACCGTCCAATTGTGGTAGCGGTTCGCTAGCAGTAGTACCCGGCCGAACGCGATTCATCGACCGAATGCGTTCCCGTGCGGACGACAACCAGAACCGCGTTCCTCGAAGGCACAAAGCGCCTCACCGGTGCGAAGATCGTCTCACTCGAATCCCGCCAACGGAACCTGCGATCCCAGGAGCGTCCCGGCGCTGACCACCGACCCGGAGAGGAGCGCGAGAACGGAGACGATCGCGCCGAAACTCGTCGTCGCAGAGCCGATGCCGCCGGCGTCCTCGGCGTCGGCGTCGTCCGTCCGGCTCCCTTCGTCGGTATCGGCGTCCGAGCCCTCCTCCCCCTCGCTTTCCAGGTCGGCGTCGGCGCTCAGCGGTTCGATCTCGTCGACGTCCTCGACGGTCTCGAGTTCCGCGTTGGTCCGGCCGAGTCGATCGTTCGCCGCCGCGACGACCGCGTTGGTCTCCTCGATTTTCGCGGCCGGATCGTCGGCCGTTTCCATGTCGTCCGCCGCGGCGTACAGGTTCTCGTGGTGTTCCTCGACCCAGTCCGCGGCGCTGTAGAGCGAGTCGGCGGCCTCCTGGGCGTCCTCGTTGACCGGCACGTAGGTCTCCTCGATGTACTCCGCCTCCTCGCGGGCCTCCGCGGGCGTGCCCACCGGGTTCGCGATCTCCATGCCGACCCGCTCCCGGGACTGGGCGTTGATCTCCGCGACGACCTGGGCGAAGACGTCGGCCCGGAGCCGATCGGCCTCGTCGCGGAGGTAGTCGGCCGCGTTCGCCGCGTCGAATCCGCCGTCGCCGCCCGCCTCGTCAGCGCCGCTCCTCTCGTCGGCGTCGTCCCTCTCGCTCCCGTCGTCGCCGGGTGCGAGGTCCGGATCCCCGTCGTACTCGTCCGGGGCCCGTTCGCCGGCACCGGCCACGGGCTCGAGTTCGACGTCGGCCGTCGTCGTGCCGGCCGGATCGATCGAGACGGCTCGCGTCGCGGACTCGTAGTCGGGCGCGTCGACCGTGAGAGAGCGATCGCCCGGCGACGCCGTGAGTTCGTACGCGCCCGCGTCGTCGGTCGTCGTCCCGGTGCCGTCGACGGTGACCGTCGCGTCCGCGATCGGCGCACCGTCAACGTCGGTGACCGTCCCGGTGACGGTGCCGGGTTCGGGGTCGAGGCCCACGTCGATCGTCTCGGTGGCGCCTGCCGTGACCGACACGCTCGCGGTCGATCCCCGGTGGTTCGGGGCGTTCACCGACAGCGTGTAGTCGCCGGCCCGGAGTTCGAGTTCGTACGCACCGCCGGCGTCGGTCGTCGCCGTCGCCTCACCGGCGTCAACCGTCGCGCCCTCGACCGGCTCGCCGTCCCCGTCGGTCACGGTTCCCTCGATCGTCCCCAGTGGCGTTGCGCTCACCCCGCCGTCGGCCCAGGCAACTGTCACGTCCTCCGTGGGATCGAGCATCCCGAGGTTGAGTTCCGGCTCGATCGCGGAGGCCTCCCCGTCGAACGCCAGGGCCGACTCGTCGCCGGGGTCGCCGACGAGCGTGAACTCCAGCCCGAACGCGTGAAACGGGGCCGCGGTGTCGTCGAACGTCGCCGCGTCCTCGTTCGGCACGACGGTCACGGTCCCCGCCTCGGGGTCCTCGGACGCGATTTCGGGGTCGACCCACTCGCCGTCGGTGACGTCCTCCAGTTCGACGACGGCCGGGTCGTACTCGACGGCGACCTCGTAGTCGCTGACGTTCTCGGTGGCCGCGATCGGCTCGACGTCGACCTCGGAGACGACCGTCTCACCCGCGTCGGCCGCCGCGGGGAGCGCGACGGTCCGGTAGTCGTAGCGCTCGTCGGCCTCGAGTGTGAGATCGACCGTCGTCTCCCGATCGCCGACCACCTCGACGGTCTCTTTGCCGTCGACGTAGCCGGCGGTCGACCCGCGCAGCGTGTACTCGTCTTCGATCAGTTCGAACTCGTAGCTCCCGCTCCGATCGGTCGTCACCTCCTCGCCGCCGATCGAGACCGTGACGCCCGCGATCGGTTCGCCGCTCTCGTCGGTCGCGGTCCCCTCGACGGTCCCCGTCGGCGGTTCGGCCGCGACCTCGAGCAGGTCGGTCGACGCCCGCGAGAGGTCCCGCTGGAACTCCTCGACGAAATCTGCGGCGTCCCGGAGCGCCTGCGCCGCTCGCTCGGCGTCCTCGCCGGGATAGTTCGACTCGATCCGATCGGCCTCGTCGCGCGCGTCCTGTGGCGTCCGGATCGCGTCGGGGTCCGTCATCTCGAACCCCGCCTGCTCGTTGATCTCCTTTGGCACCTGCGTCAGGGTGTCGTCCTGGAGCCGATCGGCGTCGTCGCTCAGTCGCTTCGCTTCCGCCTTCCCCTCCTCGCGGGTCTCGGCCTCGAGCGGGTCGATCTTCATAACTGGCTCGACGTTCTCCAGCCGATCGTTGATCCCCGCGACGCGGTCGTTCGTCTCCGCGATCGATCCCTCGTTGATCCCCGCGACGACCCGGACGACCTCATCGTCCCGTTCGTCGCCTGCCGTTGCACCCGTACCGGTCGCCCCCGCGACCCCCATCGACGCGGTCGACGCGATCAGCGCGACCGCGAACACGAGGGTGAGAATTTCTCGCATGCTACGTGGTGCTACCCCGACAGCTCATCATATACGTTCTAACAAAACCGTCCAATAATCCCGCCGCCCGTTCCGTAACATCAACTACTGAGAACGACGTGAAATATGAACTATATTGAATTTGTAAGCGGTTTGTAGGGCCGAGCAGTCGCCGTGCCGCTTTACAGGCAGGCGATCGGTCCGAAACGCGAAAACAGTCGCAATCGCGTTCGACGCGGACGTTTACCGATCGATTCGTGCGAGCAGGCCGGCGATCGACAGGGCGATGACGGCGACGCCGGCGCCGAAGCCGGGCAGTCCGTCGCTGGCACCGCCGTCGCTCGCGTCGCTATCGTCGGCCTCTGCGTCGGACGCTGTCTCGCCGTCGTCGCCGCCGTCGCTCTCGGCGTCGTCGGAACCGTCGTCATCCCCGCCGCCATCGTCACCGCTGATCGTCGCCGTTCGCTCCGAGAAGTGGGTGATCGCAACGTAGACGGTCGCCTCGCCCTCGGCCGCCGCGTCCTGGGCGACCACGTAGCGGGCCGTGTCGCCGCCCTCGATCGCGCTCTCGAGTTCGCTCTCGGATTCGGCTTCGACGGCCGCCTCGCCGTCGACGGTCACCGAGAGGTTCTCGAGGCTCCCGACTGCTTCCTCGGAGACGGTGGTCAGCAGGACGGTTCCGTCGTGGACGGTCCGATCGACGGTCACCGCGACCTCGTTCCGGGCCTCGCTCGAGACCTCGGCGCTGGTCTCCTCGCCGTAGGTGACGGCGCTCTCGGCCGTCTCACCGTCGCGTTCCTCGACGTACACCTCGGCGGCGGCCGATCCGTCGGCGATCAGCGACTCCTCGTATTTCGCGTCCTCGTCGCGGTCGCCGTCCTGGTAGGAGCGGTACGCGAGGGTCGCGTTCTCCTCGAGGGCCGCCGAAACGTCGCCCTCCTCGTTGACGGTCACCTCGCCGTCCCCGACGACGAGGAAGACGCCCTCGCGGTCCTCGGTTTCGACGCGGACGCGATCGCCCTCCTCGCTCGCCTCGGCGTTCGCGCCGAGTTCCGCCTGCACGTACTGGCTCTCGCCGCCGCTCTCGACGACGAGCGTCCCGCGTTCGTTGTCGTGTGCCGACATCGTCGCCCCGCTCTCGGACTCGACCTCGGCGCTGGCCGAGGTCTGCGTCTCGAGCGTGAGACTCGCGCCCGCGAGGTCGGTCAACGTCTTGAGCGTGACGTCGGCACCGAGATCGGCGTCGGCGGCGGCCTCGCTCTGTGACTGGACGGCGACCGAGGAGAACGCCTCGTCGCCGCCCACTTCGTACCCGGTGACAGCGTCCCCGTCCACGTCGAAGGCGACGTGGGCCCCCGCGTACGCCTCGGCGGTCGCGTCCGTCGAACTCGATTCGGCGTCGGTCGTCGACGTCGTCGCACCGGCCCCAGCGGCCATCCCGACCACGCTCGTGGTCAGCAGGACCGCCAGACCGATCGCTAGCGCTCGTTTCATGCCATCGATGACTGTCTCCGGTGTCGAAAAGTGGGTTGTGGCAAATCCGTCAAAACGTCCGGCGCGCGCATCTCGATTCGATCGCCGAGGCCGCGTACCCGGTCGATCGGCGAGATCGCGTGCGTTCGATCGCCGAGACCCCGAGCTCCCTGCGGTCGGCCGCGATCAGGGCCGGGCCAGCAGCCCCGGTCCGAACGCGGACCAGAAACTGATCACGACGCCGGCAACGGTCGAGAGCACGGCGACGATCGCACCGACACCGGCGAGACTCGACGCGAGCGTCCCGCCCGACTCGTCGTCGCCGCCGTCGCCGTCGTCGCCGTCGTCGGAAACCGCTTCTTCCGACTCCTCGCTGGTTGGCGTCTCCTCCATGCTCAGTTCGTCGATACCCTCGACGTCTTCGACGTTCTCCATGCGATCGTTGCCCTCGGCGAGGCGCTCGTTCGTGTCCGCGATCGCGCCCGCGTTGATCTCGGCGATCACGTCCTCGAGTTCGTCCTCGTCGGCGGCCTCGAGCCTGTCGGCGGCGCCGTTCAGGTCCGCCTGGAACCGCTCGACGAAGTCGGCGGCGTTCCGGAGGGAGTCGGCGGCCTCCTGGGCGTCCTCGTTGACCGGCACGTAGGTCTCCTCGATGTGCTGGGCCTCCTCGCGAGCCTCCGCGGGCGTGTCGACGGGTTCGGCGATCTCCATGCCGGCCCGTTCCTGCGCCTGCGCGTTGATTTCCCTGACGACCGCGTCGAGGTAGGCGGCCTGGAGCCGATCGGCCTCCGTGCGGAGCCACTCGGCCGCCGCCTCCTGATCGAACTCCTCGCCCGAATCGAACTCCTCGCTGCCGTTCTCGGCGTCCCGTTCGTCGCCGTCGTCTTCGTTCGGCCCCGACCCGGTGTCGTTTCCGTCACCGTCGTCCGAGCCGCCGTCGCCACCCGTGGATTCGTTCTCTTCGCCCTCGTCCGGTTTCTCGTCGTCCGGCGACTCGTCGCCTCCGTCGTCCGGGTCCGTCTCCTCGTCCGCCTCGATCGTCGCCAGCGCGTCGTCGTAGACGATTTCGGGCCCGCCGGCCAGGCCGAACCAGTCGCCGCCGTCGCCGTCGACCGTCGACGCCTCCTCGTCGAACGCGATCGTCGTCTGCGCGCCGGGGTCGGCCGCGAGTTCGAACTCGGCGACGAACGCCGTGAACGGCGTCTCCTGACCGCCGATCGAGAGGGTTCCGGTGTCGCCCGACACGGTCACGGTGCCGCTGTCCGCCTCGCCGTCGTCGACCTCGATGCCCTCCCAGTCGGCCTCGGAGACGCCCTCGAGGGCGACCGCGTCGGGATCGAACTCGAGTACCAGTTCGAACTCGTCGACCTCTCCGGCGTCCTCGCTCAGCGGTTCGATCACGACGGCCGACTCGTCCGTGTCGCCGGCGTCGCCCTCGAGGGGCATCGCCGCGACCCGGTAGTCGACGCCGCCCTCGGTCTGGAGGGTCGCCTCGTCGCTCACCGTCTCGCCGGCCACGACCTCGACGGTCGTGCTCGTCCCCTCGTAGCCGGCGGCATCGATCGTCAGGTCGTGTTCGCCCTCGCGAATCGTCAGCTCGAACGAGCCGTCGGCGTCGGTCGCGACCCGTTCGTCGTCGACGGTCACCGTCGCGCTCCCGATCGGGTCACCGTCCTCGTCGACCACGGTTCCCTCGACGGTCCCCGTCTGGGGCTCCGCGTCGGCGGCCTCCAGGAGCGCGTCCGCGTCGGCGTTCATCCACGCCTGGAAGTTCTCGACGAAGTCGGCGGTGTTCCGGAGCATCTCCGCGGCTTCCCGTGCGGCGTCGGAGACTCCGCCGTACTCCTCTTCGATCCGATCGGCCTCCGCTCTCGCCTCTGCGGGCGTGGAGGTCGAGGGATCCACGAAGTCGCCGTCGTAGCCGTGCTCTTCGCGCGCCTGCTCGTTGATCTCCGCGACGACCTTGGTGAACGACTCGTCCTGCAGTCGATTCGCCTCGTCCCGCAGCCAGGCCGCCTCCGCTTCGGCCTCCTCGGGCGTCTCCGCGTCGACCTCGTCGATCGGCTGGATCGGCTCGGTGTACGTGAAGTGCTCCTCGTAGCCCGCGATCTCCTCGTTTATCGTGGCGATCGTCTCGGCGTTGATCTCCTCGACCGTCCGTTCGACCGATCCCTCCTCCGACGAGCTCCCGGCCGCCCCGGCGACGATCCCGGGGCCCGCCGTCGCCGTTATCAGCAGTACCGCGACGAAGACGGCACCAGTGTTCGAGTGCATGTCGGCCTCGGCTTCCAGACGGTGCCTAAAGCCGCTTCCCACGATCCCGGGCAATTGCGATCGTGCAACGACCGCTACCGTGACCGTAGCCGAGTTGCCCGTGCGAAACGGTCGCTCGCCACCGTTGTCGAGTGCAAAACAGTCCCCGAGAGCGGTGTCGCGGGCCCCGACCGGGAGCGGTGTCGCGGGCCCCGACCGGGAGCGGTGTCGCGGGTTCCGATTCGATCGGCGGGTGTCCCGCTGGGCAGTCGGTGGCCGATCGACCCGCGTCTACCGGGAGATGTCCGTTCCGTTCTCCTCGACGACGGCCTCGACCTCCTCCTCCGTGACGAGGGCGACGTCGCCGGGGATGGTCCGCTTGAGCGCGGCCGCGGCGGCGGCGTACTCGAGGGCGGTCGGGACGTCGTCGCCGTCGAGTCGGCGGGCGATGAACGCTCCCGTGAAGGCGTCGCCGGTGCCGATCGCGTCGACGGTGTCGGTCTCGTAGGCCGGCTGGTCGTGGACGACGCTGTCGTGCCAGCCCACCGCGCCCTCCGACCCGCGGGTCACGACGACGGTCGTGAAGTCGTACTGCGAGCCGAGTTTGTGTGCGAGCTGGCGCGGATCGCCCTCGAATCCGAGCACTGTTCGGGCGTCGCGGGCGGCGATCACGAGCACGTCGATGCCCGGGAAGAGCCGGGTCAGCGTCTCCCGCGCCTCGTCGGGCGTCCAGAGCTTTCGCCGGTAGTTGAAGTCGAATGCGGTCGTCGTCCCGCCCTGTCTGGCCGCCTTGAGCATGTTCGCCGTCGTCTCCCGCAGCGTCGACGAGAGCGCCGGCGTGATCCCGCTCGTGAAGAATACTTTCGCGTCCTGGACCACGTCGATGTCGAACTCGCGGGCCTCGGCGGTCGTGACGGCGGCGTTCTCCCGATCGTAGACGACGTTCGTTCCCCGCGGTTTGCCGGCGTGCTCGAGGTAGTAGGTTCCCTGTCGACCCCGGTGACTCCAGACGACGTCCGTCTCGATGCCGTACCCGCGGAGTTCGCTCACGACCCGGCGTCCGAGCGGCGTCTCCGGGACCTTCGAGAGCCAGGTCGACGGCGTCCCCAGTCGCTCGGCGGCGATCGCGACGTTGCTCTCCGCCCCCGCTGCGCGAACCTCGAACTCGTCGGCGGCCTCGAGTCGTTCGTGATCCGGCGGCGAGAGCCGGAGCATCGTCTCGCCGAAGGTGACGAGCTCGCTCACGGCTCGGCCCCCCACACCGGTCGATCGGTGGTCCGTAACTCGGTCATATCGGATACACGAACGGGTGTGGTATAAGTTGTTGCGTTGTCGACTCGTTGGCACGACTCGATCGCCGCCGGGAACAACGCTCGCTGACGGTTCGGGCCCTGCTATCCGTCTATCGGCGATTCGATCGAGACGATCGTCGTCTCCCCGTCGTCCTCGAGACTGGGCTCGATCCCGAACGATCGGAGGAGGTCACAACTCGCGTCGACGTGGTCGGTCACTGCCGGCACGCGCACGCGGCCGCCGGCGACGGCGAGCAACACCAGCAGCTGGTCGGCCACGTGCCGATCGACCGGTGCGGTCCCGTCGAGCCACCGGTTCGCCGCGTCGGCGGCGTCCTCACCGACTCGTTCGGCCGGTTTCCCTCGTTCGCCGAGCGCGGAGAACCCGGCCACTCCGGTCCCGTGATCGACCCGGATCACGATCGCCGACCCCGGACACCGACTCTCCGCCGTCGTCTCGCACCGCTCGCCGATCGCGTCGGGTGCGCCGTCCGATTCCGATCGATCGGTCTCCCCGTCGCGGTCCAGCCGTTCGAGCGCGCCCTCCGCCTGCCGATGGGCCACGTCCCGGTCCGCGAGCGACGCGGCCTCGGTCGAGTAGAGTCGCACGTCCTCGATCGGCCCCCGCTCGGTGAGGTCGATCGGGTCGAGCGTCGAGGGGGCGAGCCGGAGGGTCGCGCGGCCGCCGCCTTCGGGGTAGAACCCGCGGCGATCGGCCTCGCAGGTGGCGACGAGCCCGTACCGCCCCGCCAGCGGGAGTTTGACGTGCCGGACGTAGTCGATCGGCGGCGACCACTTCACGTCCGTTCCGCCGGTGGCGGTGATCGACAGCGGCGCGTCGAGGATCGTCGCCAGCGGCAGGAGGGCCTCGAACAGCAGCGTCACGCTTCCTGCGGTCCCGATGTCCGTGGCGTAGGTTCCGCCGGGGAGCCGCCCGCGATCGGGATCGTCGCTCGCGGATCCCTCCAGCGCAGGATCGAACTCGACGGTCTCCGAACCGAGTTCCGCGCCCGCGACCTCGGCGTCGCAGATCGCGACCATCGTCTCGAGGACCGCGAGGTGCTGGTGGCGGAGGCCGGGGGTCGATCGATCGCCGCGGACGTTCTCGATTCGGATCGGTTCGTTCCGGAGGACCGACAGTGCGAGCGCCGAGCGGACGAACTGGCCGCCGGCGATCGAGCCGTCGAGTTCGCGCATGCGGGCCGGTACGGGTTCGATCGCCCTCCCGTTGTCGGTGGCCGTCGCGGACCGACGTGACGGGCTGATGCCGACGCGGCGACAGCACAGTGGAACCCGGCTCGGCTTTCCGCTTGTGCAATGTTTTCAATCCTCCGGGATCGATCCGGCACGAATGCGACTCTGGCGCGATCCGCTCCGACGACGGTGGCTCCTGTGGGCGATTCTGGCCGTCGTCTTTCTGATCGTCAACGTCAACAGGCTCTCCTCCGCGGTGCTCGCCGAGGATCTCATGGTCGCGTTCGGGACCACCGGTGCACAACTGGGCACGCTCCACGCGATGTTCTTCTGGGTGTACGCCGTCATGCAGATTCCGACCGGCGTCCTGGCCGATCGCGTCGGCCCGCGGCGGACGGCGACGGCGGGCGGAATCGTGATGAATCTCGGGGCGATCTGGTTCGCGCTCGCGGACAGCTACCTCGCGGCGATGGCGGCCCGGGGCCTCGTCGGGCTGGGCGGGAGCGTGATCTTCGTCTGTCTCCTCCGATTCAGCGCGAGCTGGTACCGGGCCGACGAGTTCGCGACGATGAGCGGCCTGGGCTTTGCCGCCTCCGGGTTCGGGGGGATGCTCGCGACGACCCCGCTGGCGCTCGCCGTCGACGCCGTCGGCTGGCGAGCCGCGATCGGCGGTCTCGGCGTCTTCGGCCTGCTCTTCTCGATCGTCGTCTACCTGTTCGTGCGCGACACCCCGACGAACGCGGGGTTCGACCCGATCGAGGGCGTTCCCGGACAGCCCTCGCTGACCAACGCCGAACTCCGGCGGAACCTGTCGGCCGTCCTCCGCGATCCCTACATCTGGGTCGTCAGCGTCCTGCTGTTCTGTTCGACCGGCGTGAACCTCACTCTGTTCGGCCTCTGGGGGGTCCCGTACGTCGTCCAGACCTACGACGTCTCGGTCGCATACGCCTCGGTGTTCACTCTGCTCGGCGGGATCGGGACCACCGTCGGCCCGCCGACGATCGGCTGGCTCTCCGATCGGCTCGGGCGGCGCGTCGAACTCGTCCTCGCGGGGGCCGTCGCGTTCGTCTGCGCGCTGGGCGTGATCGCCGCGACCGGCGATCCGCCGCTGTGGGTCGTCGGCTCGTCGTTCTTCCTCGCGGGGGTGTTGCTCGGCACCTTCGTCCTCACCTACACGATCGTCAAGGAGCGCCACCCGAGCAGCGCCAGCGGCGTCTCGACCGGGACGATCAACGGTGCGGGCTTCTTCGGCGCCGCGATGCTCCCCACCGTGATGGGGTGGGCGCTCGACGCCTACTGGACGGGCGACCTCGTCGGCGGCGTCCGCGTCTACACCGAGACGGGCTACCGGGTCGCGTTCGGGATCGCGACCGTCGCCGGCGCGATCGCGCTCGCCTGTGCGATCTGGCTCTATCGCCACGAACGGGCGAGCAATAGTAGCAACTGAAACGATTTACACACTGATCGCACAGCCGTCCTGCGATCAGGTCTGCATTGACTTTCAGTTGCTACTATACCCCGTCGGATCCGTCGACGCGGCCGCCGGGCTTCGATCGCAGGCTTCGTCGTTATTCGGCTCGTCGACTGAGGAACGCCCATGAGTGAACTGACCGATCGGCTGGCGATTCTCGCCATCGCAGCCACCGGGTTGCTCGTGCTGATCGTCGGCTGGGCCGGCGGCCTCGTCGAGGCGGAACTGGCCGGTCTGTCGGCGCGCCTCGCTCTCGCGGTGCTCTTCGCGATCCTCGCGCTCGTTCTCGGCGGAATCTGGTGGGAGTTCAACCACACCGAAACGGAGTAGCGGAATACCGGCGGGTCGCGGTATCGGAGCGGCTTCCGTGACGGGGGGAGCCGCGGGTCAGCCGCCGTGGCCGGGGTAGTCCCGCTCGAAGCGCTCCTCGATCTCGGTCTCGTCGATCTCGACGATCACCGGCCGGCCGTGCGGACAGGCGTAGGGGTTCTCGCAGTCGTCGAGCGCCTCGAGCAGGTCGACCACCGATCCCTCCGTCAGCGACGTGTTCCCCGTCACCGACGGGTAACACGCGAGGTCGCCGAGGAACTCGTCGGCCAGCGCGTCGACCGTCTCGGCGCCCGACTCGCGATCGCCCTGAACGAACGACGCGAGGACGTCCCGGAGGCCGTCCGGATCGAGCGTCTCGGCGAACACCGCGGGGACCGTCGTCACCGCGACCGTCCGATCGTCGACCCGATCGGCGTAGAAGCCGAGTCGTTCGAGCGCTTCGGTGTAGCTCTCGAACGCCTCCGCCTCGATGGCGGTCAGTTCGAGTTCGACGGGGGAGGCGAGCGCTTGCGCGGCGGGATCGTCCGCGAAGGCGTCCCGGAGCCGTTCGTAGTTGACCCGCTCGTCGGCGGCGTGCTGATCGATCAGCGCGATTCCGTCGGGCAGTTCGCAGACGAGGTAGGTGTCGTGGACCTGGCCGAGCACCCGGAGCGGCGGCAAGGTATCGAACGCCGGTTCCGCGCCCGTCGCCGTCTCGCCCGCGAGCGTTCGCTGTTCGGTCGGCCCGTCGAACTTCCGGCCCGACGCTCGATCGGTCCCGTGTGCGCGATCGGCGGCGTGCGTGCGGTCCGGTTCCGGTGCGTGCGACGGCTCCGATCCGGGGTCGGATTCGTCGTCGACTCCCGTCGGGGAATCGGCGCCAGGGGCCGAATCGGCCGATTCCACCGGGTCCGCGGACGCTGTTTCGTTCGGGCCGGCGGTGGAACTCGGCTCTCGCGTCGATCGAGACCGTCCCTCGCCCGTCGTCTCCGGGTCCGTCCCGGCCGTCGCGTCCGTCTCGTCCATCACGTCCGGCCGGTCCGTCGTGCCCGACCCATTCTCTGCCGGACTCTCGGCCGTGTCCGCCGGCGGGGACGACCCCGGCTCGCTCGCGGACGATCGCGTCGGTCCGCGATCGGTCGCCGGATCGGCGGCGTCGCGATCGGCCGGCGTCTCGGCCGCCCCGCCCGCTCGATCGGTCGAATCGGGGTCGGTCGATCGACTCGCCGTGTCCTCCAGCGTCCCGGGTTCGAGGCGGGCCTCGCCGGGGGCCGATCGGCCGCGCGGGGCTCCCGATCGCAGGAGGCCGTGGTCCAGCAGTGCGCGTTCGACCGCGGCGTCGACCTGCCGGCGGACGGCGTCGTCGTCGTCGAACCGGACCTCGCGCTTGCGCGGGTGGACGTTCACGTCGACGGCGTCGCCGGGGACGTCGAGGAAGCAGACGACGAACGGGTAGCGATCGCTCCCCAGTTGCGTGCCGTACGCGCCCATGATCCCCTCGCGGATCGCGTCCGACGTCACGGCGCGGCCGTTGACGTAGGTCGCGACGTACTCCCGACTCGATCGGTTCGTCTCGGGATGCGAGACGAGTCCGGAGGCCGACTCGAGCGGCCCGGGCGGAAGGTCGTCGCCGTCGGCCTCGACCGGGATCATCGACGACGCGACCTCGCGGCCGTAGACGGACAGGAGCGCGGCCTGCAGGTCGCCCTGGCCGGTCGTGGCGAACACCTCGCGGCCGTCGTGGGTCAGCGAGACCGCGACGTCGGGGTTGGCCAGCGCGTAGCGCGTGACGACCCGGTTGACGTGGGCGAACTCCGTCGCCGTCGTCTTGAGGAATTTCCGGCGTGCGGGGGTGTTGTAGAAGAGATCCGCGACTTCGACGATCGTTCCTTCGGGACAGCCGGTCGGTTCGACCGAGACGACGTCGCCGCCCTCGAAGACGAGTTCCGTCCCCGCGTCGTCCCCGTCGCGCGGCCGCGATCGGATCGTCAGGCGGGAGACCGACCCGATCGTGTGCAGGGCCTCGCCGCGAAAGCCCAGCGTCCCGACGCCGGATTCGAGGTCTTCGAGGCCCTCGATCTTGCTGGTCGTGTGCTGGCGGACGGCCGCGCGGACGTCCGCCTCGGTCATCCCGCGGCCGTCGTCCGCGACCCGGATCAGTTCCGTGCCGCCCTCCTCGACGGTGACGTCGACGCTTTCGGCACCCGCGTCGAGGCTGTTCTCGACGAGTTCCTTCACCGCGCTGGCTGGTCGCTCGACGACCTCGCCGGCGGCGATCCGGGCGACGGTGTCCTCGTCTAGCTCGTGGATGGTCGTTTTGTCGGTCATTGTGGTGTCTTACTCTCGTCGAACTCGATTGCTGACCCCTCGCGCCAACGGCACTCGAGTCGCGTTCACTGGTCTCTGTAGAGAGTCGGATCGGAAAAGTACTTGCGTGTCTCCCGATTCGGCCCGACACTCACCGTTCGAGTTCGAGCACTCGCGTCCGCTCGACAGCGAGTTCGTCGACGCCCGGAATCGACTCGCGGGGATCGGGAAGCGTACACTCGGCGACTTCGAACGCGATCGCTCCGTCCGTCCGCCGACACCGCAGGTAGACTGGCACGATCGGAATCTCCGGCGGGACGCTTTCAGCGAGCGCCAGCGCCGGATAGACGAGTTTGTGCTTCGCGAGAGACGCTCGAGGGCCGGTCTTGGCCTCGACGACGAACAGCGTTCGCTCGCCGTTTCGCCGCTCGGCGAACAGCGTATCGATCTCGACCTGTCCGTTTCGGTGCTCGAGCAGCGCCGGATGCTCACGGTGCGGGCGAAACTCGAACGTGAACGTCGAGCGTCCCGTCGCCGGCGGGGTCAACGAACCCGACGTATCGAGCGCGAGCGCCTCGGAGAGTACCCCGGAGGCCAGCGCCAGATTGACGAGCGACGTTTCCGAGAGATTCGGGAGCAACCGAAAGCTCACCAGCCGCTCGTCGTCGATCGGGCTCGAAAACTGATCGATCGATCGACCGGCGAAGCACGCCTCGTCGCGGAGGAAAAAGTCCCCGACGCCGTTCGGACCGTCGACGAGGACGAACCCCGTTCCCGTCCCGTCGGGGGCTGACCCGGCCCGCAGCACCGTAACGCCCGCCTCGCGCAATTCGGGTGCGAGGTCCGCGAGCGAATCGACCGAAATGTACCGTGGCGTCCGGGGGCTCGCCTCGATCGCGTGCCGTGTGACGTAATCGCGAAAGGATGTCGGACCGTACACCGACCGGTTCGACGCCGACAGCTCCGCCAGCGCGGGTTCGAACACCATCACTCCTGTTCAGTTTCTCGGACCGACACTTGGTGTCTCCGGCCCCGTTCGTTGCCCGCAGATCGCGCGCCGGAGTTCGTTACTCCATAGCCAAAGCGGCTGATTAGGTCTTTCGCGGTCTTCGCGACGGCCTGGAATTGTCTCCTACGCCTTCCCGGGGACACGGAGAATTACTGTAGTCCTATTCGAGGCCGAGATCGACGTCGAAGGAGTTGTCCGGCCGCGGGACGCCCTTCGCGGTCACCGTCTCGCCGTTCATGAACGATGCGGCGGGGCTGAGGAGGAACTGGACGATGTCGGCGATCTCTTCGCTGTGGCCGATCCGCCGATCGGTCTCCTCGCGATCGGGCATCTGCTCGCTCCGGATGCCCAGCGTCTCCGCGACGCCGGGGGTCTGGATCAGGCCGGGCGCGACGCAGTTGACGCGGATGCCGTCGTCGGCCCACTCGACGGCCAGCGTCTCGGTCAGGCGGATGATCGCCGCCTTGGACGCGCCGTAGTGGCTCTCGTTCGGGGCCGGATGCTGGCCGTTGACGCTCGAGAGGTTGACGATGACGCCGCCGTCACCCTCGCGCATCACCTCGCCCGCGAGTTGCGTGCAGTGGACCGTGCTGTTCAGGTTGAGGTCGACGATCGAGTTCCAGCCGTTCTCCGAGATGTCCTCGAACGGCGCGACGAACTCCCCGCCGGCGTTGTTCACGAGCGCGTCGATGTCGCCGAACACCTCGACGGTGCGATCGACGAGGTCCTGGACCTGCTCGCGCTCGCGGACGTTGCACTCGACGGCGAGCGCCTCGCCCGCGTCCTCGGCGGCGTTGATCTCCTCGGCGACCGGGCCGACCCGATCGATCGATCGCGAACAGATCGCGACGTTCGCGCCGCTCGCCGCGAGCGTCTCGGCGATCGCGCGTCCGATACCCTGGCTCGCACCCGTGACGATCGCGGTCTGTCCCGCGACGCCGAAGTCCGGTTCGTGCATGGTGGGACTGGCGTCCCCTGACGCCATAGAATTTCCGGTGGAAGCCAAAAACTGTCGTACGTCGTACGCCGTTCGAGAACAAAGCAACTCGAGTGAACGATTTACACTCGTCCGCGGGGGGTCGCACCGATCGCACGCCCGCCGCGCTCAGTTCTCGAGCGTTACGGCCACTTCGTTCCGGCGCATGAACGGCGGCGTCCACGGATCGTTGTACTGGAGCAGGACGGGATCGTCCCGGGGTTCGAGCCCTCGATCGTCGAGTTTCGCGAGGAGCGCGTCGCGCGCTCGCTCGACCCGACCGGCCGTCGCGTACCAGGAGAACCGGTAGGCGGCGACCGTTCGAGGGGGCTCGAGGACGAGGTGCACGTCGGGATCGATCGGCGCGGGAGCGGATTCGAGCGTGTACTCCGGCGGGAGGAAGAACCCCATCGTCACCGCCTCGTCCGCCCGCTCGGTCCGGACGGGTGCGGTCATCGCGACCGACTCGCCGTCGCGACGGCTCGACTGACCCGGTGCGGGCGGCGAGCGGGCGCGGCCGCTCGTGGTTACGGGTGCCGTCATGGAGATCTCGTCGTTCGCACCGTTGTCGCCGCCGATGTACCGGAAGAGGCGTCGAAACGCCGTCCGCTCGTCCGGTGCCGTCGTCTCGACCAGGACCGTCGCCGGATACCGTCGGCGTTCGAACGCCCCGTCGCGATCGAGCGTCTCGGACGGGACGCGTTCGGTCGTCGTGATCACGTACAGCCCCCAGCCGATCCAGGCCGCGAGGAGCCCGGTGACGACCGAGGCGAGCGCAGTAACTCGTGTTCGCATACGTCGTCTACGGTCCCGATCGGCAAAAGCACGCCAGTCGCCCGCGCTCCGGACGCGATCGACGATCGGACGGGCGGTCGTTTCGAGAGCGACCGACCGCCCGTCGCTGCCGGGTCTCAGTCGGCGTCGACGCGTGGCAACTCGACGACGATCGTGGTGCCCGCCGACCCCGTCTCGACGACGGTGATCGAGCCCCGCGAGAGGGTGACGATCCAGTACACCAGCCAGAGGCCCATCCCGAGGCCGTGATACAGCGGCTCGACCGTCTGGTCGCCGGCGAGGATCTCCGCTTCGGCCTCGGGGAGACCGGGACCGGAATCGGCGATTCGAACCCGCACGGTCTCGGGTCCTCGATCGACGCCGACCTCGACGGTCGGCTCGTTCGCCTCGCTGTAGACGACCGCGTTCTCGAGGAGTTCCCCGAACGCCGTTTCGATGGCTGGAATCGCCAGGACGGTGTCGCCGATCGAGTGCTCGACGGCGAGCGCCGCACGGGGGTGGTCCGTGCGGACGCGTTCGAGTGCGGGACGGAGGACGTCGTCGACGTCGACCGGGTCGGGTGCCGGCCGCTCGCTCAGGAGCCGCACGATCTCACGGTGTTTGTCGGTCACCGCCAGCAGGGAGTCTATCTCGTCGACGATCGTGGTGGCCGCGGTCGCGACCTCGCCGCTCGTCTCGGTGGCGAGCTGTTCGGCGGTCCCGCGGACCACACCCAGCTGGTTCGAGAGGTTGTGACGTAACACCCGGTGTAACACCCGTAATTGCCGGGTCGCTTCCTTCCGGTCGGTGACGTCCTGCTGGAACCCGACGTAGTGGGTCACCGTCCCCTGGTCGTCGCTCACCGGGGCGATCGTGACCCGGTTCCAGAACTCGCTGCCGTCGTTTCGGTAGTTCCGGAGTTCGACCGTGGTCGGCTCCTCGGTCTCGACTGCCGCACGCATCGCCGCGACTGGTTCGGCCGCCGTCCCCTCGCCCTGGAGGAACCGGCAGTTCCGTCCGAGCACCGCCGATCGCGCGTAGCCGGTCAGCCGCTCGAACTGGTCGTTCGCGTAGACGAGCGGGTTGTCCGACCGATCGGGGTCGCTGAGCGTGATTCCGATCGGGGCCTCGTCCATTGCCCGGTTTTTCAGTTCGAGTTCGGTTTCCCGCGCTTTGCGGTCGGTTATCTCGCGGCTCATCCAGAGGCGGCCGTACTGACGGGAGTCACCGCGGACCGGCGTCGAGTACAGTTCGAACGTTCGGCCGTCCGCGAGCGCGACCTCCGCGTGGGACGTCGCGGTCGGCGTCTCGACGAGGTGTTCGACCTGCTCGGCGAACGCCCCGGGGGCGGCCACCTGCTGGCGAACGTGTTCGAAGACGTCGTCGCCGGTCCCCGTCTCGAGTACCGCCTCCGGGAGGTCCCACAGCGCCTCGAACCGGGCGTTGTACGAGAGGATCTCGCCGTCGCCGTCGACGACGAGGACGCCGTCGGGAATCGCCTCCTGCTGGGCCTTGAGTAGCGACCAGCGAAACTCCAGTTCCTGGCGCTGGCGGACGCTCCGGTGGTTCCGCAGAGCCCGATGGACGACGTCCGCGACGTCGCTTGCGAACTGCACGTCGTCGTCGGTCCACTCCCGGGTCGTCCCCACGTGTTCGTGACAGACGACGCCGATGACGTCTCCCTCGACGCGAAGCGTCGCGTCCAGCAGGGACACGATGTTCCGGGGCTCGAGGTAGTCCGCGATCAGGCCCCGCGTTCGCGGGTCCGATCGGACGTCGGTGACGTCGATCGACCGGTGGGTGTGGAGCGCCTCGAAGTAGGCGGGGTGGTCGGCTGCGACGATCTCCCCGTCAGCGTCGTGCTCGCCCGTTCGCCGGTCGTACCGATCGACACAGCGGAGCCGATCGCCGTCGTCGTCGAAGAGCCAGATGCTGACGCGGGTCGAGGACACGATCTCGGTCGCGGTTTCCGTGATCGTCCGGGCGGCGGCCTCGAAGTTCCCGCCGACGACATCCGCGTCGGTCGTCAGGTCGAGAATCACCTCCTGGTGGCGCCGTCGACGGTCGCCGCGCTCGTCGTCGCCTGCCATCGCGATACTGCCTGTTGCGTATCGGCTCGAATGAACCTTTGGGCCGCCGGAACGACGGGAAAGCCGACTGTCGTGTCGACCGGTGCGGGACAACGCGCGTCTTCGAGACGGCGATCGGGAGTCCCCGTCAGTCCTCCAGGTGCTCTTGCCACTCCTGGACTTTCGCGATCAGCTCGACCGGCGGCGTCGTGTTGACGTCGATCGACTCGATGTCCTCGAGCACGGCCGCAGTTTCGGGGTCGATCGCGTCACCGGGTTCGTCGGCGGGTCGCTCGCTTCCGGAAGACCGACGGTCTTCCGCCGATCGCCTCGTTTCACTCGGCTCACCGCCGTCGGCGTTGGCCGGCCCGCGGAACTGGCCGCTCGAGACGTCGAACACCGTCTGGACGGGTTCGTTCGAACCGCCGCCCTTGGCCTCGATCGCCTTCTCCTCGCGCAGTCGATCGAGCACGTCCCGGGCGCGGTCGACGACGGGGTCGGGGACGCCCGCGAGATCGGCGACGTGGATCCCGTAGGAGCGATCGGTCGGGCCGTCCCGGACGGTTCGCAGGAAGGTGACGTCGCCGTCGCGTTCGTCCGCCGCGACGTGGACGTTCGCGACGCGGGGGAGTTTCTCCGCCAGTCCGGTCAACTCGTGGTAGTGCGTGGCAAAGAGCGTCTTCGCCTGCACTTCGTTGTGCAGGTACTCCGTCGCGGCCCAGGCGATCGAGATGCCGTCGTAGGTCGCGGTCCCGCGGCCGACTTCGTCGAGAATCACGAGCGAGTCTTCGGTCGCGGCGTGGAGGATGTTCGAGAGTTCGCTCATCTCGACCATGAACGTCGATCGGCCCTGCGCGAGTTCGTCCAGCGCGCCGACGCGGGTGAAGATGCCGTCGACCAGCCCGATCTCGGCGTCTTTCGCGGGGACGAAACTGCCGATCTGGGCCAGCAGAACGATCGCAGCGACCTGGCGCATGTAAGTCGACTTCCCGGACATGTTGGGCCCCGTTACGACCAGGAAGCCGCGGTCCTGGTCTGTGCGCCCGCTGGCACGTTCTCGGCTGGCGGCCGTAGCCGCCGGCCCCAGGCGCACGTCGTTCGGGACGAACTCCGTCGTCTGCTCGACGACCGGGTGGCGCCCCTGTTCGATTTCGAGCCGATCGCCCCGGTGCAGGTCGGGTTCGACCCAGTGGTTCTCGGCCGCGTGGGTCGCGAGGCTCGCGAGCACGTCGATCGTCGCGAGCGTCCGTCCGACGTCCTGCAGGAGTTCGGCGCGATCGGCGACCGTCTCGCGGAGCTCCTCGAAGAGGTCGTACTCGAGGTCGCCGCGGCGCTCCTCCAGGCGGAGGATCTCCCGCTCTTTGTCCTCGAGTTCGTCGGTCGTGAACCGCTTCGAGTTCTTCAGCGTCTTGATCTCCTCGTAGTGGTCCGGGACGCCGTCCGCGGCGGACTTGCCCACCTGGATGTAGTAACCGTCGGTCTTGTTCCGATCGACGGTCACGTGCGAGAGGCCGTGCTGGCGCTTCTCGCGTTCGGCGAGGCCGTCGAGCCACTCCCGGACGTCCTCGTGGCGCTCGATCACCGCGTCGAGATCGTCGTCGTACCCCCGCTGGAAGAGTTCGCCCTGGGTCACCGTCGACGGCGGATCGTCGACGATCGCCTCCTCGATCGTCGCCCGCAACTCGTCGGCGACCTCCCGGTCGGGCTGATCGACGATTTCCGAGAGCGGCGAGTCGGCCAGCCCCGGCGTCGACGCGATGATCTCGGCGATCGCGGGGAGTACGGCCAGCGTCTCGCCGACCGACTGCAGGTCCCGCGCGTCGGCGCTCCCGTGGGTGGCCTTCGAGGCCAGCCGTTCGAGGTCGGCGGCCGCGCCGAGGGTCTCCTGCAGTTCGTCGCGGGCCAGTGCCGCCGACGAGAGTGCCGCCACCGACGCCTGGCGCCGTTCGAGGGTCTCGAGCGAGCGGCGGGGCCGACAGAGCCACTCCTTCAGGAGCCGCCGCCCCGCGCTGGTCTCGGTGTGGTCGATCGTCGCGAACAGCGAGCCGTCGCTGTCACCCTGCATGGTCTCGGTCAGTTCGAGGTTGCGCTGTGTCGTCGCGTCCAGCGTCACGTGATCGTCGCCGTGGTGGCCCTGGATGCGCGTCATCGAGGCCAGCACCCCCGCGCCGGTCTCCTCGACGTAGGAAAGGATCGCGCCGGCGGCCGCGATCGTCGCCTCGCCGACGGACAGCCGATCGACGGTCTCGCGGCCGAACTGCTCGCGGGTCGCGTGGGCGGCCCGCTTGGGTGCGAAGGCCTCCGTCTCGTGGAGCGTCAGCGTCGCGTCGACCCGTTCGCGGATCTCGGTGAGGAGGTCGTCGGCCGATCGGACCGCGGGACCCGGTAGCACTTCGACGGGATCGAACCGGTACAGTTCCGTCAGCGCCGCGTCGGCGTCGTCGGCCTCGGCGACGAGGAAGCGCCCGGTCGTCACGTCCGCGAACGCGAGGCCGTAGCCAGCCTCGTCCGATCGACCACGGCCGCGGCCGTTCGACGACAGGCGCTCGGCGTCGACGACGGCCGCGAGGTACTGGGCGTCGGTGTCGGTCGTCTCCAGCAGCGTGCCGGGCGTGACGACGCGGACGATCTCGCGTGCGTGGCCGCTCTCGGTCTCGTACTGGTCGGCGACGGCCACCCGGTAGCCGCGTTCGACGAGCGCCTTGAGGTACGGCGTGAGGTCGTCGATCGGCACGCCCGCCATCGGGTACGAGGATCCGTGCGAGGACTTCTGCGAGACTTTCAGGTCCAGTTCGTCGGCGACGATCTCGGCGTCCTCCGCGAAGAACTCGTAGAAGTCGCCACACTGCATCGCCAGCACGTCGGCGTCGGTCCCCTCTTTGAGGGAGAGAAACTCGCCGACGATTCCCGTCGCCTCGGTCATGGTCGGTGACTGGCGGGCCACGACAAAAACCCTGCGGGATCCGCGGTGAAAGTGATCGGCCCGGGACGGTCTTCGTTTACGTGACAGCGGCTGTGACACTCTTCGACGCGGTCGTACGGGGATCTATTACCCTCGCCGTCGTACGTCCTTCGACCCGCCTACAATGGCTCGCCCCCGTGACCACCGTGTGCTCGTCCCGATCGACGTCCTGGGCGGCGAAAGCGTACCCCAGACGGTCGTCGACGCGTTCGCGTCGGTTCCGGTCGTCCTGCTCGGCTACCGGGAGATTCCGGACCAGACCGGGACGGACCAGGCACGCGAGCAGTACGAGGACCGTGCCCGCGCCGAACTCGACGAACTCGTGACCGTCTTCGAAGACGCCGGCTGTCTCGACGTCACGTCCCGACTCGTCTTCACCCACGATCGCCTCAAGACGTTCGAACGCGTCGCCGTCGAGGCCGAGTGCGACGCGGTCTTGCTTCTCAATCCCGCACCAGTGCTCGAATCGGTGCTCGTCGCCGTCCGCGGCGACGTCAACCTGGAGTACATCGCCCGATTCCTCGGGGCACTGGTGGACGGCACCGACCTCACGGTGACGTACTTTCACGTCGTCTCCGACGAAGCCGATCGGGACCGTGGCACCGATCTCCTCGACGATGCGGTCGACGCGCTCGCCGATACCGGCGTCGACCGCGGCCGGATCGACACCTCGCTCGTCGTCGACGGCTCGCCGACCGGGGAGATCCTCGACGCCGCGGCCGACCACGACCTGCTCGTCGTCGGCGAGAGCCGTCCCTCTATCCGTCGGTTCATCTTCCGCGATCGGGCGGAGACGCTGGCCAGGGACACGGTCGATCCAGTGCTCGTGATCCGCGGAGAGTACCTCGAGCAGGACGACGGAGCGGACGGGTGATCGGAGCCGCGAGGTCGGTCACGATTCGCCGTCGCGTGCCGGCCGATCGGGCGCGGCCTCGGACGGCCGATCGGCGGTCTCCTCGGCGCCCTCTTCCTGCCGTCGAACGACGAGCACCGGGCCGACGGAGCCGGCGGCGACGCGGTCGGCTTCCTCGCCGAAGACGAGCGATCGGAGTGACGGGGCCCGTTCGCCCATCACGACGGCGTCGTGGTCGGCCGCGGCGTCGATGAGCGCCTCGAACGGTGGTTCGTCGATCGCGAGGTCGGTCCGGACGTCGATCCCGCGATCGGCAAGCGGCGTCGCGGCCATCTCGAGGAGTTCCCGACCGCCCTCCTCGTCGTCGGTCGCGAGGAAGAGCGTCGCACCGATCTCTCGGTCGCCGACCAGGTCCGCGACGAACGAGACGATCCGCTCGACGGCGACGTCCCCCGTCAGCGCCACGAGGAGTCGGTCTACGGGACCGGTCGCGCCCGTAATCGCGTAGACGTCCGCTCCCGTCTCCGCGGCGACCCGATCGATCGTCTGTTCCCGATCGTGGGTGAACACGAGGCGATAGTCGGCGGTCCCGTCGTCCGCCCCGACTTCCGTCGCGAGGTCCTCGAGGGCGTCGATGGCGCGCTCCTCGTACTGTACTCGGGCCTGGTCCGGCGGCGTCTGCTCGGGCAGGACGTGGTAGCCCAGCACGGTCACGTTCATCGGCTCGAGCAGCGACGCTAGCCCGGCCGAGATCGATTCACCCTCCAGTATCGCCAGTGGAACGAGTATCCGTGTCATAGTGCCCCCTTCAGGTCGACGTCCCGGGCGTAGTAGGCGTACCACCCGGCGGTCGCGATCACGATTCCGATCCCGACGTACCGCGACGCGGGTTGCATGAACGCGATCAGCGCGAAGCTGGCGATCGCGCCGAGGGCCGGCACGACGGGGTAGCCGGGCACCCGAAAGTCGGGATCGTACCACTCCGGCTCGTCCCGGCGCAGCGCGATCAACGCGACGCAGATCAGCCCGTACATGAGCAGGTGCAGGAACGAGGCGACCTCCGCGAGCAACTCGACGCGCCCGGTCGCAGTCAGCACGAGGATCGGGCCCCCGGCCATCCCCAGCGCGACGTGCGGGGTGCCATAGCGGAGGTTGATCCGGCTCGCGCCCCGCGGCAACAGGGCGTCCCGCGAGACGGCGTAGATGGCGCGCGACGTGCTGAGGACCGACGCGTTGGCGCTGGACATCGTCGCGAGCAACCCGCCGAAGACGATCGCGAACGCCCCGATCGAACCGAGGTAGTGGCGTCCGACCTCGACCATCGCCGTCTCGCCGAACCCGGCGAGCGTCTCGCTCCCGAACGCGCTCGTCGCGACGAAGATCGTGACCACGTAGAGGACGCCGACGACGAGCACGGAGCCGACCATCGCCAGCGGCAGGTTCCGGCCGGGCTCTTTCATCTCCCCCGCGACGGTCGCCACCTGCGCGAAGCCGAGGTACGAGGTGAACACGAGCGCGGCCGTCGTGACCACGGGCAGCGCACCGAGGGGCGCGAACTGCTCCGGCGCTGCCGACTCGCCGATCAGCCCGATCGCGTCGAGCCCGCCGTACCCGAGGAACGCGATCAGGATCGACAGCAACAGCGCGACGATCCCGTTCTGGAGTTTCGCCGCGTTCTCCGTCCCCGTGACGTTCAGGACGGTAAAGCCCGCACCGAACAGGACCGCGATCGGGATGACCAGTCGATCGCCGACCGCGATCCCGAGTTCGGCGAGCGTGTCGACGGCGTAGTAGCCGAAGCCGACGAGGTAGAAGGCCGTCGCGAACACCAGTCCGAACCACAGCGAGAGGCCGACGACGGTCCCGGCGAGCGTCCCCAGGCCCCGGGAGATGTAGTAGTAGCCGCCCCCGCTTCTCGGCATCGCCGTCGCGAGTTCGGAGGTCGGCAACGCGACCAGCAGGGCGACGACCGCGCCGATCGCGAACGAACCGGCCGCGGCCGGACCCGCGTTGCCCGCCGCCAGCCCGGGGAAGACGAAGATCCCCGCCCCGATCATCGTCCCGATTCCGATCGCGAGTCCGCCCGAGAGGCCGAGCGTCCGTTCCAGTTCCGACTCGTCAGTGATCGTCGCCTCGTCCGTCTCGACGGTCGATTCGACGAGGGGCGTATCGCCGTCGATGTTCGTCCCCTCGTCCCGCACTGCCGACTCGCCGCTCATACGTTGACTCTCTCGCACCGCCAGTTAGGTCTACCGCGTCTTTCCACGGGGGTCGATCGACCGTCGGTCCCCGGACACCAGTCGATCGCTCCCCGGATCCCGATCGCCACCGCGCGGCCGGCCGGTCGCGGTCAGTCGCAGTCGATCGTTTCCGCGATTTCGACGACCGGTTCGGCGACGTCCGGGCTCGAGACCTCGTAACTCAGGCCGCCGCAGTTCCAGAAGACGCTCTCGACACGGCCGTCGCGATAGAACCCCTCGTGATCGTTGACCTCGACGCGTTCGAGGACGTCCTCGTTGAACCGTGGCTCGTCCCGGACGCTCACGTAGATCTCCCGTTCGGGCCACTCCGGGTCGAGATACCACAGCGTCGTCGTCGTGCGCGCGTCCGTCTCGACCACCGTGACCCGATCGAGTTCGTACGGCTCGGGGAGGTCGGGGTCGGGGAGGTCGTACGGGGCGACGGTCTCGGCGGTCGCTGGCGAGTCGTAGATTCCTTCCGGCTCGAGTCCGGTCACCGAGACGTCGGCGTCGGCCGGCGGATCGTACGTGAACACCTCGTCGTCGAGGTCCCCGTCGATCGTTACCTCCTCGAAGGCGGCGGTCAGGCTGTGGAGTTCGGTCTCCCCGGTCGTAACCACGTTCCGTTCCTTGATCGGGTACCGCTCCTCCTCGGTGATGTAGATCGTCCGGATCACCTCGGCGTCGTCGAGTTCCTCCTGTGGTACCTCCTCCAGCGGGATGACGTATCTCGTATCCCCGACGAGGATGTCGATCGATCGCTCGACGTCGGCGTCCGCGGGCGGCGCGACCTCGATCACGTGGGTCTCTCGTCCGGCGACGGTGTCGGTTCCCTCGTACGTGAGACAGCACTCCTCGAGGACGTCCTCGAGGACGAGTCGCACCCGATCGGCGAACACCCGGTGTGGATGGTGGCGTTTGATGGCTTCGTTCTCGGTCGGGTCGTACTCCCACGTGATCGGTCGGGTCGTCACCGTGACCGTTCCCGGCGAGACTACGGCGTTCGTCGCGTCCAGCACTTCGAGGCGCTGGTTCGCCGGCGGTCGCTCGTAGATGCGTTCGGTCCGCTTCATCTCGCCGCCGTCGGTCTCGGCGGACTCGGCGGTGACGGTCCGGCGGCCGGCGATCGAGTCGACGCCCTTGCGCGTCTCGATCGCGTCGCGAATCACGTCTTCGGGGTCCGGATTTGAGTCGACGCTCCGCTCGACCGTGGTCGAACAGCCGGCGAGCGATACTATCGCACCGACCGCGAGCAGCCGTCGGCGGTTCATGGCGGGTGATATTCACGATCACTCATAAGTTAGTTGTTTTTAGGGCCGACCCGTCTACAGGTTGTCCGTACCGCAGCGATTGCGCGGTTCAGAACAGGAGGCCGCCGAGCGGCACGTCCGCCTCGGGTTCGACGAGGACCGGATACTCGTCTTCGTCGGGGACGCCGACGGTCAGCGCCTCGGATTTGAAGCCGGCGATCCGGACCGAGCCGAGGGACGTCGCGCACAGCACCTGTCGACCCTCGAGGTCCGCGGGGTCGTAGTGGTGATCCAGCTGGGCGGCGGACTGGATCTCGCCGTGTTCGTCGCCCAGGTCGATCCAGAGCTTCGTCATCTTCGGCTTGTTCGCCTCCGGGAACGACTCGGCCTCGAGCACTTCGCCCACGCGGATCTCGACGTCGAACGGATTCTCGACCATGTTCCTCGGTATCGAGTACGACGGGAAAGATCGTTCGGGTGGCGGCGAGTTACTCGAGCAGTTCGTCGGCCAGCAGCGACAGGCTCTCGTCGCCCTCGGCCGTCGCACCGGGGATCGCGAGCATGAACGTCTCGATCCCGACATCGACGTACTCGCCGAGCCGATCGCGCACTTCCGCCGGCGTCCCCGTCGGCGCCGATTCGACGTAGCCCGAGAGGAAGAATTCGCGGGGTTCGGTCGGTTCGCCGGGCAGGTACTCGGCCCTGAACCGCTCCCGTTTCTCCGCGGCCGCGTCGGTCGTCTCGCCGACGAAGACGAACAGTTCGGCGGACTTGTCGATTTCTTCGAACCGCTTCGCGTCGCAGTAGCCGCCCAGTACGTCGAGTTTCTCCGCGAATCCCTCGGGGTCGAGGGTGCCGTAGTTCCAGCCGTCGGCCAGTTCGGCGGTGTACCGGAGGGTGAACTCCTCCCCGCCGCCGCCCACCCAGATCGGCGGGTGCGGGTCCTGCACCGGTCGGGGCTCGCAGAACGCGTCCACGAGGTCGACGTCGAGGTACTCGCCCTCGTGGCTGTACGTCTCGTTCGTCCACAGTCCCCGCAGGATCTCGATCGTCTCGGCGAGGCGCCGGATGCGCTTCGCCGGGGGGTCCCGGAACTCGTACCCGAAGCGCTCGTACTCGTCGGCGTACCACCCCGCGCCGAGACCGAGGTCGAGTCGCCCGTCGCTGACGCGATCGACCGTCGTCGCCATCTTGGCCAGCAGCGCGGGCTGTCGGTACGACTGGCTGGTGACCAGCGTGCCGACGCGGACCCGATCGGTCGCCTCGGCGATCGCGGCGAGGGTCGTCCAGCACTCGTGTGCGCCGCGACGGGGGTCGCCGATCCACGACTGGAAGTGGTCCTCGAGCCACACCGCGTCGTAGCCGAGCGACTCCGCCTCGATCGCGACGTCGCGGACCGTTCCGATATCGGTGCCGTACTGGGGGAGAATAACGCCGACGTCGGCGTCGATTCCGCTCATTCGTCCGCTGCCTCCGTCACGGAGTGGTTGACCGTGCCGGGGCCCCGGCCGACGTCGTAGTGGTGCTCGATCGCCCGCGCGAGGAAGTCTGTCGCGCCTTCGACAGCGGGTTCGAGGTCCTCTCCGCGGGCCAGACGAGACGCGATCGCGGCCGCGAGCGTACACCCGGAGCCGTGGGTCGCGTCGGTGTCGACGCGCTCGTGTTCGAACGTCGTCGCGCCCTCGGCCGTCACGAGCACGTCTCGGACGGTGTCGCCGGGGACGTGCCCGCCCTTGACGAGCGCGGCGTCGGCACCCATTTCGCGGAGCGCCTCGCCCGCCTCGCGCGCGCTCGATCGGTCCTCGACCGCGACGTCGGTCAGGACCGCGGCCTCGTCGGCGTTTGGGGTGACGATCGCCGCCTCGGCGAACAGGTCCTCGTAGGCCCGTTCGGCGTCCGGTTCGAGGAGTCGATCGCCCGACGTCGCGACCATCACGGGGTCGACTACCAGCGGGAAGTCGAACTCGGCCGCGTAGTCGGCCACCGTCTCGACGATTTCGGTCGTCGCGAGCATGCCGGTCTTGGCCGCGCCGACGGCGAAGTCGTCCGTGACCGCATCGATCTGCGCCGCGACCTCCTCGACCGGCAGGACGAACGAGGACTCGACACCGCGCGTGTGCTGGGCCGTGACGGCGGTGATCGCCGACGTACCGAAGACCCCGTGGATCGCCATCGTCGCGAGGTCGGCCTGGATCCCGGCCCCGCCGCCGGAGTCGCTGCCGGCGATCGTCAGCGCCACAGGACGCGATTCGGGTACTGGCGTCTTCATGAGTGGATGTATTCCTCCGTTATACAAAGCGGTGATGGTCCGATCGCGGACCGCCGCCGTCGCTCGGACCGGAACCCCCGACCGCGTCGATCGCCGCAGTAGGTTCAAGTCGCCGTAGTGCGATCGTCCCGCCGTGACCGATCGTGACCCCGTCATCGAACGCGTCCCCGGGACCGACGACGTCTACCAGGTGGACGGCCGCATGTTCCACCAGGCCGGTCAGCTCGCCGTCTACGTACTCGACACGCCGGAGCCGGCGGTGATCGACACCGGGACGGCAGACACTACGCCGGCCGAAGTGCTCGCCGCGCTGGACGACCTCGGCATCGATAGTGAGGACGTCGCGCACCTCGTCCCGACGCACGTCCACCTCGATCACGCGGGCGGAACGGGCGAACTGGCGGCCGCGTGTCCGAACGCGACGGTCCACTGCCACGAGCGAGGGATCGACTTCCTCACCGACCCGGACCTGCTCGAGACGCTGAAACGCGGCGTCGAGAAGGCTATCGGCATGCCCGAACCCTACGGCGACCCGGACCTCGTCCCCGCCGATCGGGCCCGGCCGCTCGGCGACGGCGACGCGATCGACCTCGGCGATCGATCGCTCTCGGTCCACGACGCACCAGGGCATGCGCCGCACCAGGCCGCGTTCTTCGACGGGACGACGGGGGTGCTGTTCACCGCCGATGCGGCGGGTATGCTGTTCGACGGGGCGGTCTACCCGACGACGCAACCGCCCAGTTTCGACCTCGAGGACGCCGTCGCGACCGTCGAGCGACTGCAGGGCCTCGACCCCGCGGTCAACTGCTACCCGCATTTCGGGGTCGCCACCGCCGCGATGGCTCGCCTCGAGACCTACGAGCGTATGCTCCCGGAGTGGGTCGCGGCAGTCGAGGGGGCCGCCGACGCCGTCGACGATCCGGACGACCCGATCGCGATTGCCAACGAACTCCGATCGGAGTGGGGCAGTGTGGGGCTCGAGGGCGACGTGGCGGGCGTGTTGCAGTACCTGGAAGAGTCGTAACGTCGGCGTACCCGGAGCGGAGACTGTTACTCGCGCGCGAGTTCGGCGTAAGCCGCCCACGACGGGTCGACGCTCGGGTGTTCGAGCGGGTCGCCGTCGACGAGCACCTTGCCGTCGGCGTCCGCGTCTCGATCGGCGGCCCCGATCGACTCGACCCGTCCGATCTCGGCGGCGACCGTCCCTCGTTCCTCGAGCGCGGCGAGCACGTCGTCCACGCCGCCGGGATCGACCGCGATCAGGAGCGATCCGCAACTCGTGGCCGCCCAGGGGTCCATCTCGAGGTGGTCGCACACCTCGCGGACGCCGGGGCGCATCGGTACCGCCTCGCGATCGATCGCGAACCGGGCCCTGGCACCGTCGGCCATCTCGTTGAGTGCGCCGGCGAGGCCGCCCTCGGTGACGTCGTGCATGGCCGTCACGGGACCGGCCGCCGCCGTAAGGGCGTCGCGGACGGCGTAGACCTCGTCGAGCCGGTCCTGGGCGGCCGCGAGGTCGTCCGCGGGAAGGTCGATCTGGTCGGGAAAGAGCGTGCTCAGGAGGCCCACGGCCTCGACGGCCGCGCCGGTCGTCAGCACGAGTCGATCGCCGTCGCGGGCCCCGTCGGGGCGGACGATCGCGTCGTGGTCGCCGACGCCCATCGCGGTCGCCGCGCCGACCCACGGGTACGACGGGTCCGAGTACCGGGCGGTGTGTCCCGTGACGATCGACACGCCGAGGTCGGTACACTCGGCGTCGATCGTCTCCCAGATCGTCGCGAACTCCGCGTCGGTCATCGTCTCGGGGAGGGTAAAACAGATCGAGAGATGCGAGGGGGCCACGCCGCTGACGGCCACGTCGGCGAGGATCAGGTCCAGCGCGAACCGGGCCGCCCGCTCGAACCCGAGCGGGGGCAGGATCGACACCGGATCGGTCGCGGTCACCAGCGCCCGCCCGCCGATATCGAGGACGCCGAAGTCGACGCCGTGGCTGGGACCGAGGGCGACGTCGTTGCGATCCGCGCCGAGGTTCGGCGCGACGTGGCGATCGAAGAAGGCCCGATCGATCTTGCCGAGGTCGCTCACGGACGACGGTTCCGACCGGACGGGCTTAGCCGTGCTGATGTTCACCGACGGCGATGGGTCGCCGAGCGGCCTTGGAACCCCGTCGCCCCGGCGAGCGCCTCGATCACAACTCGAGCGTGTAGATCACGGTCGGGTACGCTTCACCCGCGATTTCGAAGTCGGCCGATCCAGTCCGTTCGAACCCGCGAGCGCGGTAGAACCGGTGGCCGACGTCGTTCCCGTCCAGCATCTCGAGTTTCACGCGTTCGATGGTTTCGGGAAGCCGATCGAGGCCGCGCTCGAGGAGTGCCGTCCCGAGTCCCTCGCCCCAGTAGGCGGGTTCGACGTAGATCTCCTTGAGTCCGGCCTCGTTCTCGCCGACGAACGGTTTGGTCTCCGTCCATCGGAAATAGCTGTATCCGCGGACGTCTCCGTCGGCTTCTGCTACGAAGATGCCGTCCCGATCGGTGCGTAACGCCGCGGCCAGTTCCCGAACCTGTTCGTCCGGCGGGTCGGGATCCCGGCCCACGAGCACCTCGTCGGGGAGCAATTCCTCGTAGGCCTCTTGCCACGCCAGCACGTTGACTCGGCAGATCGCGCGCGCGTCCTGTTCCCCGTCGAAGGGGCGGAGTTCCATACCCGCACGTCATGGCAATCGGCCAATAGCTTTCCGGTGGTGTGACACGCGTTCGAACGGGGGCGGATTGCGGACGACGCGGACCAGATCGTTCGTGTCGGCTTCGAATCGGACGGCCCTTTACCGTCGACCGCCGTAGCGTCGGCCATGCACGGAACTGGAGTGCCGATCGCCACACCGTTCGACGACGACGGATCGATCGATGACGACGCGCTGACCGATCTGGTCGGCTGGCTCGAGGACGCCGGGATCGACTTCCTCGTCCCCTGTGGCTCGACGGGCGAAGCGCCGCTACTGACGCCCGACGAGCGCGTGCGGGTCGTCGAGACCGTCGCCGCGGCGACCGAACTCCCGGTGGTCGCGGGGACGGGTCACGAGGGGTTCGAACCGACGCTCGAGACGACCGAGCGCGCCGCGGGTGCGGGGGCCGACGCGGCGCTCGTCGTCACGCCGTCGTACTACGGCTCGGACGACGAGGAACTGGCCGCCTACTACCGCGACCTGGCCGACGCCTCGCCGATCCCGATCTACCTCTACAGCGTCCCCAAGTTCACCGATCACGCCCTCTCGCCGGACGCAGCGGCGGCGCTCGCGTCCCACGACAACGTCGCTGGCATCAAAGACTCCAGCGGGAGCCTCGAATCGCTCCAGCGACTCGTCCGCCTGACCCGGGGCGAGGAGTTCTCGGTCCTGGTCGGGAGCGGTAGCGTCTACGCGGCCGGCCTCGCGGCCGGTGCCGACGGCGGCGTGCTCGCCGTGGCGAACGTCGCACCCGAAGTCGCGAGTGCGATCTACCGCGCCGACCGCGACGATCGGCCCGCGGCGGCACGATCGCACAATGCCGACCTGGTCGAACTCAACCGGGCCGTCACGTCCCGCTACGGCGTGCCCGGCGTGAAGGCAGTGCTCGCGCTCCGCGATCGGCCCGTCGGCACCCCGCGGCGGCCGCTTCGCCCGCTCGAGGACGACGCCGTCGCCGACCTCGAATCGATCCTCGAGGAGACGATCGACGGGTAGCCGGTTGCGGGCCCCTGAATCCTTCTCGCAGAGGCGATCGGGGGGTGGCCGGTCGCCGGTCCCGAACCGATCGCTCGATTCGCTCTCGATCGCCCCCGTAACCGATTTCAGTTGTTCCTCTACAAAACGAAATCGATACCAGTTTCTGAAAACGGTGAAGGGCGCCCCGCCCATAGCGGAGGATAGATGGCCTACTCGTCCCGTCTGCCGTCCGATACCGAGTTCGAACTCTCGACGTCGGAACTGACGGGTGCGCTAGGTGATTCGGTTACGGTCCTTCCGCTGCTGGTGGCGCTCGCCGCGACGACGTCCGTCTCGCTCCCGCACGTCCTCGTCGGCTTCGGCGTCTTCCAGATCGTCTGGGGGCTCTACTACGGACTGCCGCTCTCGGTCGAGCCCATGAAGGCGCTGGTCGGGCTGGCGATCGTCGGCTCGCTCTCGTACCCCGAACTGGCCGCCGCGGGCCTGCTGGCGGGCGGCGTCCTGCTCGCGAGCGGCCGCCTCGGCCTCGTCGATCGGCTCCAGCGGATCGTCGGCGAACCCGTGGTCCGCGGCGTCCAGTTCGCCGTCGCCCTGCTGTTGCTCGAGGCGGCGATCGGCCTCTCGGTGGGGAACGTGCCGGTCGCGGCGGCGGGACTGGCGATCGTCGCGATGCTCGCAGTCGCGGGCTACCGCCAGTCGAGCGTGCTGGTCGTCCTCGGATTCGGGGGCGTCGCCGCGGTCGCGACGGCCGGCGTTCCGACGCCGACGCTCCCGCAGGCGACGCTCTTCCCCGCGGGGACGCCGACGTTCAGCGGGGCCGCCATCGAGGGCACCGTCGCCCAGCTCGGGATGACGATCGGCAACGCCGCGATCGCGACGGCGCTGCTCTGTGGCGACCTCTACGGCCGGGACGTCTCGAGCGACGATCTCTCGACGAGCATGGGCGTCACCTGCCTCGCCGCGATCCCGATCGGTGGCGTCCCGATGTGCCACGGGAGCGGCGGCCTCGCGGGCAAGTACGCCTTCGGCGCGCGAACCGGCGGCGCGAACGTCATCCTCGGGGCGGGCTACCTCGCGCTCGCGCTGATCGCGGGCGGAGCGCTCCTCGCGGCGTTCCCCCTCGCACTGCTCGGGGTCCTGCTCGTCGTCGTCGCGCTCGAACTCGGCCGCGCGGCCCTCGATCCCGTCAGCGGCGTGCGATCGCTGGCGATCGTGACCGGCGTCGGCTTCCTCGGCGTCGCCGTCAACGTCGGCGTCGCGTTCGTTCTCGGCGCGGCGGTGTTCCGGCTGCTCGATCGATAAACGGCTCAATCGGTGTGTGCGGGGCGAGACGTGCGTTCTTTTCACCCTGCACGTTCAACCGACACCGATGACCGCGCGCTGGAGCGACCTGTTCGATCGGAGCCGCGAGTACGACGTCGACCTCGATGCCGTCCGCGAGACGTACGCCGACCAGGAGGCTGAGAGCGATGAGTGAGGGGCCGAACCCCGCCCGCGTCGTGGCCGGTGCGGACGTGCTCGCGGCCGACCTGCTCGTCGGGGGCGCGGCCCGCGAGGCGCTCGATCACGTTCGCCGTCACTCCTGGATCGACCTCGTCGCGAGCGACGCGCTCCTCGATCGAACCGAACGCCTCGTGGCGTCGCTGGCCGATCCCGACCTCGCGGCCGACCACCGGGACCGGCTCGCGGCCGATCGAACCGCGGTCGAGCATCCACCGGAGGACCACCCCGCGCTGGCGTCGGCCTACCAGAGTCAGGCCGCACACCTGCTCTCCTACGACGAACGCCTCCGGTCGGCGAAGGCCGGCCTGACCCTCCAGCCCCGCGTCTCCGTCAGCGTCCGGCCGCCGGACGCGTTCGCCCAGCTATTCGATCCCGAGAGTCTCTACGAGGCCGTCGAGGAGGGCGCGTATCCGGGCCCCGATCGGGACCCGCGGGCCTGATCGGCACCCTCACTCGTCGGGTTTTCGCGCTTCGATCCGCGCGGAGACGATCGGCAGGTCGTCGGTCCACTCGCCCTCGATCGTGAGCGAGACGTCGACGAAGCCCGCGTCGTCGAGCCAGCGTTCCATCTCGTCGACGGTCGCCGCGCCGCCCACGCAGGCGGCGACGGCCTCGGGATCCTCCCGAACTTTGTCGGGAAGCGGTTCCGTCGCGACGAGATCCGAAATCGCGAGCCGGCCGCCGGGTCGAAGCACCCGGAACGCCTCCGCGAGTACCCGCGGCTTCTCGGGCGAGAGATTGACGACGCAGTTCGAGATGATCGTGTCGACTCTCTCGTCCGCGACCGGGAGGTGCTCGATCTCGCCGAGTCGGAACTCGACGTTCTCGAGGTCGCTCTCGCGGGCGTTCGTCCGCGCTGTCTCGATCATCTCAGGCGTCATGTCGACGCCGATCGCGCGTCCCTCGGGACCGACCTCCCGGGCCGCGAGGAAGCAGTCGAACCCGCCGCCGGAGCCGAGATCGAGTACCGACTCGCCGGCCTCGAGGTTCGAGATCGCGACGGGGTTTCCACAGCCCAGTCCGAGGTTCGCGTCGTCGGGTGCGTCCGCGAGGTCGGCCGCGTCGTAGCCGATCGAGCGGGCCCGGTCGGCGGCCGTCCCGTCGGCCTCGGTGCCGATTTCGTCCGTGCCACAGCAGTCGTCACCCGTGCCGCAGCAGTCGCCGCCGGTGTTCGCGATCGACCCGTACTCCTCGCGGACGGTCGATCGGCGGGTCGTCGGATCGGTCTCGGTCGGTTCGTGGTCTGTCAGTGTGTCGTCTGTCATCGTGGGAGTGTCCGTGTGTCGTTCCTCGTCGGTACAGGGTCGCCGTCAGTCGTCGCTCGGGACGTCGACGGCTGCAGCGACGTCGAGCAACTCGAAGACCGCGGTGTCGGCGATCCGGTAGTACGTCCAGCGCCCCTTCTTTCGGCTCTTGACCAGGCCGGCGTCGCGAAGCGTCCGGAGGTGCGTCGCCACCGTCGACTGCGGCGCGTCGAGGACGACCTGCAACTCGCAGACGCAGCGCTCGCCGTCGCGGAGGGCCTCGAGGATCCGAACCCGGTGTTCGTTCGCCAGCGCGCCGTAGACGCTGGTCTGCGTCTCGACTCGCTCCGCGTCCGATCGCAACCCTTCGAGGTCTGCGACGGGATCCTCGACGTCGTCGCGCAGTTGCTCGACCGTGCAACAGGCGTCCGCGAGGTGGTCACCGTCCGACGCCATATCGTGTTTTCCCGATCTGTGTTTTCGACGTCGTACAGCTATTCGTCATCTTGTGTCTCCACACTCCATATCGGGCTACCTCGATATAAGCCTAGGGTTGCAGGAAGCCTCCTCGTGCTGATCTATTCGCTGGACAGAATTGGCGGGGTTACCGGAACGGGGGATCGGAAAAGTTCGATATCACTCGTGGCGATCGGCGTACCACTCCACGAACTCGGCCAGCGCCCGGCCGCGGTGTGAGATCGCGTTCTTCTCCGCGGTGCTCATCTCGGCCATCGTCTGGCCGTTGTACTCGAAGATCGGATCGTAGCCGAACCCGCCCTCGCCGCGTGGCGGAACGAGCGTGCCGGCGACCGTTCCTGCGAACGTCTCGACGCCGACTGCCTGCGGGTCGTCTTCCATCTCGCTCGAGTTCCGTGGCACCTCGCTTTTCGAGTTCCGTGGCACCTCGCTTTTCGAGGTCCGTGGCACCTCGCTTTTCGAGGTCCGTGGCACCTCGCTTTTCGAGGTCCGTGGCACCTCGCTCCCGGCGTACGCCAGCACCGTCCGGAATCGCGCGCGGCGGTTCTCCTCCCCTTCCGCCAGTCGCCAGAGCCGATCGACCCCGACCGTGTCTTCGACGTACGCCGAGTACGGCCCCGGAAAGCCCCCGAGCGCGTCGACGAACAGGCCCGCGTCGTCGACGAGGACCGGGTCCTCGCCGCCGAGCGCCTCGAACGCCTCGCGTGCGCCGTGGGCCGCGATGTCCGCGAGCGAGTCGCTCTGGATCTCGGTGTAGTCGAACGCGACCTGTTCGACGTCGTCGATCCCGTCGAGATACTCGCGCGCTTCCTCGACCTTGCCCTCGTTCCCCGTGACGAATCGGATGGTCATGTACGAGTGGGCGGCCGGCGGTGGCAAAATCCCGTCGGTTGGCTCCCGGCGCTCCCGGCACCGATCGTCGGGCGACGAGCGCAAGTTCGTGCCCCGCCAACCGTGAGTCAGGATGCCCGCGAGTCACGATCGGATCCACGCGAGACGACCCACCCACGACATCGAGCGGTGGTCGATCGGCACGATCGAACGCATCGACGAGCGGGACGGCCACTGCGTGGTCGCCGTCCGGACCGAGGCCGGAGAGACGATCGACCTCGTCGTCACGGTCGCGGTCCGGGACCTGGTCCTGCGCAGACTGGACATCGACCCGGACGAGTCCCCGATCGGCGAGCAGGTCTGGTACCGCAAACACGGCGGCCGGGCGTAGGGCCGGCGATCGGACGCACGGACAGCGGTCGAACGGAGATGACGATCGGACGACTGCTGTCGGATCGATTCTGGCTCGCGTTTACAACTCGAGTTCGTCCATCACCGTCGCCGCCGCCTTCCGGAGGTGTTCGGCGGCCGTCCCCGGTGCGCAGTCCAGTTCCGCTGCCACGTCCTCGACGCTCGCCGATCGCGGCACGTCGAAGTAGCCGAGGTCGCGACCGACGCGGAGGGCCTCGCGCTGTCGGGCGGTCAGCGCCCCGGTGACGGCGTCGCTACCGTCGTACTCGCCGACCCCGTCGACGGTCGGTTCGATCCCGTCGGGGATCTGCGCCAGCGCCCGTTTGAGGTCCTCGGGTTCGCCGACGACCGAAAAGCGGACCGACCAGTCCGATCGGTACTCGAGCGGCGGGAGCGGAACGAGACTCCCTCCGGAGAACGTCTCGATCAACTGGTTGCCGACGTCGTCGGGGACGTCGCGGACGTAGACCGAGAACGAGCGGTCGCCCGTCCGGGTGAGATCGTACGATTCGACGCCGCCGAACTCCGAGAGCGCCGTCTCGTAGACATCGGGATCGCCTACGACGTGGAAGATGAACGCGTGTTCGTCGGCACCCGAGAAGTTCCCGTGGACCATCCGATAGTCCTCGAAGGCGTCGTGATCCGCGACGAACCGGTGCATCGGATGGACCGTCTCGGCGTCATGCTGGAGGGTGAGCCGGACGGTCTTCATGGCCGTACGGTTCAGGAGGCTAATATAAATAGCCTAGCCCGTGGCGCAGTAGCGACTCGCCCGTCCTGTCCCAAACAGGGGGTATGGCCGCACACTCGTCACTCGAGGAGTCGCCCGAGGGATCGGGAACCGATCGTCTCCTCCCGGACGTGGTCTCCGAGTACGCGATCGATCGCGACGACCACCTGAACGCGCCCGGGGTCGTCGTCCGACCGGACGACGTACAGTCGGCGCTGACCGCGCTCCGGGACGAGGCCGGGTTCGACCACTGCGCCTGCGTCACGGCCCAGCAGTACCCCGATCGGTTCGAGACGATCTACCACCTGCGATCCTACGCCGACCCGACCCGCGAGGCGAGCGTCGTCGTCCCGACGCCGATTGACGACCCGGTGGGCGAGTCGGCCGCGTCGGTGTATCCGACGGCCAACTGGCACGAGCGGGAGGCCTACGACCTCGTCGGCATCGAGTACGAGGACCACCCCGACCTGCGGCGAATCCTGTTGCCCGAGACGTGGCAGGGCCACCCCCTCTCGCTCGACTACGATCAAGATCAGCCACAGGTCGTCACGCTGTCCGAGCACGCGAACCCGATCGCCGGCGACGAGCGCGACCCCGAGTCGGACACGATGTTTCTCAACATCGGCCCGCACCACCCCTCGACCCACGGCGTCCTCCACGTCGAGACCGTCCTCGACGGGGAGACCGTCGTCGACGTCGACCCGGACATCGGCTACATCCACCGCTGTGAGGAGCAACTGTGCCAGCAGGGAACGTACCGTCACCAGATCATGCCCTACCCCGATCGCTGGGACTGGGTGTCGTCGGGCCTGCTGAACGAGTGGGCCTACGCCCGCGCCGCCGAAGACCTGGCCGACATCGAGGTCCCCGAGTACGCACAGATCGTCCGGACGATGGGCGCGGAACTCTCCCGGATGGCCGCCCACTTCATCGCGCTCGGCACCTACGCGCTCGACGTCGTCGGGGAGTTCACCGCGACCTTCCAGTACGCCATGCGCGATCGGGAACTCGTGCTCGATATTCTGGAGGATCTGACCGGCCAGCGGATGATGTTCAACTACTTCCGGCTGGGTGGGGTCGCGTGGGACCTGCCTAAACCCCGCGAGGAGTTCCTCGCCGGGGTCAGGGACGTCCTCGACGGCCTCCCCGCGAAGATCGACGAGTACCACGATCTGCTCGTCACAAACGAGGTGTTCCAGCACCGGTGCGTCGACACCGGCGTCCTCGATCCGGAGACGGCCAGACAGTACGGCTGTACCGGGCCGGTCGCTCGCGGCTCCGGGATCGACTACGACCTCCGGCGCGATGACCCCTACGGCTACTACCCGAACCTCGACTGGGACGTCGTCACCGAACCGGACGGCGACAACTACTCGCGGGTACTCGTCCGAATGGGGGAGGTCGAGGAGTCCGCCAAGATCGTCCGGCAGTGTCTCGACCTGCTTGCGGACTGGCCCGAGGACGAGCGGGAGATCCAGGCCAACGTCCCCAGAACGCTCAAACCCGACCCAGACGCCGAGATCTATCGTGCAGTCGAGGGTGCCAAGGGCGAACTCGGGATCTACATCCGATCGGACGGGACCGACACGCCCGCCCGGTTCAAGATCCGCAGTCCCTGTTTCTCGAACCTCTCGGTCCTCCCCGAGATCGTCCGCGGGGAGTACGTCGCCGACCTGATCGCGGCGATCGGGAGCCTGGACTGCATCATGGGCGAAGTCGATCGGTAGCGATCGGCGGGGCCACGATCGTCGTCGGTGCCGAGGAGTCGCCGCCACGCATACTTCTTTCACCGACGAGAGACATTTACTCGACATATGAGTAATGCAGACGATCGCGTCCGTCTGGGCGTCGTCGGACTCGGGTTCATGGGACAGACACACGCCGCCAACGCCGAGGCGTTCGGCCACGACGTCGTCGCCGGTGCCGACCTCGTCGCCGAGACGCGCACGGAGTTCGCGGAGACGTACGACGCGCGGACCTACGAGGAGTTCGCGGAGATGTACGACGGCGAAAATCTGGACGCCGTCGCGGTCTCGACCCCGAACACGTACCACGAGGGGGCGGTCGTCGCGGCGCTCGATCGCGGTTACGACGTCTTCTGCGAGAAACCCCTCGCGGACGACCTCGCGAGCGCCGAACGGATCGCCGACGCGGCAGCGGAGGCCGAGGGCTTCTGCGCGGTGAACTTCCACAACCGCGTCGCGACGGCCCCGGCGGTGTTCACCGACTACCGGGACGACGGCTACTTCGGCGAGGTCACCCACGTCGACGCGAACTACGTCCGACGGCGGGGCATCCCCGGCGTCGGGTCGTGGTTCACCAGCGAGGACCTGGCCGGTGGCGGTGCCGTCGTCGACATCGGGGTCCACGCGATCGACTTCGCGCTCTATCTCATGGGCTATCCCGACGTCGAGGAGGTCTTCGCCGTCACCCGGACCGAGTTCGGCCGGCGCGAGGACTACGTCGATCCCGGCGACTGGTACGACGAGACCGAGGACGCGGTGTTCGACGTCGAGGACTCGGCGACGGCGATGATCCGCTGTGCGGACGATCGGACCGTCTCGCTCGAGGTCACCTGGGCCGCAAACCAGGCCGAGACGAACGACTTCGTCGTCCGCGGCACCGAGGCCGGCGCCGAACTGGAACTCGGCGGCGAGGCCCTCACCCTGTATCGAAGCGGCACGCAGGGGACGGACCACAACCTCGACGCGACGCTGACCGAGGGATCGATCGACCACACCGGCTGGGAGGGCAGCGACAGGCGGTTCCTCGAGGCCGTCGCCGCAGGGTCTCCCCACGGACTCGGCACCGTCGATCAGGCGCTGACCGTCCAGCGCGTGATGGACGCCATCTACCGCTCGGCCGAGCGAGGAACGTCGGTCTCGATCGACTGACCGGCGTCCGTCGGGCAGAGCGCGTGTCCCCAACCGGCTAGCTTTTACTCACCGCCGGTCCAGCATCGGATAGATGAGCGACGGTCCTCACATCCTGCTGACCAACGACGACGGCATCGACGCGCCCGGCCTCCGCGCGCTGGCCGACGAACTCTCGTCGATCGGCTCGGTCCGGGTGCTCGCACCCGCGGACAACCGGAGCGCGGTCGGCCGCTCGCTCACGTACGGTCGAACGGCGGGCGAGGACGACGAACCCACGATCGGGTTCGCGGACGCGCAGTTCTCGAGTCCGGTCCCCCACGCCGATCACGACCTCGGCTACGCGATCGACGGGACGCCCTGCGACTGCGTCGTCGTGGGACTCGGTGCGCTCGACCCCGAACCCGACGTGGTGGTCGCCGGCTGTAACCCCGGCGCGAACCTCGGGGCGTACGTCCTCTCGCGATCGGGCACGGTCAGCGCCGCGATGGAGGCCGCCTTTCTCGACACCCCCTCGATCGCCGTCTCGATGAACACGCTCGACCACGACGGTGACCTCACGCCCGACTCGTTCGCGGAACCGGCGACGCTGACGGCCGACCTCGTCGAGTACGCCCTCGCGAACGACGTCTTCGAGCGAATCGACTATCTCAACGTCAACACGCCGGGGCCCCACCGGGAGACGAGGGCCGTCGAACTCACCCGCCCGTCCACGGTCTACGAGATGGACGGAAGCGTCGAGAACGGCCAGTTCCGGCTCCACAACCGGCTCTGGGAGCAGATGGCAGACGGATCGATCCCCGACGACCCCGGCACCGATCGCCGGGCGATCCTCGCCGATCGGACCAGCATCTCGCCGCTGTCCGTGCCGTACCGATCGGTCGATCACGAGGCGCTCGAGCGATTCGTGGCGGACTACAGCGTCTGATTAGGGCACCGATCGACCCGCCGCTGGGCGTCTCTCGGGGCCACTGCTGTCAGAAAACGCGATCGCCGAGACTCATACGGATTGCTGTAACTATTTACCGCCGATCACCGACCACGTTCTGGTGGTCGGCGGTAATTGACTACAGCAGTCCGTATCAGTCGCCGCTCTCGTCGTCGACGATGACTTCGACCGGTTCGTCGTCGGTGTCGTCGGTGCTCTCGCTTGCACCCTGTTCCTGTTGCCAGAGGAGCGCGCCGGCGACGAGGACGACGACCCACGATCGCCAGTTGGCGAGGTTCAGCGTGTAGCCGACGCCGAAGGGTTTCTCGACGAGCATTCCCTCGCCGGGCCGCCAGTACGACGAGAGCATCCGCCCGATGCTCGGTCGTTCGAAGTTGTACGGTACCCCGAGAACCTCACCGGAGGTGGATTTGTCTGCCATGGGCGAACGTACGGCCTCCCCCGATAAGAGTATTGTGTGCCCGACTCGATACCGGAAATTGTTCAGTCGCGGTACCTGATCACTTCCCGGGGTCCGCGTCGGTACCGGTGTCCGGATCGTCCACGGTACGGAGTGCCGTCTCGAGGCCTGTGACGATCCCGGTTTCCATCGTCTCGATCGCCATACTCGGCTCGCCCTCGTCCCGTGCGGCTGCTTGCCCGTGCGAGAACGGGACGTGGACGAACCCCGCCCGGAAGTCGCGGGCCGTCGTCTCGGCGAGGTGCCGTGTCGCGTACAGCAGGTTGTTACGAGGTGGGTCCCCGCGTCGGTCGAGAGCCGCGTCGGGACGCCCGCGTCTCGCATCGCGTCTTTCATCTCCCGCACCGGGAGCGTCGCGAAGTACGCGTCCGGACCGTCGGGAGCGATCGACTCGTCGATCACTTCTCGATCGGCGTTGTCCGGGACGCCGTCCGTATCCCGGAGGTTGATCCCGACCCGTTCGACCGTCAGCGCGTTGCGGCCGCCGGCCAGCCCGAGGGCACAGACGATCGCGGGATCGTGTTCCTCCACGGCGGCCTCGAGTTGCGGTGCCGCCCGATCGAACGCGACGGGGAGTTCCCGGCCGACGATCGAGCCGGCGCCGACCTCGGTGCCGTCGAGTCGCATCGCGAGCCGGAGTGCGGGATTCCGCTCGAACTCGCCGAACGGTCCGTACCCCGTAAGCAGGACGTCGCTCATCGATCGGATCTGGACCAGTCCGGACAAGAGCCCCCCGATTTCCGATCGACAGCCTCCGATCTCCAACCGTCGACCTACCGGGCGAAACGGTCGTTCCCCCGCCGAGCGGTTCCGAGATACCTATTTACGCGCGGATTTCGTACGTATCCCAATGGGTTCCGAGCTTACGTGTCCGGACTGCGAAACGACGATCGAATCGAAAGCGCAACTCGTCGAGGGACACGAGGTGACCGAAGTCGAGTTCGACGGGAACGACATCAGCCTCTACGGGAATCGAAATCTGTTCCTCTGCAAGAACTGTAAACGACCGCTGGGCGTCCCGAAATAACTCCGGCCATCCACTCTCACCGCGGGAACCGGCCTCGATCTTCCAGAGCGCGGTTCACGATCGACCGTCACCGCTCGAACAGCGCTCCGATCAGTTTCGACTCCTCCTTCTGGAGGCGTTCCGCGGCTGTCGCGGTCCCGCAGTCCAGTTCGCGGGCGACGTCCGCTCACGGCGCGAAGCGCCGTTCGCATGGTCCGCGGGACCTTCGGTCCCGCGCTATCGTCGATCGTCGCTGACCCGGTCTCGGTGCCGTCGAGTCGCGTCGCGAGCTGGCCCAACGGAGTTGCGGGCAAACTTTCATGAAGCGTGTCTGATATGTGGGTGCATGGACCGCGCCGAAACGTTCAGACGGTACGCAGAGTGGGTCGAGGAGACGTCGCCGCTGTACGCGGTCCTCACCAGGGCCGTGGCCGACGATCCCGACCTCCTCGACGTCTCGTCGGAAGCCAGTGCGGGACAGCCCGAACCACAGCTCCTGCTCGCGGCGGTACAGGCGCTCTTGCTGGAGGGCCGGGAGCACCCGCTCGCCCGGTTTTACCCCTCGTGCGGCGGAGACGAACCCGACGACGATCCGGTCCCTCACTTCCGCGACTTTTGCCTGGTGAACGAGCAACGGTTGCGGTCCGTCATCGCGACGCGTCGTTGCCAGACGAACGACGTCGGCCGTTCGGCCGTCCTCTGTCCGGCGTTCGAACACGTCGCCCGAACCGCAGCGACCGACTCCCTGGCCCAGATCGAGATCGGGTCGAGTGCTGGCCTCAACCTCAACTGGGATCGGTACCGGTACGATGTTTCCGGCGTCAGGACGTTCGGCGACCCCGATTCACCGGTCACGATCGCGACCGAAGTGCGCGGAGAGCGCCGGCCGCCGCTCTCCCGGACGTTCCCCCCGGTCGCTCGTCGGCGCGGTATCGATCTGAACCCCCTCGACGTGACGGACGAGGACGACGTTCGGTGGCTTCGCGCGTTGATTCCTCCCGGCCGCCGTCGCCGCCGCGATCGGCTCGCCGCCGCGATCGAGGTGGCACGTGAGAATCCACCAGCGCTCGTCGAGGGGGACGTCCTCGAGGAACTGCCGAAGCAGCTCTCGGAAGCGCCGGCCGACCCCGCGCTCGTCGTGTTCAGCACGCACGTTCTCTACCAACTCGAGGCCGAGACGATCGCGCACCTTCGATCGCTCCTCGCCGAGTACAGCACTGAACAGCCCGTTCGGTGGCTCGCTATCGATCCCGACGAAGAACTCGGGAAACCGACGTACAGGCTGGTGACGTTCGTCGACGGGGACGCGACGGAATCGCGGCTCGCACGGTTCGAATCGTACGGAAACTGGATTCGATGGCACGCCGATTGAACCGTCGAATGAATCCCTCGAACGGGATCGCGATTCCCGCGATCGTCCGGCCGTCCGGCGACGGAGCTACGAATCGCCCTCGACGTACCGCCCGCGTCCTTCGATCTCCCGGAGCCGATCGAGAACCCGCTCCTGCCCGGCCTCGCGATACCCCTCGCGGACGGCCTCCCGAAGGGGGCCGGGATCGGCCGCAGTGCCGACGAGGCTCTGGTCGAAGACGTGGAGATCCATCGCGTAGTCCTCGACGTGATCGGTGTGGTAGCCGAGGCCGAAGTCGATGAGGTAGGTACGGTCCGAATTGACTCTGACGTTCCGCGTCGTCGGATCGCCGTGGACGAACCCGGCCCGGTGCAACAGCGCGAGGTGCCGGCCGACGTCACGGACTCGATCGGCCGCGGCAGCCGTGTCCGCACCCCGGACGATCGCCCGGAGGTCCCGATCGCCGACGTACTCGAGTTCCAGTCGCGACTCGTGGGGGTCGACGTCCGAGAGCACCGGCGTCGGCACGCCCTCCCTGCGGGCCTGACTCGTGAGGCGGGCCTCGATGCGGGTTCGTTCCCGACGGAGTCGATCGTCGAGAGCGGGGTGACGGTAGGTCTTGGCCTCGCGGTGTTTCGTCACCCGGCCGGCCTCGGGATCGAGGTCGACGATCGCTTCGGCGCCCTGCAGGGGGCCGTCGCCGCGACCGGGGGCGAGTTCCGGTTCGTCGGTCTGCTCGCGGTTCCTGGCGTCACCGCTCGCGTATCCGAGGCCCTCGCTTCGTTCGGACCTCGCTCGCCACGTGACCGGGACCTGGTCGGGCCGGAAGTCCGGATCGACGCACGAGTCCTCGATCGCGAGGGTGTCGCCCGCGTCGTACATCTTCGCGCCCAGGACGGCGATCATTCCCGCGTTGTCCCGCAGGAATCGCGGCTCGGGCGCGTGGAACTCGGCTCCGCGTTGCGTGCACATCTCCCGGAGCATCTCGCGCAGGCGGGCGTTCTGCCCGACGCCCCCGCCGAGGACGAGTTCGTCGCTGCCGGTCAGCGAGAGCGCCCGTTCAGAGACCTCGGTGAGCATTCCGAAAACCGTCTCCTGGAGCGAGTAACAGACGTCCTCGACCGGAACCCCGTCGTCGTAGGCTTGCTTGGCGGCGCTCATGATCCCCGAGAAGGAGAAGTCCATCCCCTTGACGACGTACGGAAGGTCGACGTACTCGCCCTCTTTCGCCGCTTCCTCGACCTTCGGCCCGCCGGGGTGTGACCAGCCGACGTGGCGGGTGAACTTGTCGATCGCGTTGCCGACGCCGGTGTCCATCGTCTCCCCGAGGACCCGATAGCGGCCGTTGCGGTAGGCCAGCAGGTGCGCGTTCGCGCCGCTCGCGTTCAGACAGACCGGCGAGTCGAAGCCGGACGTGTGGCGGCCGATCTCGAGGTGGGCGACCATGTGGTTCACCCCGACCAGCGGTACCTCGAGCGTCTGGCTCAGCGATCGGGCGGCCGTCCCGACCACGCGCAGACAGGGGCCGAGTCCGGGACCGCGGGAGAAGGCGACGACGTCGATCGGGGACTCGGCCTCGGGCCGATCGCCCGTCTCGCGAGCGTGATCCAGCGCCGTCTCGACGACGCGCGGGATCGCGTCGTGCATGTGTTCGGCGGCCTCGCGCGGGTGAATGCCGCCGCTCTCGGGCTGGTAGGCGTCGCTCTCGATGAATACCTCGTCAGTCCCGGAATCGTAGACGGCCGCGCTGGCCGCCCAGGCGGTACCCTCGATCCCGAGTACTCGAATACCAGTGCTCACGACTCGGTGGGCTCTACGGCGTTATTCCCACTCGGTGTAGCCGCACTTGCCGCAGTGGGTCCGATCGCCGTGGTCGGCGAGGAACGCGTCGCCACAGCGGGGGCACTGCTCGCGGTCCGTACTGCCGTCCTCGTCGTAGAGTTCGTAGCGCGCCATCTATGCTTCCTCCGCTTCGGCGTCCGCCTCGGTTTCCTCTTCGACCCCGATCTTGTTGCGCTCGAGCATGTGGTCCTGCTCGACCTCGCGGGCGTAGTCGGCCGTGTCGTAGACCTTCGCCTGGCCGACCGTCTTGCGCATCCCGAACTTGGTGTCGAGTTTGCGGATGACGACCTCGTCGGCGTCCTTGTTCAGTTTCGCGGCGAGGCTGTCCCGGACCTGCAGGCGTTCGGGCGTCGCGTCCTCGTGTGACAGTTCGAAAGTCACGTCCGTTCGATGCAACATGGGGTTCTCCTCCTCGGAGATGATGTCGACGTCCATGATATCACTCAGTTACCCTACTATCCCCGTGTAGCGCCTAAAAGGATTTCGAAGCCGGGGGGCCGTCACCGCTTCGGCCGACCAGTGTCCCCTCCTGATTCCCGATCGAGCCGGCTCTCACCGCCGGACGCAACCGAAACCGGTCAACCGGACGGATATACAGGCACACGGCGTGATTCCTTTACGTCCGTCCGGATCGTCCGTGCTAGCATGGACACAGAAACGATCGTCTTCGGCGGCCTGCTCGGCGTCCAGGTCGTCGGCTCGCTGGTACTCGTCCTCGGGTTCTTCCTGCAGGGCGTCGGTTCGCTCGTGGCCGTCGGTGGGCTGCTCATCCTCGCGAGCGTCGTCGGCCTGGCGTTCACCGCGACGCTCGTCGACGAGGACGACCACACGGTCCACGTCCCCGATCGGCGCGGCGGTCTCATCCCGGGGCTCGGCCGCGACTCGGAGCGGTAACGACTCCTCGTCCTGTTCTTTCGGTCGGATAGATGACAAAACTTACGTGACGATCGGCCGATATGGCGACCGATGCCCTCCAGACGACGAGTACTCGCGGGCAGTGGCCTCGCCCTCGCAGGCCTTCTCGGGAGTTCGGCCGTCAGCGACTCGCGCCGGGTCCCGCTCCCGGCCACCGTCTCCGCGGACCGGTCGACCGCGTTCGACTGGCCGATGGCCCGGTACGACCCCGCCGGAACCGGACACAACCCCGACGCGTCGGGGCCGAAAGACGACGCCAGCATCGTGTGGGAGCAACGGTTGGACGAGTCGACGTACGGGGTGACTGCCCCGATTCTCGTACGGGACGCACTCTTCACGGTCGATCGACAGGGACTCGTCGCACTCGATCGGGAGACGGGAGAGGTTCGCTTCTCTCGAACTGGGTCGTACCTGTCGTCGCTGGCCCGGGCCGACGCGAGCGCCTATCGGACCGAGACGCTGGCCGTCACCGGTTCCGAGGGCGTCTATGGACTGAATGCCGGCGGCGGGTACGAATTCGGGGGGTTCGCGTTCGGGAGCGAACGATGGCACGGCCCCGGACGGGAATCCGCGTATTCGACGAGAGCGTCCCCCGGCGAGTCGCCGGTTGCCGCCGACGGGTCAGTCTACGCCATCGTCCCCGACACCGATCGCGTCGTCGCCCTCGACGCGAACAGCGGCCGCCGCCGCTGGGAACGAACGATCGGCGACCCGCGATCGATCGGCTCACACCGGCCGGCGGTTCGCGACGGGACCGTCTACGTCTCGAGCAGCGCCGGCGACGTCGCTGCCTTCGACGCCGAAACGGGCGAGCGCCGCTGGAGCGTGACACTCGACCGGAGTGACGGCGAGATCACTCGCCAGCTTCTCGCCCTGACCGCGACGGGTGAGGGACTCGTCGTTCCCAGTAGAACGGCGGTGTCGTTTCTCGATCCGGACTCCGGGGACGTCCTGTGGGAGTACGACCACGGCGGGAACGCGACCGAGGGGAGCGCCGCCGTCGCGAACGGCGTCGTATTCGTCACCGACGGCGATGGGTCGCTCCACGCGATCGATCTCGAGACGGGCGAGGAAGTCTGGTCGATCGATTACGCCAGGCAGGTCGAACCGGTCGTCGCCGACGGCGTCCTCTACCTCGGCTACCACTGGCTGAACGAACTGGTCGCGATCGACGCCGTGACGGGCGATCGGCGGTGGACCTACGAGACGGACACCATCGGGTTCTCGCAGCCGATCGTCGGCGACGGAACCCTGTACGTCGCCGTGACCGACGGTATCGTCGCGCTCGAGGAGGCCGGGTAGCATGGGTGGCGAGTACGACGATCGAAACGCCGGTCGTGGCGGCCGCGCAACCCGAACGCCGTCGAGTTCGTTCTCGGCGACGATCGACCAGCTCCGGCGGGATCCCGTCCTGTTCGTCCCGTTCGCCGTCGTCGGCCTCCTGCTCGCGGCGATCGACTGGCTCCGCCGACGCGACCCGATCCCGGCGGTAGAGCGAGAAGCGGGGTTCGGGTCGAACGGCCTCGACATCACCGTCGAGTTCGTCGGCTACCCGACGGGGATTGCGCAGACGACGCTCCCTTACGAGTCGCTCGTGGCGCTCGAATTCCCGTTTCTGGTCTGGAGCGTCGGACTCCAGATCCTCTCGCTGGTCGCGATCAGCGTCGCCGGGGCGCTCACGATGGCCCGTGCGATGGGCCGTGAGCCCGACCGCCGCGCCGTCACGTCGCTGTTCGCCTTCGTCGTCGCGATGGATCTCGGCCACCGCCTGCTCGGGTCGATCGACGCGCTTCAGGCGATGGGGCTGTTCGGACTCGTGCCGCTGGCGCTCTACCTGGTCGTGATCGTCCAGCTGTTCCCCCTTCCCGGCCTGCTCGTCGCGGGCCGATCGCCGCGGCACGTCCTCGCTCGGAGTCGTCGCCGGGTCGCGGGACGAGGCTGGTCGATCCTCGGACTGGTTCTCCTGCTCGGCCTCTCGGCGTGGCTCCTCGCTTCCCTCCCGTTCGGGACCGTGCTGAGCAGCCTGTTCGTGGCTCCCGTTCACGCCGTCGCGATCGTCGCGGTCCTCGATCGGCAGGACGCCTCGGCGTGACTCACACCGGGAGCATCGCCAGTCCGCGCGGCGTCAGCGTCTCGAGGTCGTCGGCCCAGTCGATCGGGACGCGGTCCCACCGGTCGCCGAAGTCCCGGGTCACGAACAGCCCGCGGTTGGTCACCCCGTAGACGTCTCCGTTCTCGTCGGTCGTCTCGAAGACGGCCCGGACGACCCCCTCGCCGGTCGGCAGTCCGCGGCCGTCGAGGCGCTCCCAGTCGGCGTCGGCCCCGTGGCGGCGGTAGACGTGCGAGTCGGCCCGATCGGGCGTGTGGGCCGTCCGCGCGCCGGCCGCACTCGAGACCAGGACTCGATCGGGGTCGGCGGGATCGGGAACGACGCTCCAGCAGTAGCGGTGGTCCAGTCCCGCCTGCGGCTGGTGCCAGCGTTCGCCGCCGTCGTCGCTCTCGGCGTAGCCGTCGCCCGCGGCGGCGTAGACGCGCCCCTCCCGATCGGGGCGGGCGGCGAGACTGTGGTTGTCCCGGCGCGAGCCAGGGGGCCGCTCGGTCCACGTCTCGCCGCCGTCGGTGCTGTAGACGAACGCACCGGCCTCGATGCCGAGCCAGAGCCGATCGGGGTCGAACGGGTCCACCTCGAGCCAGCGGACGTGGTGGGTGTGGGGCCGGGGCGGGAAGTACCACTCTGAGGCGGACGGCAGGTCGGTCAGGCCGCCGAGGTGTGTCCAGGAGTCCCCGCCGTCGGTCGATCGGTAGATCCGACTCGGTTCGGTGCCCGCGTAGACGACGTCGGGGTCGTGGGGGCTGATCGCCAGCGACATCACGGCGACGTCCTCGCTCGCGTCGTCTCCCTCGGGCGCGGATTCCCTCCCGACGAACCCGGCGTCGACTCGATCGAACGAGTCCCCGCCGTCGGTGCTCCGGCGAAGTCCGTTCCCGAACGTCCCCACGAAGACCCGGTCCGGGCGCTCCGAGGCGGCCGCGACACACTCCAGATCGTGGCCCTGGAGCGCGGTCTCCGTCTCCCACTCGTCGGTCCCGTCCCCCTCGCAGACCAGGAGTCGATCCCGCATCGCGACGTAGCCGATCATCATAGCTAGCGCTACGAGGCCGGCAGTGAGAAACGTTGTCCCGGTCGATCGGGGTTGGTCGGTACCTCGCCGATCGAGTTGGCTGTCGCCCGGTCGGGCCACGTCAGTCGGGTCCGATAGTATCGACCCGGAAACGGCCCGCGGCATCTCCGTCACCGTGTCAAAAACCCTGCCAATTAATTTATCATATTCGTGTCGAAACTCCACACTGGTTCTCCGATGATCGCCGTCGCTCGCCACGCGCTCGAACGGATCCACGAGTACTCGGTAGCGATCGTCGGCGTCGGACTGTACGCCCTCTCGGGGATCTACGTCGCGTTCTTCGGGGGTCCGCTTTCGACGCTCCTGCTGGAACTGTCGCTGCCGATTCTCGTCGGGACGGTGCTACTCTGGTACGGCGTAGTGGTGCGTGACGAGCGAACCGACGATCGGTCGACGATCGTCACCGCGTGTTCGATCGGCTGCAGCGTGGCCGCCACCGTACTCAGCGCGTGGAGCATCTACTTGCTCTGGCTCCGGACCGGCGTCTACAGCGATATCGCACAGCCGGCACTGAGCGCGGTGAGCGTCGGTGCCGGCTTCGGCGGCGTGCTCGGTCACGTCTACGTCGAACTGTCACACCACCACCGTAAAAACGAGCGGCTCTCCCGCGCCGTCGACGCGTCGATGGACGGCATCGCGATCGTCAGCGACGATCGGTACAGCTACGTCAACGACGCCTACGCCACCCTCTACGGCGTGCGAGACGGGGCCGAACTCGAGGGCCGCGAGTGGGGCGACACGTACACCAGCGCCGCCAGGCGGTGCATCGAGCAGGAGGTCGTCCCCGCGCTCGCCGATCGCCACTACTGGCGCGGGACGCTGACCGGGAAACGGACCGACGGGACGACGTTCCCGCTCGACGTGACGGCGAGTTCGCTCGCGGACGGCTACGTGGTCGTCGCCCGCGACGTCAGCGAGCAACGCGATCGCGAACAGCGGATCCAGGTCCTGAACCGCGTCCTCAGGCACAACCTCCGGAACGCGTTCACCGTGATCCAGGGCCACGCCAACCTCATCGGCGATCGGGACGACCGCCTCCGCGAACACCACGTCGACCCCATCCTTCGGGAGATCGACGACCTGCTTGCCACCGCCGACAAGGCCCGGGACGTCGAGCGGACGCTCGAGCGCCGCGGTCAGGCGGACGTGATCGACGCCTCCCAGGCCGTCCGGTCGGCCGCCGATCGGGCGACGGCAGCCTACCCGTCCGCGCGGATCGTGTCCCGGATCGAGACCGCCGGCGCGACCGCGCCGACGGTCGACGGCAGCGTCGTCGATGCCCTGAACGAACTCGTCGACAACGCGGCCGAACACCACGATACCGGCGGCACCGGGGACGGGACCCCGACGATCGAACTCGGCGTCCGCACGGTCGCCTACGAGACGGAATCCCGGCTCGAGTTCACCGTCGCGGACGACGGCGACGGCATTCCGGAGACGGAGCGTCGGGCGGTCCTCGAGGGCCGGGAGACGCCGCTCGATCACGGGTCGGGACTCGGCCTCTGGCTCGTCAACTGGATCGTCCAGACCGCCGGCGGCGACCTCCGGTTCGCCGATCGTCCCGACGGCGGGACGATCGTGACGCTCTCGTTCCCGCACGAGCGAAGCGCCGCGTCGGAACGGCCCCCCACGCCGACACCGCGCTGACTGCACGAGTACCGGCGTCCGCCGACCTGACCTCGCGATCGATCGGGTGGTCGGGTACCGTGTCTCGGATCGGCGCGATCGGCGTACTGTCGAGGGGCAGTCCGTCGGTCAGTGTACTGTGCGGGTACAGTGGCGACCACTCGGTGTGCCGTCGGCGTGTCGTGAGAAGTGGTGATCGGATCGACCGATCAGTCGTCCGAGGTCGTGATGTCGGCCGAGAGGCCCTGTGCCATCTCGATCTCCTTCGAGTTGTTCATCGTCCAGGCGGTCCGCTCGGTGACGGCCTCGATCGCTTCACGCGCGCTCGGGTAGCCGTTGCCCGATTTCTTGACCCCGCCGAACGGGAGCTGGACCTCCGCGCCGATGCAGGGCAGGTTCGCGTACGCCAGGCCGAGGTCGGCGTGGTCGCGGAAGTAGTTGATCTGGCGGTAGTCCTCCGAGATGATCGCACCCGCCAGTCCGTACGGCGTGTCGTTGTGGATCTCGACGGCGTCCTCGATGTCACCCGAGTACTTCAGGAGGGCGACGTGCGGGCCGAAACACTCCTCTTTGAGACAGCGCAGGTCCGTGTCGTAGTCGATTTCGTAGACGAACGGGCCGACCCAGTGGCCCTCGCTGTGGCCGTCAGGGATCTCCGCGTCGTCGAGTTCCGCTCGATCGACGAGCACCTCGGCACCCTCGTCCCGTGCCAACTGGTTGTGGCGATGGATCTTCTCGACGTGGTCGGCCTCGATCGCGGGCCCCATGAACGTGTCCTCCTGGAGGGGATTGCCGACGGCGACCTTCTCGGCGACGTCGACGTATCGTTCTTTGAACTCGTCGTAGACGTCTTCGTGAACGATCAGCCGTTCGGAGGAGACGCAGCGCTGGCCGGTCGTCTTGAAGCTCGACATCACTGCGGAGTGAACCGCGATGTCGAGGTCCGCCTCTTCGGTGATGACGATGCCGTTCTTGCCGCCCATCTCGCAGGCCGCGAGTTTGCCGGGTTCGCCGCCGACCTTGCTCGCGATCTCGTGGCCAACTTCGGCCGAGCCGGTAAAGAGGACCGTGTCGACCCGCTCGTCGTCGGTGATGGCCGCGCCGGCGTCGCCGAAGCCCTGGACCATGTTGAACACGCCGTCCGGGATGCCGGCGTCCTCGAACATCTCGGCGATGATCTGGCCGCACCACGGGGTCTGCTCGGCGGGTTTCCAGACGACCGTGTTCCCCTCGACCAGCGCGATCGCCATGTGCCAGAACGGGATCGCGACCGGGAAGTTCCACGGCGTGATACAGCCGATGACGCCGCGCGGTTTCCGGCGCATGTAGGCGTCTTTGCTCCCGATCTCGCTGGGGACCACGTCGCCGTGAGGGTGGCGGGCGTTGCCTGCCGCCCACTCGACCATGTGGTAGGCCTCGATGACGTCCGCGCGGCCTTCGCTGATCTCCTTGCCACACTCCTTCGTGACGATTTCGGCGAGTTCCTCGGTGCGTTCGCGCAGTTCGTGGTAGATGTCCCAGAGGTACTCCGCCCGATCGATGTAGGAGAGTTCGCGCCACTCCTCGAAGGCGTCTTCCGCGGCCGCGAGCGCGGCGTCGACGTCCGATTCGGTGCCCTGCTGGAACCGCGCGAGTTCCTCCCCCGTCGCCGGGTTCTCGCTCGCGAACGTCTCGGTTCCGTCGCCCTCGACCCACTCGCCGCCGATGTGGTGTCCGTACACCTGCTGTTGCTGACTCATGGACGGCGGTTCGATCGACGGGGTAGAATAACGCGACCCGCCCATGGGAGGGTGGTGATTCGTGAAACGAGACCTTCTTGGTTCGTCACTGACTGACAGTGAACGTGAGCCGACCACTTCAGGGAACGCGGCTGACACTCGAGCTGTGGCACCCGAACTGCTGGGCGATCGAATCGACCGACCGCGTCGGCGGCGGAATTCTCGCACACGCGATTTACAACGCGCCGACGGCGGAGGAACAGCCGGTCAACGGCCTGTTCACCGCGTTCGGAGATACGACCGCCGAGGTCGAGGCCTTGCTCGACGAGATTCGCGAGTCGCCGCTGGCGGGCGAGGTGCTCGAACTCCAGGAACGGTTCGGACGGCGACAATCGTCCTCGCTTCCGGGGAACGTCGTCACCGAGTTCTTCCTCGAGTACGATCCCCAGGACATGATCTGTCCGACGCTCCTCGAGCACGGGTTCGTCCACAGCGCGCCCGTTCGAATCGAGGAGGGACAGGAGTACTGGGAGGTCTGTTTCGCCGGCGATCGCGACGAGATCGAGAGCGCGATCGACGGCGTCTGCGAGGACGGCGGCGCTGAGGTCTCGGTCGAGACCATCACGAGCAGGCTGTCGGGGGACTCCGAACGCAAACGCCGGATGGACGCGCTCACCAGTACACAGCGAGACGTGTTCGAACTCGCGCGCGATCGGGGCTACTACCAGTGGCCTCGCGGCGTCTCGACTCGCGAACTCGCCGCAGAACTCGACATCTCGAAGACGACCTTGCTCGATCACCTGCGGAAGGCCGAATCGAAACTCCTCGATCCTGACGACCCGATCGAGTGATCGGTCGTCCGATCAGCTGACGATCGCTCGAAGGGCGAACAGCGCGTTCTCCTTGCGTTCGCGGACGCGCCGATAGAAGTACGACAGCCACTTGTCCCCGTAGGGAACGTACTGGTAGACGTCGTACTCCGCCGCGAGGTCGTGCTGGGCGTCCTCGCGGACGCCCATGAGCATCTGGAACTCGAAGGACGTGTCGTGTTCCGCGGCGAGGCCTTCGACGTACTCGATCACGTCCGGGTCGTGACTGCCGACCGCGACCCCGTCGTCGAACGTCTCGAAGGCGAACGCGAGCAGGTCGCGATACGCCTCGTTCACCTGCGCTTTCTTCTTGTAGGAGACGTCGGCCGGTTCGTCGTACGCGCCCTTGACGAACCGTACCTTGCCGGGGACGTCGGCCAGTCGCTCGACGTCGTCGCGGGTCCGCTTCAGGTTCGCCTGGATACAGACGCCGACGTTCCCGTCGGTTTCCCGTGCGTGGTGTTCGAACGCATCGAGCGTGACGTCGGTCGTCGTGTAATCTTCCATGTCGATCCAGACGAAGACGTCGTGCTCTACGCCCGCGTCGACGATCCGTTCGAGGTTGGTCCGGAAGACGTCGTCCCCGATATCGAGGCCGATCTGCGACGGTTTCACCGAGACGCAACAATCGAGTCCGGCGCGATCGATCGCCTCGACGAGTTCGACGTAGGCGTCGGCGTCAGCGGCCGCTTCCGCCGGATCGTCGTAGTGCTCGCCGAGCAGGTTCAGGATGCCCGCGATACCGTCCTCGTTGAGATCGTCGACGTGTGCCAGCGCCCCCGACTGCGCTTCGGCGGCGACGAAATTGTTCGCAACTGGGAGAAGCATTGTCGGACGATCGAACTGAGAGGGAGTAAACGGCCACCCGACCATAGACGCCCGATCGGACCGGGGGAGCGTGCCCGCCGCACTCGTTCGTCCGCGAAGAATCACGAGAGCGTCCTTCCTGAGGCCGGATCGCTCGTCGACGGCGATCGGTCACCGAGCGGTGTCACGGCGTCGAATGGGCCCGTCGACCATGGTCGGGAGTGCTATTAATGAGGGGTACTCACAACCCAGAGCGTAGCTATGTCGGACGATGGCACATCACTACAGAATCGGAGAGACGTCCTGACGTACGGCAGTGCCCTGGGGGTGGCGGCACTGGCCGGCTGCGTCGGGACGACGGACGAAGAGGGGGACGGAAACGAGGACTCGGACACCTACACGATCGGGATGGTCGACTCGCTGACCGGTTCTCTGGCGGACTTCGGTGAACGGAACCAGCGTGCCGTCGACCTCGCGCTCGAGCACGTCAACGACGTCGGCGTGAAGGGACAGGATCTCGACATTACCGTCGAGGACTCCGAGAGCGAGGCCCAACCGGGCGTCTCCGCGGCACAGAAACTCGTCAACCAGAACAACGTCCCGTTCCTCATCGGGGCGGTCGGCTCGGGGGTGTCGATGTCCATCTACGAGAGCGTCATCCAGGGAACGGACGTCGTCCAGTTGAGCCAGAACTCGACCGGACTCGGCCTGACCGACCAGCCGGGGCTCCTCCGGATGTCCCCGAGCGGACGGACGCAGTCGGTCGCGCTGGCGGACATCATCAGCGAGGACGGGTACGACGAGGTCGCCGTGACCTACATCAACGACGAGTTCGGTGAGAGCCTGTACGAGGCCTTCGAAGAGGCCTACGACGGCGACGTCGTCTACGAAAGCTCTCACGACGGCGAGGGCGCGTCCTACACCAGCCTGGTCTCGGAGATGGACAGCTCCGGTGCGGAGGCGTGGCTCTGTATCACTTACCAGCAGGAGTTCGCGACGATGGTCACGAACATGTACGAGAACGGGTACGAGGCCCAGCTGTACGGGGCCGACTCCAACCGGGGGGACACCGTGATCGAGAACACGCCCGAGGGCAGCATGGACGGGATGAAACTCGTCGAACCGGCGGCTCCCCAGGATCAGGACAACTACCAGGAGTTCGCGACTGCCTTCGAGGAGGAATACGACGAGGCACCGACGGCCTGGTCCGCGTTCGCCTACGACTGCGTGATTACCGCCGCCCTCTCTATCCAGGCGGCCGACGAGTTTACCGGCGAGGCACTCGGGGAGGTCGTCCGCGACGTCACCCGGCCCGACGGCGAAGAAGTGTTCTCCTACGAGGACGGTCACGCGATTCTCGACGACGGTGGCTCCGCGTCGGACATCGATTACCAGGGCGTCAGCGGCCCGATCGACTTCGACGAGAACGGGGACCCGCGAGGCAGCCTCGTCGTGATGGAGGTCCAGGACCACGACTACGAATCGATCGAGTTCCGGGAATCGTAACCGGTCTCCCACAATGTCCCTTATCGAATACGCTGCCAACGGACTGGTATACAGCAGTATCATCGTTCTCGGGAGCATCGGCCTCTCGCTGATCTACAGCATCGCCGGCTTCGCGAACTTCGCCCACGGCGATACGATGACCGTCGGCGCGTACGCGACCCTCGTCGCGTTCGGCGTCGTCGGGAGCGTCGGGTTCAGCGTCCTCGGACTGCCGATCGGCTTCTTCCTCGCGTTGCTGATCGGACTCGCGGTCGCGGCGGCCGTCGCGATCGTCACCGAAAAGCTCGTCTACGAACCGCTCGACATCGGCTCGATCGGCCTGCTGATCACGTCGATCGGGGTCGCGTTCGTCTACCGTGCGCTGATCCAGCTCGGGTTCGGCGCGGACTCGATCCGGTACGACGTCGGGTTCGTCCAGCCGATCGAGGCGCTGTTACCGTACGGGATTCGGATGACCCAGCACGACGTCGCGATCGTCGTCTCGGCGGCCGTCCTCGTGGCCGGCCTCCACACCCTGTTGCAACACACGGATCTCGGACGGAAGATGCGCGCGATGGCCGACAACCCGGACCTCGCGCGGGCCAGCGGCATCCGGACCGGTCGCGTCAAACGCTGGTCGTGGATCATCGGCGCGGGACTGGCCGGTGCCGGCGGCGCCTTTCTCGGCCTGTTCAACGTCCTCGAGCCTCGGATGGGGTTCAGCGTCCTGCTGGTCATCTTCGCCGCGGTGATTCTCGGCGGGATCGGCTCCGTCTACGGCGCGATGCTCGGCGGGTTCGTCATCGGTATGGTCGTCGAGATGATGCCGCTACTGACCGACGTCGGCATCCCCATCGGGATCAAGTACGCGAACGCGGTCGCGTTCCTCATCATGGTCGCCGTGTTGCTCGTCCGGCCGACCGGGATCGCCGGCCAGGCTATCGGCGGGGAGGGGGTCTAGCGTGGGCGCGCTCACCGACCCCCGCGGCTACTGGGACGACCTGACGGCCACGGAGCAGTGGGTCACGGCCGCGATCGGACTGATCGTGCTCGGACTCGTTCTCCTCTTGCTCACCGGGATCCTCAGCCCGTCGTACTTCCTCTTCCTGTTCGGTCTGGCGGGGATGTACGCGCTCCTCTCGTTCGGGCTGAACTCCCAGTGGGGCTTTACCGGCCTCATCAACTTCAGCGTCGCCGCCTTCTTCGGGCTCGGTGCCTACGGCGCGGCCCTGATGACCGGGAGCAACTCGCCGATCGCCGGCGGCTACGACCCCGTCTTCGGCGTGGTCGTCGCGCTCGTCCTCGCGGCCGTCGTCGCGGTGGCCATCGGGATCCCGACGCTCCGATTGCGGACGGACTACCTCGCGATCGCGACGCTCGGACTGGCGGAAGTCGTCCGGCTGATCGTCAGACACGAAAGCCAGTGGACCAACGGGAGCGCCGGAATCCGCGGCATCCCGACGTTCTTCGCGTCGTGGCCGGTGCTCGGAACCTTCCCCGACGTGATGCCGGGGCTCGAGATCGAACTCGTCCCCGGGTCGCCGATCGTCCTCGGCTACTCGTTCTGGCAACAGTCGCTCAACGTCGCGTTGTTGCTCGTGTTCCTCGGCGGCTCGTTCGCCGTGCTCCGACGGGCCCAGCGATCGCCGTGGGGCCGACTCCTCCGGACGATCCGATCGGACGAGGACCTCGCGAAGGCGCTGGGGAAGAACACCTACTCCTACAAGATGCAGGCGTTCGTCCTCGGCAGCCTCATCATGGCGCTCGCGGGCGTCTTCTACGCCCACTTGAACCTCTTCGTCGACCCCGGGCGACTCGACCCGATCACGACGTTCTACGTCTGGGTCGCGGTGATCCTCGGCGGGAGCGGTTCGAACCGCGGGGCCCTGCTCGGCGGCTTCGTCGTCGTCGCCATCCGGGAGGGATCCCGGGCCCTCAACGACGTCTCGTGGCTTCCGATCGAGGGGGCCCCGATCAGGCTGCTCGCGATCGGACTCTTGATCATTCTGGTCATGCGGTTCCGGCCGCAGGGAATCCTGCCGCCACAGCGGGAACTGATCTGGCCGAGTGCGGTCGACGACGCCGCACCGTCCCGACCCGATCGAGGCGTCCGCGAGGCGAAGGGAGGTGGTTCCGATGACTGATCTGCTCGAAGAGACGCAATCGACCGACGACGCGGACGCGAGTGTGGTTCAGACGAACGCCGACATGTCGAAAGACGACGTCGTGCTCCGGGTCGAGGACCTCCAGAAGTCCTTCGGCGCGCTCGTCGCGACCGATCACGCGACGTTCGAGGTCGAACGCGGGACGATCACCGGGCTCATCGGCCCCAACGGTGCCGGCAAGTCGACGCTGTTCAACCTCGTGTCCGGCTTCTACGAGCCGGACGGCGGAACTGTCACAGTCAATGGAACGGACGTCACCGGAAAAGAGCCCTACGAGGTCGCCGAACACGGGCTCATTCGGACGTTTCAGACGCCCCGCAAACTCGAGGGGATGACCGTCCGCGAGGCGATGCTCGTCGGTCCGCGGAACCAGCCCGGCGAGTCGTTCATCAAACTGTTCACCGACCCCGGAACCGTCGGTGAGCACGAGCGGCAGCACCTCGCGGACGTCGAACGGATTCTGGAGGAGTTCGAGATCGATCACCTCGCGACCCAGCCCGCGACGGACATCTCCGGCGGCCAGATGAAACTGGTCGAGTTGGCCCGTGCGATGCTCGCCGAACCGGAGGTTCTTCTGCTCGACGAACCCGTCGCGGGCGTCAACCCGACGCTCAGGAACAAACTCGCCGAACAGATCCGACGGCTCAACGAGCAGGGGACGACCTTCCTGCTCATCGAACACGACATGGAGTTCGTCATGAGTCTCGCCGATCCCGTCGTCGTCCTCGATCGGGGCAGCGTCCTCACCGAGGGGCCGCCGGACGCGATCCAGTCCGACGACCAGGTTATCGACGCCTATCTCGGAGGTGGTGGCGTATGAGCGCCGACCACGTCCTCGCACTCGACGCCGTCGACAGCGGCTACGGCGAGGTGCAGGTGTTAGACGACTGTACGCTCCACCTCGACGCGGGCGAAATCGTCTGCCTGATCGGGCCGAACGGCGCCGGCAAGTCGACCGTCCTCAAGACGGCCTTCGGCATGCTGTCGCCGTGGACCGGGAGCGTGCGCTATCACGATCGGGAGATCGGCGGACTGGCCCCCGAGGACATCGTCCGCGAGGGGATCGGCTTCGTCCCCCAGACGGAGAACGTCTTCGGCTCGCTCACGATCGAGGAGAACCTTCGCATGGGCGGCGTCGCCCGCGACGACGACCTCGACCCGGTCCTCGAGACGCTGTACGATCGATTCCCGTTGCTCGACGAGAAGCGATCGGCGAAAGCGCGGAACCTGTCGGGCGGCCAGCGGCAGGTGCTCGCACTCGCCCGCGCACTCGTCATGGAACCCGACGTGCTCCTGATCGACGAACCCTCCGCCGGCCTCGCGCCGAACACCGCCGACGACGTCTTCGCGGACGTACAGGAGGTCAACGCGATGGACACGGCGATCCTGATGGTCGAACAGAACGCCAAGAAGGGACTGGGCATCTCCGATCGGGGTTACGTCCTCGATCAGGGGACGGTCCGATTCGAGGACGAGGCCGACGCTCTGCTGGACAACGAGGAAGTGTCGAAGCTGTACCTCGGCGGCTGACGGCGGTCACGGAGGTCCTATTCCGCGGCCAGCGGCTCCGGTCGTTCGGGTGGTCAGCGGTCTCGATCGGCTGTTTCGTGGACGTGTCTGATCGACTGTTTTCGAACGAATTGCACTGGGGAGGAGCGCTCTCACAGTCGCGACTCGAACTGCGAAAACGAACCTCGACGAAATCGCCGAGGATGCTATGGGACGTCACGATTGGTCCGATCGCGAGTCACCCGGACCGCCGTCCGTCAGTTCCGACACGACCGCGAACCGCCCTGCGATTGTGCCGGTACCTCGGGACAGCAGATCGTCTCAGTCGGCCCCCGCACACTCACCCCAGCCACAGGCGGGACAGGTGAGGCGGTCGCCGGAGGCGGTCATGGTCGTTCCACACTTCAGACAGCCGGTCGCGTCGAGTGATGCGTTTCGATCGGTCATTGGGTTGGCCACCCCGGTTCGATCCGGGCGGCGCTACTGGATGGCAGTCGTCCGACGGGAATAAGCACGGTTCCCACCATGGACGGTCCGGGAGATGATCGGTCACGCCGACAACTGAGGTGGAGACGGAAGGGCTCATACGGACTGCTGTAGTCAACTACCGCCGATCACCAGAACGGGGTCGACGATCGGCGGTACATAGTTACAGCAATCCGTATCAGTCGTCGTCCATCGGGGCCGTCACGGGTTCGACGCGCTCGCCGCGTGGCCCCTCGAGATCGACCTTGGGGAGCAGGTCACGGAGGTAGCGGCCGGTGTGGGAATCGTCGAGGCGCGCGACCTCCTCCGGCGTGCCGGTGGCGACGATCTCGCCGCCGTTCTCGCCGCCCTCGGGACCGAGGTCGATGACGTGGTCGGCGTTCTTCACGAGATCGAGTTCGTGTTCGATGACGGCGACGGTGTTGCCGTTGTCCGTGAGCCGGTGGAGGACGTCGATCAGCTTGCGCTCGTCCTCGCTGTGGAGCCCGGTCGTCGGCTCGTCGAGCAGGTACAGCGTCTCGCCGGAGTCTTTCTTCCCGAGTTCCTCGGCGAGTTTGATCCGCTGGGCCTCGCCGCCCGAGAGCGTCGTCGAGGGCTGGCCGAGGCGCATGTAATCGAGGCCGACGTCTTTCAGTAGTTTGAGCCGGCGACGAATCTGGCTCGAGGACTCGAAGAACCCGTAGGCCTCCTCGACGCTCATGTCGAGCACGTCTGCGATCGTCTTCCCCTTGTAGGTGACGTCGAGCGTGGCGTCGTTGTATCGCGCACCGTCACACTCCTCGCAGGGGACGTACACGTCCGAGAGGAAGTTCATCTCGATCTTCACCGTGCCCTGGCCGCCACACTCCTCGCAGCGGCCGCCCGTGACGTTGAACGAGAACCGGCCCTTCTCGTAGCCGCGCTGTTTGGCGAGTTTCGTCTGGGCGAACAGTTCCCGGATGTAGTCGAAGACGTTGGTGTAGGTGGCCGGATTGGAGCGGGGCGTGCGGCCGATCGGCGACTGGTCGATCAGCCGGACGGTCTCGATTTCCTCCAGTCCCTCGAGGCCGTCGTGATCGCCGGGGATCACGGAGGTGTTGTCGTTCATCCGGCGGGCGAGGCCCTTGTACAGCACCTCGTGCATGAGCGTCGACTTGCCGGACCCCGAGACGCCCGTGATCGCCGTAAAGCAACCGAGGGGGATGTCCACGTCGAGGTCCTTCAGGTTGTGCTGCCGGGCCCCGATAATCGTCAGCGTGCCGTCGGACTCGCTGTCCTCGTCCGACGTAGTCCCACTCGCTTCGCTCGCGGGACCGCCGTCGGGGTCGCGGCGCTCGTCGGGGACGGGGATCTGCCGGCGACCGGAGAGGTAGTCGCCGGTGATCGACTCCTCGGACGCCTTGAGTTCGTCGACGGGGCCGTTGACGACCACTTCGCCGCCGCGCTTGCCGGGGCCGGGTCCCATGTCGATGACGTTGTCCGCCCGGCGCATCGTCTCCTCGTCGTGTTCGACGACGAGCAGGGTGTTCCCGAGGTCTCGAAGCTCTTCCAGGGTATCGAGCAGCCGATCGTTGTCCCGCTGGTGGAGCCCGATCGAGGGCTCGTCGAGGACGTAGAGCACGCCGACGAGGCCGGAGCCGATCTGGGTGGCGAGGCGGATGCGCTGGCTTTCGCCGCCGGAGAGGGTCGACGCTTCGCGATCGAGGGTGAGGTACTCCAGTCCCACCTCGCACATGAATCCGAGACGGGCGCGGATCTCTTTTAAGATCTCCTCGGCGATCACCTTCTCGCGCTCGGTGAGGTCGGCCTCCATCGACTCGAAGTGCGCCAGGGCGTCGCCGATGCTCATCGCGTTGATCTCCGTGATGGAGGTGCCATCGACCAGCACCGCGCGGGAGGCGGGCTTGAGACGGGTGCCGTCACAGGCCGGACACTCCGTCACGGACATGTAGTCCTCGATGTGTTCCCGGGTCGAGTCCGAGTCGGTCTCGATGTATCGCCGATCGAGGTTCGGGATGACGCCCTCGAAGCGCTTGCGCTTTCGGCGGGTCCCGTTCTTCGTGTGCCGCTTGAACAGCACCTGCTCGCTGGTGCCATAGAGAAACGCTTGCTGGATCTCGTCGTCTACCTCCTCGAACGGCGTCGACAGCGAGACGTCGAAGTGTTCCGCGACGGCGTCCAGCCGGGTCTGGTAGTACGATCGGTTGTAGCTCCAGGGCTCGAAGACGTGCTTGAGCGGTTTCGACTCGTCCTGGACGACGAGGTCCTCGTCGACCTCCTTGGTCTCGCCCAGCCCCTCACACTCCGGACAGGCGCCGTGGGGGGAGTTGAACGAGAACGATCGAGTCTCGATCTCCGGGACGTCGATCCCGCAGTGGGTACAGGCGAGGTCCTTCGAGAACTCGACGACGAACCGATCGTCCGCGTCGGTCTCGTCGCCGAGCGCGCCCGTCCGGCGGGCTTCCTCGCCGAGGTCCTCGGCGGCCTCCTCGGGCGGATCCGGGAGGATGACTTTCAGAACGCCCTCGGCCTCGTCGAGCGCCGTCTCGACGCTGTCGATGATCCGCGGTCGGTCCGCTGCCGAGACCTTCACGCGATCGACGACGACGTCGATCGTGTGATCGAAGTTCTCGTCCAGGTCGGGGTCGTCGATCGTGAGGTCGTGTTCCTCGCCGTCGATCTCGACGCGGGCGTACCCCTCGGAGACGAGTTCCTCGAACAGGTCCTCGAAGGCGCCCTTCTGGTCGCGGACGACCGGTGCGGCGAGTTTGGCCTTCGTTCCCTCGGGAAGTTCGAGGATGCGCTCGACCATGTTCTGTGCCGACTGCTCGCCGACCTCGCGACCACACTCGGGACAGTGCGGGGTGCCGACGCGGGCGTAGAGAAGACGGAGATAGTCGTGGAGTTCCGTCACCGTCCCGACGGTCGATCGCGGGTTGTTCGCCGCGTTCTTCTGGTCGATCGAGATCGCGGGCGAGAGTCCCTCGACGGTCTCGACCTGCGGCTTGTCCATCTGGCCGAGGAAGTTCCGGGCGTAGGCGGAGAGGCTCTCGATGTACCGGCGCTGGCCCTCGGCGTAGACGGTCTCGAAGGCGAGCGATGACTTCCCCGATCCCGAGAGGCCGGTGACGACGGTAAACTCCTCTCGGGGGATCGAGACGTCGAGGTCCTTGAGGTTGTGCTCTTCTGCCCCGCGTACCTCGATGAACTCCTTGCTCATAATATGGTTACAGAACTGGCATGTTCCGGCGGTCGATTCGGTGCTCGATCCATCGTAGCTGATTCAGTGGCCGGAAGGACTTAACGGGTCTGAAAGGCCGATACCGTGCCGTATGCTACCACATTCCTCGACGGCGCCGACGATCGATCGGAACCGTCGTCGATCGACGTCCGCACCCCGTCAGATCGTCGTTGCTCGCGGCCGGTCCCAACTGACTTCGGGTTCCGGCCCCTATCCACCGGTATGACCACCGATCGGGGGACCTCGCTGACCGTCGCGGAGTTCGTCGAGTACTGCCGGACGCAGGCCGGGCTCCTCTCGGGCCACGTCGAACGGATGGGCGACGAGGCCAGGGAGTTGCTCGACGAGATCGACGCGGAGATGGCCGAGATCCGATCGCGCCTCGAGGGCGGGGGCGTCGACGTCGGCGGCACTCAGGGCCCGTCGACGGCGACCCGGCCGAACGAGCGGGACGTCGACCTCGAATCGATCGAGGAACTGGAGCGCGACCTCTCGGAGAAGCAGACGCTCGTCGACGCCAAACAGGCCCGGATGCAGGCGTTCCAGGACCTCGCCGCCGGCTACACCGATCTCGCCGAACGGCTCCAGGACGACGTCGAGGACGGCCAGGAGGCGTTGACCCGCGTCGTCGAGTTCGAGGCGGACCACGACGCGCCGGCCTACTTCGACGAGCGCCAGACACTGTGTGAAGCCGCGATCGAGGCGGAGTCGTCGGATCCGGAGTGACGATCGGAGCCCCCGACAGCGCGGGGGACCGCTTATTTTTCTGGGCCGAGAGCTAGCCCGTATGTCGCTGACGACCCACAGGTGCACCTGTGGTGCAACCCTCCAGTTCCGCCAGGACATCCGGAAAGAGGAGACCGGCGTCTACCCGACCTGGAAGTGCAAGGACTGTGGTACGCCGGTCCCCGGGAAGACTGCCGAGAAGTTGCGACACCAGCATCCGTCGTGACGCTCTCCGATCGGTCGTGCTTCTCCCCCGATCCGATGGACGGCGGATCCGCCCGCGGGGACGAGGTCAGAACGGCAAGAAACGTTATGCCGATCTGGTGACCTCGCTAGTCTAGAGACGATGCCGACTGACGAGGAGGGATGGCGGGTGTCGGGGAATCGTGCCGTCGACGATCGACGAGCGGCGATGCGATCGGACCGTCAGGGATTCGATCGCGTCAGTCGGCACGTCGATCGATGACGGCGCGCGTGTGCTGTCTCGTGGCCGATCCGGTCGCCCGGCGCGAAACCGTCGACGCCGTTTCCCGGCGGTTTCCCGCCGGGACGGTGACGGCGACCGCGGATCCCGACGAGGTCCTCGAGCGAGTCGAGGTTGACTCGCCGGACTGCGTGGTCCTCGATCACGAGTCCGACGGACTGGACGCGGTCGCCGTCCTCGATCGACTCCGCGAGGGCGATCCCTCGGTTCCCGTCCTCGTCTTTCCACGGGACGGATCGGAAGCGCTCGCGAGCGACGTTCTTGGTGCGGGTGCGACGGACTACGTGCGTCGAGCGGACGGGTACGACGTGCTCGTCGATCGGATCGAGCGGGCGGCGTCGACTCGCGAGCAGACCGAGACACCTTCTGCAGCGTCTGGCTCACGGCGCGATCCCGGGTGCTGTGCGATCCTCGACGCGATCGGCGACGCCGCGGTCGTCTACGATCCGGCTGACGGCACGGTCGTCGACGTCAACGAGCGGCTGTGTGAACTGGCCGGGTGTCGACACGACGCCGCCTGCGCCTGCTCGATCGAGCGGTTCCGGACGGACGGCCCCGGCCGGAGGGAGGCGATCACCGACGTCGTCCAGCGGACGCTCGAGTCGGGCACCCAGCAGGTCGAGTGGCGGTGTGAAACGGCCGGCGGAGACGAGTTCTGGGCGGAAGCCACCTTCGAACGCGTCGACCGGGACGGGCGGCCGCTCGTCGTCGCGCTCTTCAGGGACGTCTCCGAACGCAAGCGTCGCAAACAGCGCCTGCGGAGCTTTCGACAGGCGATCGAGCGGGCGGGCCACTCGATCTACATCACGGATCCCGACGGGACGATCCAGTACGTCAACCCGGCGTTCGAACGCGTCACCGGCTACAGTTCCGCGGACGCGATCGGCAACACGCCCCGAATGCTCAAGTCCGGCGTCCACGATCGGGCGTTCTACCGGGAGCTGTGGGAGACGATCCTCGGCGGCGACGTCTGGGAGAACCAGCTCGTCAACCGTCGCAAGGACGGCGAGACGTACGTCGTCAACCAGACGATCGCGCCGATCACCAACGCGGACGGCGAGATCGAGAACTTCGTCGCCGTCAACGCGGACATCTCGGCACAGAAACGCCGCGAACGGCAGCTTCGTCGCCTCCACGATGCGGTCTGTGAGTGGCTCGAGGCGGACACCCGCGAGGCGGTCGCGATCAGGACGAGTCACCAGCTGTCGGAGCTGCTGGACCTCGAACTCAACGGGGTGTTCCTGTACGACGAGACGGCCGACGAACTCGAGCCGGCTGCAGTCTCGGAGCGCGCTGATGCGGCGCTCGACGCTCACCCACGGTTCGGCGGGGGCGACGGGATCGCCCGGCAGGTCTTCGAGACCGGCCGCGAGGTGATCCACGACGACGTCCGCGCGGCGGAGACCGTGTCCGCTCCCGAGTCGCCGATCCGGAGCGAGATCGTCCTGCCACTCGGCGATCACGGCGTCCTGGTCGTCGGCTCCCGATCGACGGACGCGTTCGACGAGAGCGACGTCACGCTCGCACGCGTCGTCGCGTCGAGCCTGGAAGCGACGCTCGATCGGCTCGGTCGCGAGCGGGAACTCGAGCGCCAGAAAGACCGGTTCGAGAAGTTCGCGAGCGTCGTCAGCCACGACCTGCGGAACCCACTGACCGTCGCGATGGGCGAACTCGAGCGAGCGCGCGACCTCGACGATCCGGCGGCGTTCGAGCGGGTCCAGGAGGCTCACGGGCGGATGGTGGCGATCATCGACGACCTGCTGTCGCTCGCTCGCGAGGGCAAGGAGATCGACGATCGCGAACCGATCCCGATCGCGCAGGTCGTCACGCGGGCCTGGGACCACGTCGACGCACCGACCGCGTCGTTCGAACTCGACTGCGACCCGCAGGTCCGGGTGCTGGCCGATCCGGGACGGCTCCAGCAGCTGTTCGAGAACCTGTTTCGGAACGCCGTGGAGCATGGCTCCACGAGCCCTGCCTCCCATCCTCGGCAGGACGCCGTCGAACACGGTTCGGCGAGCAGTCGGCCTGTGGCCGACGACGCCGTCGACCACGGCGTTCCCACGGGGGATTTCGCCCGGTCCGCGGCGAGCGACCAGCCCACGGGGACTGTCGACACCGGCGACGATCGCGCCCGGACGGCCGGTCTCGACTCGAGGGAGCCGGGCGCGAGTTCCGACGGCGATTCGGACCTCACCATCACCGTCGGCTGCGCCGAGGACGGGTTCTACGTGGCCGACGACGGCCGTGGAATCCCCGAATCGGAACGGGACGCGGTCCTCGAGACCGGATACACGACCGCCGACGACGGGACGGGGCTCGGCCTCTCGATCGTGACGACGATCGTCGACTCCCACGGCTGGTCGATCGAGGTCACCGAGAGCGCGGCCGGCGGTGCCCGGTTCGACGTCCGCTCCGGGTTCGTCGACTGAGTCGGCCGCTCGCGCCCGGAGGCGATCGAGCCCTAGTCCTCGTCCGCTGCCCGGACCGTCAGTACCGGCACCGTCGCCGTCCGCAGGACCCGTTCGGTGACGCTTCCGATGAGGAGCCGATCGATCCCGCTGCGGCCGTGCGTCCCCATCACGAGCAGGGTCGCGTCCTGCTCGGTCACGTAGTTCCGGATCGTTCGGTCCGTCGATCCGTACCGGATCGCGGTCTCCGGATCGATGCCCGCCGACTCGGCCGTCGCGACGCCGTCGTCGATGATCCGCTCGGCGGCGTTCTCGAGCCGATCGAGCCTGAGATCGGTCCGCTCGTCGATCCCGGCCGGAGTCACGTCGACGACCGAGAGGAGGTGGACGGTCGCGTCGTGGTGGCGAGCGATCGAAAGCGCCCGCTCGATGGCGGCGTCGGCGTGATCGCTGCCGTCGATCGGGACCACGATCGTCTCGAACGGATACTGCCGCTCGACCTCGGCGGCACCCCGGACGACGAGGACCGGGACCTCGGCGTCGCGGACGACCCCTTCCGTCACGCTTCCCAGCAGGAGGCGGCCGACCCCGCTCCGTCCCCGCGTTCCCATGACGATCGCGTCGACGTCGCGGGTCGCGGCGTACTCGAGGATCGCGTCCCGCGGCTCGCCGGTGTGAATCTCGTCGATGACGGGGGCTCCGGCGTCACCAGCCCACTTGCGACTGCTCTCGAGCGGTGTTTCCACGTCCGCCGGATCGGCGTCGGGATCGATCACGTGTAACACGTGGACGGTCACGTCCTCCGCGGCCGCGATCTCGCCGGCGTATTCGAGCGCGGCGTTTGCCGGGCCGCTCCCGTCGGTCGGAACGAGAATTCGGTCGAACATACGTTCCGTTCGTCGCACATCGACTTACAGGTATGCGACAGTTCCCGATCGGTGGGAGGATTCGCTCGCGGACCCGATCGACCGAGGTCGAGCGCGCGTTCAGGGTGCTCGCAACGCCTCGAGCACCGCGTCGACGTCCGCCGCCGTGTTGACCGCGTGGAGTGAGACGCGAACGGCCGCCGGATCGGGCAACGATCGGACGACGATGCCCTCCTCGGCGAGCCGATCGACGGTGGCCTCGGGGTCGTCGACGGCGACCGTCACGAGGCCGCTCTCGGGCGATCGCGGGCTCAGTAACCGGTCCTCTGGGAGTCCGTCCGCGAGGCGGTCGGTGAGCGCGTCGATCCGGTCCGTGATGGTCTCGATGCCGATCTCCTCCTGGATGGCGATCGCTTCCGCCAGCCCCGCGTGAGCGGCGGGCGTCGCCGTTCCCACCTCGAATCGTCGTCCACCGGGAAGGTATCGGTAGTCGGCCGCGTTCGGGTCGTCGACGCTCCGGTAGCCGATCGCGGCGGGCACGAGACCGTCCGCGACGTCTTCGTCGACGTAGAGGAAGCCGGAGCCGAAGGGCGCGAGCAGCCACTTGTGGCCCGACGCGGCGACGAAGTCCGCGCCCCACTCGCCGACGTCGACGGGGACCTGGCCGGGCCCCTGCACGGCGTCGACCAGCACCATCGCGCCGGCGTCGTGCGCGATATCGACGATCTCCGCGATCGGCAGGCGGGTGCCGTGGGTCCAGGTCAGTGAACTCACGCAGAACAGCGTCGCGTCGGCGACTGCGTCGATCACGTCGTCGATAGCGACGGTTCCGCGATCGGTCTCGAGCACACGCACCTCGACGCCGTGTTCGCGTTCGAGGCGTCGCCACGGCAGGACGCCGGCGGGGTGTTCGAGGTCCGTCCGGACGACGACGTCGTCCTCGTCCCAGTCGATGGCCCCGGCGACGCGGTTGATGCCGTCGGTCGTGCTCTCGGTCAGCGCGATTTCGTCCGGGGCGGCACCGAGCAAGCCCGCGACGGCGGCCCGGGCGTCGTCGTAGGCGTCGAACGCTGCGGGATACATCCCCGTCTCCATCGGCGAGTCGTACTCGTGGTGCTCGAGCGCCGCTTCCGCCGCCTCGACGACGCGGCGCGGGCTCGGTCCGCCGGCACCCCAGTTGCAGTAGGTGCCGTCGTCGAGCGCGGGAATCGTCTCGCGAAGTTCCGTCGGATCCATAATTCGCCCCTTTGGGCCGCCCCGATATCGGTCTGGCGATCGTTCCAGATCGCCGGGACGTGACTGGCGGGTGTCGAGACTGGATCGACTGGGCTGGGGCGACAGGCCGTCGAGACCGGGCCGGTCTTTTCGCGACCGCTGTGGCCGGTGGCTGGCCGCCGATCGGGACTCGTGCGCCGTGGCGCACCTACCCGAACCATTAACCGGTTCGGACTGAGAGAAATTCAACATGTTTGACCGTGTCTCGTCGATCGGTCGCGATCGACGACCCCGCCACCTCCTGCTCGTCACCTGCGTCGCGTTGCTGGTCGTCACGGCCGGCTGTGCCGGTCTCGTCACCGACGAGGAATCCGGCGACGACGTCGACGGTGATCCCGTGGCACAGGCCCCCGCGAACGCGGGCACGCTCGTTCACGTCGACGCCGCGGCGCTCGCCGACGACGGCGGTGACCGGCTGCTCGCCGACCTCGCCGCGGTCGAGGGCGATCGGACCGGCACGGGGACCGGCGTGCTGGCGTTCGAGAACCGGACCGGACTCGACCCGCTGGCCGCGGACGAACTGCTCGTGTTCGACGTGGCCCCCGAGGACGAAGCGGGGGTCGGCTACGTCGTCGACGGCGACTGGACCGCGGACGAACTCGTCGCGGCTATCGAGGGGACGACGGGCGTCGAGTACGATCGGCGCACCGTCCACGACGAACCGGTCCTGTACGAACCGGCCGCCGAACTCGATGGCGGGGCCGACGACGAACCCGCCGGCGAGGCGACGTTCGTCGGCGTCCACGGCGACGGCCGCTACGTGGTCGGCGACGAGGCGGCCGTGCGGGCGTCGCTGGACGTCCGATACGGCGACGCCGACGCGGTCTCGGGTCCGGTTCGTGACGCCTACGACGACGCCGACGACGCGCACGTGACCGTCGCGAGCGACCAGTCCGGATCGATCGTTCCCGAACAGTTCGAGGAGTTCGCCCCGGGACTCGATTTCGAGGTCTTCGACGAGGTCGAGGCGACCACCCGGACGTACGACGCGACCGACGACGGCGTCGCCGTCGACGCGGGCATGCACGTCGCGGACGAGGCGACTGCCGCGGAACTCCGGGACGTCGTCCGGGGGCTACTGGGGTACCTGATGGAGAACTCGGTCGCCCAGGAACTGATCGCCGGCGAGGAGATCACGGACGAACTCGAGGCGGTCGAGGTCACGCACGAGGGGACGTCGGTGTGGCTCTCCTACGAGGGCGACGTCGACGCGATCCTGCGCCTGCTCGACGAGGTGTGACTGCGTGGACCTGGTCGCCCTGCTTCGAAAGGAGACGATCGCCGCCCGTCGCAACCTCGGGCTCGTGATCGTCCTGCTCGTGTTGCTTCCCGGCGCGCTCGCCGGCGGGACCGTCGTCTTCGAACAGACGATTCCGCAGGACGTCCCGGTCGGGATCGTCGCCGAGGACGACGCGAGCGAGAACGACGTCGCGATCGTTCGTGCCGGACTCGCGTCGTTCGCGACGGCCGAGGAGTACGAGACGAACGACGAGGCGATCAGGGCACTGCAGCGCGAGCAAATCTACCTCGTGATCCGCGTGCCGGGGACGCTCATGGACGAAGACGCGAACGCGACGGTGACCGTCGTCTCGGATCACGCGTTCGTTCCGTTCCAGGAACCGATCGACGAGACCGTCGGCGTCGCCGAGTCCGAACTCGATCGCACCTTCCCGGCGACCGTCAGCGTCGCTCACGAGCAGGTCGACGAGCCGCGAACCCTCTCCGAGTTCCTCGTTCCGACCGGGCTGTTCGCGTTCGTCGTCCTCTACGCGCTCGTCTACCTGCCCTACCAGGTGCGCTCGGAACGGCTGGTGCTCGATCGGCTCCAGACCGAGTCCAGCCTCGACGCCGTCGTCGCGAGTAAACTGCTCTTCTACGGGGCGGTGCTCGCGGTGCCGGCCGGAGTCGTCGCCGCCGTGACGGCGTGGCTCGGCTACGACGTGGCGGCGCTGTCGCCGTCGACGCTCGCCGTCCTGGGGGTGACGTTCGGCTATCTCGCGGCGATCGGGCTGGCCGTCCTGTTCGTCTCCGGGCTCGCGAAGACCGCGCTGTTCGCCAACCTGGGGCTCGCGCTGGGCGTCGTCGCGCTCTCGAGTCTCGTTTACCCGGTCGGCTTCTTCTCGACGACTCAGCGATCGATCTCGCGGGCGTTGCCGACCCACTACTCGGCGATCGCGACCCGGAGCACGATGCTCCGGGACGCGCCGGCGGCGCTGTACGCGGACTACCTGCTGTGGCTCGCGGCGACGCTCGTCGCCGCGATCGTCGTCCTGAAACTGAGCCTGGTCGTCTACCGGCGGAGGCGATGACGCGTGACGAGGACCGATTCCACCACCGACGAGACCGACATCGAGGCGGGCGAACCGAGTGCCGACGCCGACGACACCGCTGCGGCCGACGATTCCGACGGGAGGGCCAGCGAAGCCGTCGGAACGGCCACCCCGACGCTGTCCCTGTCGGGCGTCACGAAACGGTACGGTCCGACCACCGCCCTCGACGACGTCTCGATCGCGTTCGAACCGGGGCGGTTCCACGGCCTGATCGGGCCGAACGGCTCCGGAAAGACGACCCTCTTCGCCCTGCTGGCGGGGCTCGCACGCCCGACGAGCGGCCGGGTCGACGCCGAGACCGCGCGGGTCGGCTACAGCTTCCAGGAGCCGCGATACTACCCCGATCTGACCGTCTGGGAGAACCTTGCGGTCTTTCGCGGGTTCGTCGACGATCCGCCGCCGGAATCGTGGCTCGACACGCTCGTCGAGGAACTCCGGCTCGGCCCCGCCGAACACCGCCGGGCGGACGAACTGTCGGGCGGCTTCCGCAAGAAGCTCGATCTGGGCCTCGCGCTGGTCAAGCGGCCGCAGTACCTCCTCCTCGACGAACCGCTCGCCGACGTCGACGACTACTCCCGGCGGCGCATCCGATCGTTCCTGGAATCCTACCGGGCGGGCGATCGGACGGTCGTCGTCTCGACGCACAACGTCGCCGCCTTCGCCGACCTGTTCGACCGGGTCACGATCATCGTCGACGGAGAGATCAGGGCGGACGGCCCGCCCGCGGACGACGTTGTGGGACAGTATCGAGACGCACTCGAGTGACGGCGGCGCGGCGGGACCCGGGCGACGCTCCCTCTACCGCGTCGACGCAGTGGGCGATCGTCCCGGTGTCCGATTCGGTTGATCCCAGTCACGAGCGGCGCGCTGACGCTCGAGGAGGGATCGATCACTCGGATTCGACCCTCTCAACGGCCATAGAGGACGTACGAAGCGCCGAGGAACGTGAGCAGAACCCCCACGACGAACCCACCGATCGTGTTCAGCCCAACCTGCCCAAACAGGACCCCTCCGATACTGCCCGCGATGAGACTGCCGAGCATGAGAAAGAAGCCAGTCTGCCACTCCTCGATGAAGTCGACGATCGTCGTGTTCGACATGGGATGTATACTACAGAAACGGAGAAAATCATTTCGACACGCGTTCCGCTGCTCATTTCTCCCCGATCCTCGGGCGAATAGCGTTTCGACGGAGCGACTACATCGGGTTGATCGGGTGCTTTTTCGGCGGCCACGTTTCCTCGCGGTCGGGCCCGTCCCGATCGAGCGCGCCCAGGAGCCGATCGCGGGTGTCCCGGGGGTCGATCACGGCGTCGATACCGATCTCTTCGACGGCGCGGACGGGGCCGGTCCGATCGACGAACTCGTCGATGAGTTCCTGGCGTTTCGCCTCGGGATCGTCGGCCGCCTCGTAGACCTTGCGGTAGGCGATGTCGACGGCTCCCTCGATCCCCATGGCGGCGATCTCGGCCGTCGGCCAGACGACGGTGAGTTCGTTGTCGGTCGATCGGCCGCCGCCCATCGCGACGTAGCCGTAGCCGTACCCCCGTCGGAGGACGACGTTCAGCGTCGGTACCGTCGCGCGGTTGAGTTCGAACGGGAGTTTCGCGGAATGGCGGGCGATCCCCTCGCGCTCGGAGTCCGGCCCCGGCATGACTCCCGGCACGTCGGTCAACAGGACGATCGGGAGGCCGAAGGCGTCACAGATGCTGACGAAGTGGGAGGCCTTGTCCGACGCGCCGGCGTCGATCGTTCCCGCCTTGATCCGGGGATTGTTCGCGATCACGCCGATCGATCGGCCGTCGAGGCGCGCGAAACCGGTGACGACGTTCTGCGCGAACCGTGGTTTGAGTTCGAAGAACGACTCTCGATCGACGATCCCCTCGACGATCGCGTCGACGTCGTACCCCTTCTTCGGGTCGGCGGGCATCACGTCGACGAGTCGCTCGCTGGCGTCGTCGGTGGGCGGCCTCGGAGCGTCGTCGATCGGGGGATCGGCCCGTGCGTTCCGCGGCAGGTACGAGAGGTAGGTCCGGATCGCGTCGAGACAGGTCTCGTCGTCGTCGACGGCGAGCGAGGCCATCCCCGTCTCGGCGGTCTGGAACCGCGCGCCGCCGAGTTCTTGCTTGCTGAGGTCGGTTCCCAGCGCGGCCTCGACGAGCGAGGGGCCGGCGACGCCCATCATACTCGTCCCCTCGACCATCACCACGAAGTCCGACATCGCGGCCCAGTTCGTCGCGGCGGCGAAGCCCGGCCCCATCATCGCCGATACGGTCGGGACCCAGCCCGAGAGCTTCGTCTGGAGCGTCGTCAGGCCGGCGTCGCCCTGTGCGAACGGCCGGGCGTCTAACCCCTCCTGGATCCGGTGGCCGCCGCCGTCGTGGAGCAGGACGACGGGATACCCCTGTTCGAGGGCGAGTTCCATCACGCGCTTGAGCTTGGTCCCGCCGGTGTGGCCGATCGAGCCACCCTTGACGGTAAAGTCGGTCGCCGCGACCGCCGCCGGCCGACCGTCGATCTCGCCGATCCCGGTGACGATGCCGTCTGCCGGGGCGTCCTTGCGCTCCCAGTCGGCCGTCTCCGGCGTCGTCGGTGCCGGCGCAGCGAGTTTGCCGATCTCGTCGAAGGAGTCACAGAGGTAGTCGATCCGCTCGCGGGCCGTGAGTTTCCCGCGCTCGTGCTGGGCGGCGACGGCGGCCTCGCGGCCCTCGTCGTCGACCGCGCGCTTCTCGCGCTCGACGCGATCGATCAGGTCCTCGACGGACGCGTCGTGTCGATCGGTCATCGCCGCTCACCCGCCTCGTGACCGATCGGCGTCCCGGTATCGTCCGCCGTGTTCGCCGTTCCTCCGTGCGTTCGCGACCACTGGTTCATGCCACGGTATAGCAAAACAATGGTAATAAAGCCACGGCCCGGCTGAACGCTGGAAGGTCGAGTACGGTTCTAGTAAACAGTGGCAAGTTCAGACGGCGGTGTCCGGCCCATTTTGCTGTCGTAGTCGATGACGTGTGTTCCCGAATCGACGACTCGTCGTTCGGGATCGATCGCCACGTCCGGTTCCGGCGGCCGTCAGATGTTGCCGCGCAAAACGACCTCCTCACCCACCGCGTCGAGCATGTCTTCCGTCACGATGTAGTCCTCCTCGTCCTCGCCTTCCACGCCGAGTTTCGCGAGCAGGTGCTCCGCGACGCTGGGGTTCGGATCGACCGCGGCCCGGTTCCGATCGACGCTCGCGACGATGCCGAGTTCTTTGCCCTCTGCGTCGACGACCGTCTTCCCGACCACGTCGTCGGTGAGTGTGGCTGCCATGTAGTCCCGGTACGACGACCGTGGGGGTAACTGGGAGGCTTTCCCGTGCTTGCTCGGGGGTCTGCACACGCGGCCCGGGGGTATTTGACCTGGGACGGCGACAGTACTGTCGACGGCGGCCGACAGCTACAGATCCACCATGACCCACACGATCGAAATCAGCGACGACCTCAAGGAGCGGATCGACAGCCACATCGAGGAGGACGAATCGTACGAGGAGTTCATCGATGAACTGGTGTCGATCTACGAGACGGAAGGGGCGTTCCTCCAGGAGGGCTACTCCGAGTGACGGCCGGGACGGTCCCGGATCACTCCTCTCCGTCTCGGTCCCGGCCGCGCAGTTCGTGACGCCGGGCAACGACGATCGGGCGGTACACTCGAGTATCGTCCCCCCGTAGAATCGGTTATGCACCTGCTGGTCGCGCTCGACGACTCGGAGCCGGGGTGGGCGGCACTCGAGTTCGCGTGCGCGGAACACGCCGACGACAATATCACGGTACTCCACGTCATCGATCTCGCCGAGAGCGGGTACGGCGAGTTTGCCCACGTCGGGGTCGAGGGGATGATCGAACAGCGGGAGGACGACGCTGCGGCGCTGTTCGAGGCGGCCCGCGATCGCGCGGCGGACGACGACTGCGCGATCGACACGGCCGTCATCCACGGTCGACCCGCGGACGCCATCGTCGACTACGCGGGCGAGCACGGGGTCGATCGGATCGTCGTCGGCAGTCACGGACGCACGGGCGTCTCCCGGATCCTCCTGGGAAGCGTCGCCGAGCAAATCGTCCGCCGGGCACCCGTTCCCGTGACGATCGCTCGCTGACGACACGTCGGAACTGATACGAAAAAATACATATCAGCAAGATGGTACGCGATCGCGACTGAATAAACTAATTAAGGACCGAGACAGTCCCGTTCCTATGAACAACCGCTACGATGTGGTCATCGCCGGTGCGGGTCCCGCCGGAGCCCAGTGCGCCCGGGACCTCGCGGCACGCGGGTACGACGTCGTCGTCCTGGAGACCGAGTCGGAGGACGAGTTCCCGCGCCAGAGCAACAAGTCGACTGCGGGGACGTTCCCGTCGATGATGGCCGCGTTCGGGATTCCCGACGACGTGGTGATGCAGTACACCGATTCGGTCGTCCTCGAGTCGCCGACCGACCACTTCGTCCGTGAACAGCCCGGTGCCGTCCTCGAGTTCGCGGATTTCAAGCGCTACCTCGTCGCCGACGGCCGCGAGGACGGGGCCGAGTACCGCTTCGACGCGCGAGTGACCGCCCCGATCATGGAGAACGGCGAGATCGTCGGCGTCACCTACAACGGCGACCAGGAGGTCTACGGCGAGATCGTCGTCGACGCGACGGGGCCGGCCGCGCCGCTCGCGAAGAAACTCGACGTCGTCGACCTCGAGCACGAGAACCACGCGATCGGCATCGAGTACGAGTTCGAGGGGATCGACGTCGATCGGCCCGGCTTCGCGGACCTCCACGACGCGATGATGCTCCGACTGGACCACGAACTCGCGCCCGGCGGCTACTCGTGGATCTTCCACACCGGCGAGGACACGGCCAAGGTCGGCCTCTGTTACATCCGCAACGAACAGTACCACCAGTACGGCCGGGAGAGCTACAGCATCGACGACTACCTGGACCACTGGGTCGACACCGACCCGCGACTCCAGGACGCCACGCGTCTCGAGGGAAAGATGCACCGCGGCTCCGCGCACATCCAGATGCCCGGCCAACTCTACACCGATCGATTCATGGCGATCGGCGACACCGTCCCGACGGTCGATCCGCTCTGGGGCGAGGGGATTCACAAGTGCATGAAATCCGGTCGGATGGCGGCCGCGACGGCAGATAGCTGTCTCAAACACGGCAACGTCGAACCGACGGCCGAGAACCTCGAGGTCTACGAGACGCTCTGGCACCGGGACGTCGCGCCGAACGTGCGGGCCCGCCTGCTGATGACGAAACTCCTCTATCTCGCGCCCGACGAGCGCTACGATCGCCTGATGGCCGACCTGAACCGACTCGACGACGACACCCTGGCCAGGGCGAACAAGGGCAACCCCGCCGCGATCGCGAAACTCCTCCACGTCGACGATCTTCCGTTGCTCGCCCGGTTCGCGAAACAGGAACTCACGTTCGGCGACCTGCTGTGAGGACGCCGTCGCGGTCGGCGGACTGACGGAGCGCGATTCACGATCGAGCCGTCCCGGCGGGCAGTAGCGTTTTCGGTGCTGGCGATCGAACTGCCGGCAATGTTCGATACGATCCTCGTTCCGACCGACGGGAGCGTCCACGCCGCGGCCGCCGTCGCGGACGGCTTCGAACTCGCTGGCGTCCACGACGCGGCGGTACACGTGCTCTGCGTCGCCGACGTCGGTCCGCTCGGCGGGCTTCGTCTGCCGGGCGACGCGACGAGTGCCGAGGAGGCGATCCGCCAGCAGGCCCAGGAGACGGTCGACGATACGCTCGATCGCGCACCGGCCGATCTCGACGTGACCGGAGCGGTCCGCGAGGGGCCGCCGGAGTCCGAGATACTCGACTACGCCCGGGAGATCGACGCCGATCTCGTCGTGATGGGCTCTCGCGGCCGCGGCGGCGTCCACCGGATGGCGGTCGGGAGCGTGACGGACCACGTCGTCCGGTTCGGCGACGTTCCGGTGTTCGTCACGACCGCCAGCGAGGAATCGTCCTGAAGGCCGCGATCGATCGAGAGCGGCGATCGGGCCGCCTATCGATCGACGGGGCACCGGTCAGTCGCCCGCGTCGGCGGCGATCCGGTTTATCGCCGCGGTTCGCTGTCCGATCGCCCAGCCGAGCAACGCGAGGCCGGCGTACGCCCCGATCCCCGGGAGGACGTACGCCGCACCGATCAGTTCCGGCGTGAACCCGAACGAGTCAAGCGCGAGTGCGAACAACACGGAGAGCAAAAAGAGCGCGAGACCGACGTCGCCGATCCGCATGCTCGGCATCGTCGCGGGACCGGCCCGCAGTCGTCCGGCCGCGTAGAACACGAGCGCGAACGTCGTCCAGCCGGCCAGCAGGACCAGCCCGGTCGTGAACGGGTCGTCGGGATAGTACCGCGGCAGGATCGAGAGGTGAACGACCAGCGTAACGAGCGCCGCACTGCCGAGGAGGACGACGAGGGCCAGCGAGTGTCGGTCGGACGCCATTGTCGATCGTGACGGACGCGACGACCGTTAACCTGCTGGAACGGTTCCCGGCGTCGATCGTTCCGACGGCTTCCGGCTTCGCTCACGTCTCGAGGAGATCGGCCGTCCGCACCACCGTCGCGAACTCGCCGTCGAGGTGGGCGAGGGCGGTCCGGTGGACCGTCTCCGCGTCGAACGCCTCGCCGTCGAACGTCCGATCGAAGGTCGCCGTCGCGTCGGCGACGAGGGAGACGTCGAAGCCGCGATTCTCGGCCATCCGGGTCGTCGTCGACACGCAGTGGTCCGTCGTCAGGCCCGCGACGACGAGCGTCTCGGAGCCGCGGTCGCGGAGCCACGACTCCAGATCGGTGTCGACGAACGCCCCGTTGACCGACTTCTCGAACGTCGGTTCGTCCGCGAGCGGCTCGGTCTCGGGTTTGAAGGCGTATCCCGGCCGATCGGGCCGCAGCGGCGAGCCCGGTTCGGTCGAGGCGTGGCGGACGTGGACGACGGGCCGATCGGTCTCCCGCCACCGGGCCAGAAGCGCCGCGGCGCGGTCCTCGGCGTCGGGGTTGTTCCGGGTGCCCCACGCGTCGGCGTCGAACCCCTGCTGGAAGTCGATCAGGACGAGGACGGCGTCGTCCGGCACCCCCGGCGCGCCGTCCCTCGATCGCGCCGACGAGTGGTCGTCGTTGTCGCCCGTCATGGCAGCCGTGCCGCCGGTTTCGGGTGGTCTCGCGTGACCGTGATCGGACACTCCGCGGGGGCCTGCGAGTCGTCCTCCGAGAGCATGTACTGGGGCCACTCGCGATCGCCTTCGACGCCCCAGTCGCCGAGATCGGCGTGGGGACAGACGCCGTCGTACCCCTCGAGGCGGTCCTGGATGACCTCCCGGGCCCGCTGGCCCGCCTCGGTGTCGGCCGTCACGTCCATGCGCTCGAAGAGTTCGCGGGGCTGGAACGTGATCTCGAGGCCGATCGGGCAGTAGCGGCTCTTTCGCTCCTCGTAGAACGGTGCGCGACAGGTCGGGAACATCGGTTCGCCGTCGAGACAGAACTCCCAGTAGGGGTCGTCGGGATCGGTCGGGATGTCCTCGGGCCAGGGCTCGGGGTCGTGGAGGTGCAGGGTCTGGAGGACGTGCCACAGCGCGTCGTGGTACTCCCGCTCCGAGAGGGGCTCTTCGGGCGGCCTGAAGAAGGTGACCAGCGACGCGCGCTCGGAATGGTCCTCGTACACCTCGAGGTACTCGAGGATCCGATCGCGAAGGGTCAACAGCGCGTCGGCGTCCGACATCGACGGGACCGCGGTGTAGAGCGGGTCCCCGTTCTGGACGGACTCGACGCCGAAGAAACACGGGAACGGGGTGTCGTTTCGCTCGCCGAGCAGTCCGTCACGGAACGACTCCCAGTGGGCGGCGACCCACTCCGGCGTCTCGCCCGATCGAACCCGCCGATCGAGGGTCTCCTGGTCCATCAGCGACTGGATTCCCGGCTCGTTCATCGAGTGGGGGTTAGGACTCGCCACCAAGGACGTTTTCGGTTCTGGACCGTCGCTACTCGCCTTCTGGAACCGTTTCGCGTTCGACGATCGAACCACCAGCCGTTCGCGTTGCCGTCGGGACCAGACGTTTCCCGCTCGCCTCCCTAGCCCGGCTATGACGCTCCGAACGGACGTCCTCGTCGTCGGCGGCGGGGCCACGGGCACCGGGATCGCACGCGACCTCGCGCTGCGCGGCGTCGACGTGGTCCTCGTCGATCGCGGTGGCCTCGCGGGCGGCACGTCGAGTCGCTCGCACGGCCTGCTCCACAGCGGCGCGCGGTACGCGCCGGCCGATCGCGCCGGTGCCGAGGAGTGCATCCGGGAACGACGGATCCTGGGGTCGATCGCCGGCGCGTGCGTGCGCGACACGGGTGGCCTGTTCGTCGAACTCGAGGACGACGACCCCGACTACCTGCGGGCCAAACACGACGCCTGCGTCGACATCGGCATCCCGGCGACGCTCCTGACCGCCGCGGAGGCCCGCGATCGGGTGCCCGATCTCGCCCCCGACGTGCGCCGGGCGATGGCGGTCCCCGACGCCGTGGTCTACCCCTCGCGGCTCGTCGCCGCGAACGCCGAGGACGCTCGCGACCACGGTGCGCGGATCCTCACGCACACGCCCGTCGAGGGGATGCGCGTCGCGGGCGATCGTATCACCGGCGTTCGCGTCGGCGGCCAGGTCGACGGCGCGATCGAGGCGAAATTCGTCGTCAACGCCGCCGGCGCGTGGGCGGATCGAATCGCCGCGATGGCCGACGTCGACGTCGAGATGCACCCCAACCGGGGCGTGATGATCGCCGTCGACTACGCCGACCTCGACCCGGTGCTCAACCGGGGTCGCGATCCCGGCGACGGCGACATCGTCGTCCCCCACGCGGACGAGGTCGTTCTCGGAACGACGAGCGTCGACGTCGACGATCCGGACGACCCCGGCAGCGCCGACTGGGAACTCGATCGGGTGCGCGAGGAGTGCGCGCGGATGCTCCCGCCCGTCGCCGAGGCCGAGCCGATCCGAACGTGGTGGGGCGTCCGCCCGCTCTACGCGCCCGACGAGGCGGCCCGCGGCGGCCGAGGCATCTCCCGCGGCTTCTTTCTGCTCGATCACGAGATCGACGGGGTCGCGAACCTCGCCTCGATCGTCGGCGGGAAACTCACGACGTATCGGGCGATGGCCGAGGCGACGGCCGATCTGGTCGCGGACCGACTCGGCGTCGACGACCCCTGTATCACGGCCGATCGCCGCCTTCCGGGGGCGGACGATCCGGCGCGTCTCGACGCGTTCGTCGCGGCCTTCGACGCGGGCGGGCCGTCGGACGCCGACGTGAGAACCGGTGGCGATCGGGACGAGCCGTAAGCCGCCCGCGGTTCGATTGCACTGCCCCGCTATACGTCCTCGGGCAACCAGCCGCCGTCCACCTCGACGTTCTGCACCCACCTTTTTACTGCGTCGGGGTCTCTCGCTTCGCTCACGGCCTCCGCCGTTCGCACTCCTGCGGCGCGGTGCGCCGCGGATCGCTCGAGACCCGCTCCTTGCAAAAATCTGGACCAAAAACGTCCCGCGGCGCGATGCGCCGCGGTTCGATTGCACTGCTCCGCTACACGTCTTCGGGCAACCAGCCGCCGTCCACCTCGACGTTCTCCCCGCTGATGTAGTCGCTGTCCGGATCGAGGAAGAAGTACAGCGGCTGGACCAGGTCCGCGAAGGAGGCGGGCCGATCGCGCGGGAGGTCCTCGGGGAACTCGTCGGAGTTCTCGACGACGTACGGCGAGATGGCGTTGACGGTGATCCCGTCGTCCTGGGTGTCGGCCGCGAGCATCCGGGTGAACATCAGGACGCCCGCTTTCGCCACGAAGTACGGGAAGTTCGTCGGGTCGACCAGCCCCTTCTCGCTGGAGGCGTAGCCGACGTTCACGATCCGGCCGTAGCCGGCCTCGCGCATGGCGGGGAGCGCCCGCTTCGAACAGAGGTAGGTCCCGTCGAGGTTCGTCTCGAGCACCCGGGTCCAGGTCTCGTACTCGAGGTCCGCCCAGTGGGCGGGCGCGAAGTCGCCGACGTTGTTCACGAGGACGTCGACGGGCCCGAGTTCGGACTCGACGGCCGCGAAGAGGCCGTCGACGCTCTCGGGATCGGTGACGTCACCCTGGACCGTTATCGCCTCGTCCGCGCCTCGTTCGCGTGCCTGCTCGGCCACGTCGCGAGCGGCGTCGGCGCTCGTGTGGTAGTGGACGGCCGTTCGCGCGCCGCAGTCGGCCGTCGACAGCAGGAGTTCGCGTCCGACGCCTTTCGCACTGCCCGTGACGAGTACCGTCCGCCCCTCGAGGTCGGGTCCGTCCATACGCCGTCGTCGGTGACTGTATGGAAAAATCACTCGGAAATCGTCCCGGATTCGAGTATCCGTCCACTGTCCCACCGTTTTGATTTCAAAAGTCCGGAACTTAAGTGGGTCGCGCATCATTGTCGGGGTATGACGCTGGAAACTGTCCTGCTCGCCGTGGGACCGGGCGACGCCGATCGGATCGACGAACTGGCCGAGGCCGTCGTCGAGGTCGCGAAACCGGCCGACGCGACCGTCGCGCTCGCCCACGTCTTCACGAGCAGCGAGTACGACGAGGTCGTGACGCGACTCGAGTTCGATGCCGACCACGACGAGATCGATCCCGACGAGGTCGCGATGCGACACTCGACGATCCGTGATCTGCAGTCGCTTCTAGACGAACACGACGTCGACTACGACGTTCGCGGTGCCGTCGGCGAGCACGGCCCGACGATCGTCGACCTCGCGACCGACGTCGACGCCGATCGCGTCGTGGTCGGCGGCCGTCGCCGCTCGCCGACCGGAAAAGCCGTCTTCGGATCGACGGCCCAGGAGGTCCTGCTGTCGGCCCCGTGTCCGGTGACGTTCGTCCGGAGTGGCGAGTAGCCCGCCGGCCGGATCGACCCCCCGCTAGCACTGAAAACGGCCGTAATACTGCAAGGACGGGAATACTTAAGCGGGTGGCAACGCCAACGTAGGGTCATGGCGATCGACACTGTTCTGCTCGCAGTCGGGCCCATGGATACCGTTCGCGCCGAGGAACTCGCGGAAACCGTTCTCGAGGTCGCGGAACCGCTCGGTGCGTCCGTCGTGATCGGGCACGCCTTCACGGAAGACGAGTACGAGGAGTTCCGGGAGGATCTCGGCTTCGAGGACCGCGTCGAGAACGTCGACCCCGACGCGGTCGCCGCCCGCCGGCCGCCGGTCGGCGACCTCGAGGAACGGTTCGCGGAGGCGGGCGTCGAGACCGAGGTTCGCGGCGCACTCGGTGAGATTAGCTCGGCGGTCGTCGATATGGCGATCGACGTCGACGCCGATCGGATGGTCGTCGGCGGCCGTCGCCGATCGCCGGCGGAGAAGGCGGTACTCGGCTCGGTATCCCAGGAGATCATCCTGCAGGCACCCTGCCCGGTGACGTACTTCCGGGACCTGGACGTCATGGAGTAGTCCGCGGACACGCCCAGACCGTTCTCATCGTGCCCCGATACGGGAGTCGCTGTCCGGTAGTTTCCAATCGATCGGGCGACGGCTGTGCGATCGATCACCCCCGACCGGCCCGCTCTTTCCAGTCGCGTTCTTGCCGTCGTTCGCGGAGGTGGCGTTCGCCGTCGGCGAGGTCGCGGCGGACGCGGCGCTCGAGCCTTGTCGTTTCGGCCAGCAGGGTCTCCTGGAAGTTCTCGAGGACGTCGTAGGACCACCGATCCTCGTCGACGACGCCGTGGGGGAGGAGGTCGGTCCGGATCGCGTCGGCGAGTTCGTCGTGGTCGCTTTCCCTGAGCAGATCCTCCGCCTCGGCGAGGTGGTCCATCCCGTGACCCGTCGCGTGGTGGAACTCGATGAGACTGCCCTGGGCGCGCTGGACCCACTCGAGGGCCAGTTCGACCTCGTGAAGCGCCTCCAGTTCCGTTTCGGCGATCGCCGGGCCCGGTTCGGCCTCGGACTCCGTGGATGAATTGTCGATGGCCATACGTCGAACTATGTCATACAGTGGCATACGACTGTCGCACGTCCCCACGATTCCCATCGCGTCACGACCGACGATCGACAGTGTACTCGCCGGCGAGTCAGGATCTGTTTAGTTAAGTACGGCGACGGCCGTCTCTCTGATAGCATGGTCTACTATGCGGGCGTCGACCTCGGCGCGACGAACGTGCGGGCGCTCGTCGCCGAGGCCGACGGGACGCCGATCGGTGTGAGTCGTCGGGCGACGCCGCGCGGTCCCACCGGCATCGACGTGACGGAGGGCGTCCTCCGGACGCTTCGCGAGGCGTGCGGGGACGCCGGTATCGCACCCGAGTCGATCGCGGCCACGGGTATCGGCTCGATCGGCCCGTTCGACCTCGCGGAGGGCGCGGTGATCGATCCCGCCAACCTGCCGGACTCGATCGATCGCATCCCCCTGACCGGCCCGATCGAACAGTTGATCGACAGCGACGACGTCCACCTCCACAACGACACCACGGCCGGCGTCATCGGCGAACGGTTCCACTCCGCGCGCAACCCCGACGACATGGTCTACGTCACGATCTCCTCGGGGATCGGGGCCGGCGTCTGCTGTGACGGCAACATCGTGAGCGGCTGGGACGGCAACGCCGGCGAGGTCGGCCACTGCGTCGTCGATCCCCGCGGCCGCCTCACCTGCGGCTGCGGCCACGACGGCCACTGGGAAGCCTACTGCTCTGGCAACGCGATCCCCGACTACGCGCGACTGCTCGCCGAGGACGACCCGACCATCTCGACCGACCTGCCGCTCGAGGGACCGGACTTCACCGCGAAGGACGTCTTCGAGTTCGCGGGCGAGGACGAACTGGCCGACTACACGATCGAGCAACTCGCCCACTGGAACGCGATCGGCGTCGCGAACGTCGTCCACGCGTTCGCGCCGCTCGTCGTCTCCTTCGGCGGCGCGGTCGCGCTCAACAACGAGGAACTGGTCGTCGATCCGATCCGCGAACGGGTCTCGGAGATGGTGATGTCCAACGTCCCCGAGATCACCGTCACCGACCACGGCGACGACGTCGTCCTCGAGGGTGCGCTCGCGAGCGCCCTGACGGAGGGGACGGGCGATCGAGGTCGACTCGACGACTGAGTCGGCGTCGACGCACCACCAGTGGTACTGGCCGTGCGATCGCACGGTCCGGGCGGTGATACGGTCCCCTCGCTGTGGCCTCTTCCCTGCGGGCACATTGCAACGTTTATTACGATAGCGCATGTGTCGTGTATTTGTGCATCGACGAGCCCTCCTCCGGTCCGGCGCGATCGTCGGGACGTCGCTGTCGGGTCTGCAGACGGCTGCCGTCCCGTCGACTGCCGCAGTCTCCCAGGACGACGCGTTCGAACCCCGCGGCCGCGTGTCCGTCGAGGGCGCGGCCGAAACGGTCGTCGGCGACGACGGCGACGTCGCGTATCTCGCGGCCACGAACGGGTTCGTGACCGTGGACGTGAGCGATCCCGCCGACCCGACGGTCCTCGCGGAGGAACGCCGGATCGAGGTCGACGGCGGCCGACTGACGGAGATTCTCGACGTCGCGGTCGACGGCGATCGGCTGGTCGTTCCCGGTCCGGCAAACCAGAAGGGCGACAGCGAGATCTTCAACGGCGTTCTCGTGTACGACGTCGGCGATCCCGCCGATCCCGTTCGCGTCGCCGAGTACGAGACGGGCTATCACATCCACAACTGCTATCTCGACGGCGACGTCCTCTACGTCGTCGCCAACGGACCCGGTGAAGACGACGAGACGCCGGACGGCAACCGCCTCGACGTCTACGACGTGAGCGGGGACGCCATCGAGGCGATCGGCGACTGGTCCCTGCTGGACCACGATCCGGAGTGGGGCGACGTCTTCTGGCTCGCCCGCTACCTCCACGACGCGTACGTCCACGACGACGTCGCCTACCTCCCGTTCTGGAACGCCGGCACCTACCTCTTAGACGTCAGCGACCCGGCCGATCCCGAGTACCTCTCCCACGTCCGGCGCACGGAACTCGAGGACCAACGGGCGATCGAGGACGGCCGGGAGGCCCAGCAGGAACTGCCGGGCAACGACCACTACGCGGCGGTCGACGATTCGGGTACGCTCATGGCGGTCGGTCGGGAGGCCTGGGCCACCGACGACAACGACGCGGGCGGGCCGGGCGGGATCGACCTCTACGATGTGTCCGATCCGGAAGCGCCGACCCACGTCGCGTCGATCGACCCCCCGGAGACGGAGGACGCGACGTACCGCGGCGGGGAGTGGACGACGTCGCACAACTTCGAACTTCGCGATGGTCACCTCTACTCGTCGTGGTACCAGGGCGGTGTGAAGATCCACGACGTCTCCGACCCGGCCGATCCCGTCGAGGTGGTCTCGTGGGAGGACCGCGAGACCGCGGGCTTCTGGACGGCACGCGTCGCCGCTCCCGGGGAGACGCTCGTCGCGAGCAGCACCCAGTTGATTCCAGGTGCGGGAACCGAAGGCGCACTCTACACGTTCCCGATCGAGTTCGGCGAGGAGGAACGCGAGGACGACGACGCGTCCGATACGATTCCCGGATTCGCGGGGGTGGCCGGTCTCGCGGGTCTCGCCGGCGGGGTGGCCGGACTGGAGTGGGTCCGCCGCCGTCACGGCGGCGAATGACGAATCGATTACTCTCGCGCACTCCCGATCCCTCGTGATCGTTCCTGATGGTCTGTTACCATGGATCAGACCTATTAGCGTCGGGTCCCTAGTCCCGCTGATGACTGACTCCGACGACGACGGGACGCTCAAAGAGCGGGTCGAGAAGTGGCTCGCCCGCGAGATGCCGATCATCCAGATGCACGGCGGGACCAGCGCCGTCCGCGAGGCCGATCCGGAGACCGGCGAGGTCGTCGTCGAACTCGGCGGCGGCTGCAAGGGCTGTTCGGTCAGCGACGTCACGACGGGCAACATCGAGGCCGAACTCATCCAGTGGCCGGAGATCGACGACGTGACCATCCGGGTACCCGACGCCCGCGAGAGCCTGGGCGGCCCCGATCAGGCCGAGTCCATCATGGGGATCGATCGGACCGAGGGCGGTCGCGGCGACTGGGGCTCCTCGAACCCGGGAAAGGACCACCTCTAACTGCTGGCGGCGTCCGCACGGTCGATCCGCTCCGATCGAATCGGGGCCCTGCAGCCCGTATGCCGCTCGTTGACAGGGACGGATAGTTTTGGGAAGTCCTATATCCTTTTACGCGCCCATTACGGAGTCGTATACCATGACGACGTGTGGACGCCCGCAGGCGGGAGGTGTCGGCGATGGATAACGCCGCCGACGCCGGGGACGAACCGGACGGGGACGCCGAGACCGACGGCGGTGTTCGCGCCTACACCGTCCGACTCGAACTCGTCGACGAACCCGGCGAGTTGCTTCGCGCGCTCAAACCGATCTCCGACAACGGCGGAAACCTCCTGAGTATCCACCACGAACGCGGCAACATCACACCTCGCGGGCACATCCCCGTCGAGGTCGACATGGAGTGTCCGCCCGATCGGTTCGACGACATCGTCGAGGGACTTCGCGACGCCGGCGTCAACGTCATTCAGGCCGGTGCCGAGCGCTACGGCGAGGAGATCAGCGTCGTGCTCGTCGGTCACCTCGTCGCGAACGACCTCTCGGAGACGCTCTCGCGAATCGAAGACGAGGCCAGCGCCGTCGTCCTCGACCTCTCGCTGACCGCGCCGGAAGGGACCGAGGGCGTCGCCAGCGCCCGGATCCGACTCGCGATCGACTCCGGCCGGACGACCGAGGCGCTCGAGTCGATCCGGGCGATCGGTTCGGCGAAGGACCTCACCGTCGTCGAACCGCTGCTCGGAGGTGATGCCTGATGCGACTCGCCATCCTCGGTGCCGGAGACGTCGGGCGATCCGTCGCCGACCTCGCCGGCGAGTACGGCCACGAGGTCGTCGCGATCGCCGACTCGACCGGCGCCGCGATCGACCCCGACGGGATCGACGTCGAACGCGCCCTCGAACGCAAAGTCGGCGGCGACGCCGTCGGCACGGGCGACCCCGAGGCCGTCTTCGAGACCGACTACGACGCGCTCGTCGAAGCCACCCCGACGACGCTGGGCGACGCCGAGCCCGGCTTCACGCACGCGAAACGTGCACTCGAAGCCGATCGACACGTCGTCCTGGCGAACAAGGGCCCGGTCGCCGAACGCTACGAGGACCTGCGGGCGATCGAGGCCGAGAGCGCGGGCTCGATCCGGTTCGAGGCGACCGTCGGCGGGGCCATTCCGGTGCTGTCGACGATCGAGGACTCGACGCCACAGGCCGTGACCGCGGTCCGGGGCGTGCTCAACGGAACGGCGAACTTCATCCTCACGCGGATGGCCGCCGAGGGACTCGACTACGAACACGTCCTCGCGGAGGCCCAGGATCTGGGCGTCGCGGAGGCCGACCCGACCTTCGACGTCGACGGCACCGACGCCGCGCTGAAGTTCGTCATCCTCGCGAACGTGCTGGCCGACGGCGGCTTCGCGCTCGACGACGCCGACGTCACGGGGATCCAGGACGTCCCCGGTAGCGCCCTCGACCTCGCGGCCGAGGACGGCCGGACCATCCGCCTGATCGGCGAGGCGACCCGCGACGGCGTCCGCGTCGGCCCGCGACTCGTTCCGGAGAACGGCGCGCTCGCGGTCACGGGCACGCGAAACATCGTCCAGATCGAGACCAAACACGCCGGCAGTCTCCACAACAGCGGCCGCGGTGCGGGCGGCCCGGAGACGGCCACGGCCGTCCTGTCGGACGTCGGTCGGCTCCCGGAGCGGTAACACTCTTCCTGGACCTGTACACCGGTACGTGACTTCTCGTCGGATTTCCGTGGTTTTCGTTTCCCATCCACGATCTCCCGTCCGGTTCGTTTCACATCCTCGATCCTGGCGTCGCTTCCCCCACGATTTCGGCTCGTCCCCACGATGCCGTTCTCCGATCGTCCGCTCTATAGTAGCCACTGAAAGTCACTGCACATCTAATCGCAAGACGGCTTTGCGATCAGTGTGTAAATCGTTTCAGTGGCTACTATATGATGCCGCTGGTTCCGATGAGCGGGGCCGGATCAGGGCAGGGGCTGTCGCGCCCCGTCGTGCCGGACCCGATCGAGATCGATCGACGGGAGCGCGGTCGCCGAAACCGTGTGTACGTGACACAAACCGCCAGAGGGCGTCGGGTTCGGCTGAATACGCTTTCGAAATGGTTTTAACCGCAACGAGCAAAAGAGACCGATATAAGCGCCTCTGCGCGTGAGCTACAACAATGAGCGAACAACACCAGAACCTGGCCATCATCGGCCACGTTGACCACGGGAAGAGTACGCTCGTGGGACGCCTCCTCTACGAGACGGGGAGCGTACCAGAGCACGTCATCGAACAGCACCGCGAGGAAGCCGAGGAGAAAGGCAAGGGCGGATTCGAGTTCGCCTACGTCATGGACAACCTCGCCGAAGAGCGCGAACGCGGTGTCACCATCGACATCGCCCACCAGGAGTTCTCGACCGACGAGTACGACTTCACCATCGTCGACTGTCCTGGTCACCGCGACTTCGTCAAGAACATGATCACGGGCGCGTCCCAGGCGGACAACGCCGTCCTCGTCGTCGCCGCTGACGACGGCGTCGCGCCCCAGACACAGGAGCACGTCTTCCTGGCCCGTACCCTCGGGATCGACGAGCTCATCATCGGCATCAACAAGATGGACATCGTCGACTACGAGGAGTCGACCTACGACGAGGTCGTCGACGAGGTCACCCAGCTGCTCAAGCAGGTCCAGTTCAACACGGACGACGCCTCGTTCATCCCGATTTCGGCGTTCGAAGGCGACAACATCGCCGAGGAGTCCGACAACACGCCGTGGTACGACGGCGAAATCCTGCTCGAGGCCCTGAACGACCTGCCGGAGCCGGAGCCGCCGACGGACGCGCCGCTCCGACTCCCGATCCAGGACGTCTACACGATCTCGGGTATCGGTACCGTCCCCGTCGGACGGATCGAGACCGGTGTCATGAACACCGGCGACGACGTCGTCTTCCAGCCCAGCGACGTGGGCGGCGAAGTGAAGACGATCGAGATGCACCACGAGGAAGTCCCCAAGGCCGAGCCCGGTGACAACGTCGGATTCAACGTCCGCGGCATCGGCAAGGACGACATCCGCCGCGGTGACGTCTGTGGCCCCGCCGACGACCCGCCGAAGGTCGCCGAGACGTTCCAGGCCCAGGTCGTCGTCATGCAGCACCCCTCGGTCATCACGGCCGGCTACACCCCGGTCTTCCACGCCCACACGGCCCAGGTCGCGTGTACGATCGAGTCCATCGACAAGAAGATGGACCCGTCCAGCGGCGAGGTCGCCGAGGAGAACCCCGACTTCATCCAGTCGGGCGACGCTGCTGTGGTCACCATCCGACCGCAGAAGCCCCTCAGCATCGAGCCGTCCAGCGAAATTCCCGAACTCGGGAGCTTCGCCATCCGCGACATGGGTCAGACCATCGCGGCCGGCAAGGTCCTGAGCGTCGACGAGAAATAAATGCAGCAGGCACGCGTTCGACTCGCGGGCACGAGTCCAGACGACTTAGACGACATCTGCGACGACGTCCGCGAGATTGCGAACAACACCGGCGTCAACCTGAGCGGTCCGATCCCGCTGCCGACGAAGACCCTCGAGGTGCCGACCCGGAAGTCGCCTGACGGCGAGGGCACCGCCACGTGGGAGCACTGGGAGATGCGCGTCCACAAGCGCCTCATCGATCTGGACGCCGACGAACGCGCACTCCGTCAGCTCATGCGCATCCAGGTGCCGAACGACGTCTCGATCGAGATCGTCCTCGAAGACTGACGATCGCGATCGGAACCGACGAGCGAGTTTTCGCTTTCTTTGGGTCCGAGCCGTAGCTGTGCGGTCGCCGATATCGTGACTGCCTGAGCCGACCGGATACCACCACCGCGAGCGCCCAGCATCGCGCCGACGCCCTCGCTCGTGGGCCCGCCAGATCGCTCCAATCGACGCGGTATCCGACCGCTGCTCGTCGTAAGCCGCGCAGACTTTTGTGGCTCGCCGCCCCACTGCCGGCTATGGCAGACCGATCGCCCCCCCGGTCGGGGCCGAAACTCGCGGGGCGGCCCGAGGGACCCGATCCGTCCACCGGGTCCGACTCGAGTCCCATCCTCGAACTGCTCGCGATCTTCGTCATCGTCTTCGCCGTCCAGGCGCTCACGGCGTTCGCCGGGGCGATGGCCGGCCTGTTCGTCCTCGCGCCGCCACTGGCCGACGACCCGTGGACGATCGTCACGAGCGTCTACGCCCACAAGACGTTCGGTCACCTCGTCTCGAACAGCGTGGCGCTCGTGCTCTTCGGCTGGCCAGTCGCGCGAGCGACGACCCGCGTACGATTCCACACGTTCGTCCTCGTCACGGGTGCGCTGGCGGGGATCTCCCAGATCGTCGTCACGGGTGCGCTCGCCTCGCTGCCGATCGTTCCGGGAACGCCGACGGTCGGCGTGCTCGGGGCCAGCGGCGCGGTCTTTGCCCTGCTGGGCTACCTGCTCACCGGCAACCGGCTCTCGGACGCGTTCGCGTCGGTGATCGACGTCCCGCGCTGGGCCACCCTCCTGGTCTTTCTCGTGCTCGCGGCGATCGTCACGCTGGCGACCGCCCGGCCAGGGATCGCGCTGGTCGCGCACTTTACCGGCCTCTTGCTCGGGCTGGTGGCGGGGCGTGCCGGCGTACTCGAACCGCGCCGCGGTGGCGCCAGGGGCTGAGCGATGGGATGTGTCCGCTCCCCACGCCGGCCCCGAAACACAAGCTACAAATAGAAACCGGGGTTAGGAACGTGCGAGGGCTCGTAGATCAGTGGCAGATCGCTTCCTTCGCAAGGAAGAGGCCCCGGGTTCAAATCCCGGCGAGTCCATGATTCTTGCGCCGCGAGCACATTCGCGAGCGGCGCGAATGGTATCGTAACCGCTGAAAGGATTTACACACTGATCGCAAAGCCGCCCTGCGATCAGGTGTGCAGTGACTTTCAGTGGCTACTACAGACCGCCGGTGCGATCGGTCCCGTTCACGATGGCCCTCGGCCATAAACAGTTAGGCAGAACCAACATCACTGTATCTGCACAACTGAAGGTCAGGCTGGAGTGGTAGGTGGTACTGGTGGTGGTCTCTCTCCAGCCCGATTCTGGATTTTCCAACGTCGGTCTTCAATCTCACGGTAGTAGTTGACGAACACCAGGGGATCGAAATGGAGTCGGGCTAGCGATCGAACAGCCACGATTTTCGCCTATTCGGTCCCTGAGGTGTCCCACAACCACTCCAGTTCCCAGCTAGCACGCGTCATGCTCGTGGATCACCGATTCGACCGAACTTCCGAAAGCGGACGTGGGCCGCCCGCGAGACGTCAGTCCCGAACCGCGGCCAGCGTATCCAGATACCCGCGACCGTAGTACTTCCGATCGTACTCCTCCGGAATCTCCGCCGTCCGCGTCAACGCGTTCGCGACCTGGTTCGCGTTGTACCGCGGGTTCGCACTCGCAACCAACGCAGCGGCCCCGGCGACCTGCGGCGCGGCCATCGAGGTGCCCGCGAACCAGGCGTGGCCGTAGTCGGCACCGAGATACGTACCGTCGTCGTCGAACTGCGGGAGCGCGATCGCGTTCAGCACGTTATCGTGCGTGAACTCGCCGCCCTTGCCGCCGGGAGCGGCGAGGTCGATCGCGCCGACGCCGTGGGTCGTGTACGTCGAGGGGGAATGGGGTGGCTCGTCGTACGTTCCCGTCTCCGGATCGAACCCGACGGGGCCCGTGGCGCTGGTGGTGAGTCCGCCGGCGGTCTCCGAGGAGTCGGTCTCGTCCCGGTTGAACTGGAGGCTCTCGCCCCAGTTGCCCGAGGCGTGGGTGTGGACCATCCCCTGGCGTCGGGCGTAGCGACCCACGCGCTGGTGGACCGTGCCCCAGAATTTCCCCCAGCCGTCCATCCGCATCTCCCAGGTCCAACCGAGGCTGAGGTTCGCGACGTCGCAGCCGATCTCGGCGGCGTAGACGATCGCCGCCATGACGTCGCCCATGTACGTCTCCCGCCAGTACGCGGGCGGCAGATCCCCGCGATCGCGGCTCTCGAGCGCCGCCCCGAAGACGCGCAGGTCGACGAGGTCGGCACCAGGAGCGGAGCCGACGACCCCGCTACCGTCGTCGGTCGCGGCGACGATCCCCGCGACGTGGGTCCCGTGGGTCCCGCCGTACGGTTCGCCGACGCCGTACTCGTCCGGCGCGAAGTTCCGGGACAGATCGAGGTCGACCTGCCCGTCCAGGTCAGGGTGATCCGCCGCGATCCCGGAGTCGATGATCGCGACGCGCGTCCCCTCGCCCCTGGTGATCTCGTGGGCCTCGGGAACCCCCTGGTCGCGTTTGTCCCACTGGAAGTCGGTCAGATCCCGTGCCGGTGCGGACGACTCCAGACCGGCGACGGCTGTCGGCCGGTACCGGTCGACTGCCAGTTGCCGGTCGGGGGCGTACGCGGCTCCCGATCGATCGAGTCGGTCCGCCGTCGCCCGGACGACCAGCAGATCTACCGGTTCCAGTTCGTGGACGATCTCGAGGTCCGATTCGGTCCGGAGACTCGTGCGATCGACGACGAATCGGCCGGTCGAGTCGGCCACCGCGGCCGTCGATCCGAGAGTGAGTGCCCCGAGCGATGCGCTACCCGCCGTGATGAAGGTTCGTCGGTTCATGATCAGGGGTGAAGAGAGATCGGTCCCGACGTCGGGTCCGGGCGTCACTGCCACTATCTCTCACACCCGGAATAGCGACGAAAACGAAGTTATACCTCCGTTGGATTATCAGTATCTGCGACTGTAACTAGCGTTTATGAGTCTGACCGACCGCAGGTCAGGGTCGGTGATGGCAGACGGCTGGTCGGGGAGTACAGCCAAGGCCCCGGCCCGCCAACGTCCGCGTATGCCAGCGGATTCCAACCGCGCCGAGGAACCCGACCCGATCAAGGAGGAGCCGACGGACACGCTGGACCTGGTCCATCCCGACGAGGTCCAGATCGGCGTCACTCGCGGCGAGGCCGACCTCGAGATCGGGCCGCCGCGGGACTACCCCGATCGGGCGGACGTCTCGATCCGACCGGCGGACGATCGGGTGGTCCTGAGCGTCGACGCGATGGCCGGCGACCACGGGACGGGCCACGCCGACGCGACGCTGACCCCCGCGGAGGCGCGCCAGTTGTCCGAGCGCCTCGCCGAGACGGCACGCTGGATGACCGAAGACGAGCCGACCGAGGAGGACGGCTGACCGGCCTGCGGCGACCGAATCGGCGTCGGACTCGCGACGACGATCGGTCGAGAATCGATCCCCGAGCGCCGTCGCAGGGGCCGGTGTGACCTCTCGGACCTCGTGCCTGGTAGTCGCGGTCGCGTCCTGGGTCCGCGACTGTGCCGGAGCGGTCCGACTACTCCCGCTCGGGCGACGGGGTGGAGACTCGCGAGAGGTACGCTGCCAGGTCCGAGGTCGTGATCATCCCGATGACCCCCTCGTCCTCGTCGACGACCGGCAGGTGGTGGAACGAGTGCTCGACCATGACGTCGGCCGCGTCGACGATACTGTCCTGTGCCGAGGCCGTAATGACGTCGGTGGTCATGTAGCGCGAGACCGTCGTCTCGGCTTTCGGGTGGCTCTCGGCGACGATGTTGACGAAGTCGGTCGTCGTCAGGATTCCCTCGAGCTGGTTGTCGTCGTCGACCACGACGACCGACCCGATCTCGTTCTCGAGCATGGTCTCTCCCGCGTCCTCGACGAGCGTGTCCGGCGTCACGGTGTGGAGTGACGTGGACATCACTCGTGCGACGAAAATGTCGTCCATAGACGATCATGATCCTAGATCAGTATAAGGGTTGGCCAACCGGTTCGATTCGTCGGGATCGCGGACGGGGGGCCAACCGCCAACCGGCGTGACGTTCCGGCGGCCGCGATCGTCCCCGCCGTTCGCTCGTCGTCTCGTCCCTGTCGGGGCCGACCCGGGACCTCGCTCACGGACCCCCTAACAAAGCTCCAGGGGGCACGACCGCAACGTATGCCGGACGACGACGCGGTCGACGATCGCGAGGGACCGTCTCCGCTGGCGTTCGACGGCGGACCCGACGCCGGTAGCTCCGGTCCGGATGCCGTTCCCTCGCCCGCGGACACCAGCGGCTACGGACTCTCCCTGACGCTCGTCGGGGCCGTCCTGCTCGCCCTGGCGTACTACGGGGTAGTCGCGATCCAGGGACCGCGAGAACTCGGGCAGGCGATCCCCGAACCGTTCTACGGGCTGGTCGTCGCCTTCCTGTTCGTCGTCGAATTGCTCCAGCGGGGCCGCCTCGACGCCATCGCGCTCGGCCGCGCGATCGCGCTCGCCGTCGTCTACGGCGGCCTGTTCGTCTTCGCCGTCGAGGGCGCGGCGTATCTCTGGGAACGGCCCGACGTCGCGCTCACCGGCTACGTCGGCGTCACGGTGTTCGCCGCCGCGCTCGTGGTCGCGGCCCTGCTGTACGTGGGCTACCTGACGATCGTCGGGACCGATCGCGCCGGGTCGTGAGCGAGGGCCTTCGGAATCGCACCGGGTCGCGATGGTGGGCTTTATTCGCGATCGGACGAACACCTCGGTATGATCGAGGCGACGCTGTGTTTTCCGCTCCGGGAGTGGACTCCCGACGAGCGAACGGGCGACGATCGCGAGCGGACCGACGAGGTGCTCCTGATCGAGAAGCGCCGCGGACTCGGCGAGGGGTGGTACAACGGCCCCGGCGGCAAACTCGAGAACGGCGAGACGCCCCGGGAGTGTGCCGTCCGCGAGACGCGCGAAGAAGTCGGACTCGCGGTCCGGAACCTCGAGAAGGCCGGCGAACTTACGTTCACGCTCGATGGTGACCGGCACACGTTCTGTCACGTCTACCGGACGCGATCGTTCGACGGCGAACCGACCCCCTCCGACGAGGCCCGCCCGGAGTGGGTCCCGATCGACGAGGTGCCCTACGATCGGATGTGGGAGGACGATCGGCTCTGGCTCCCGGCCGTCCTCGAGGGCGACACCGTCGCCGGCGAGTTCCGGTTCGAGGGCGGTGAGCCGCTGGACGAGGCCGATTTCGCCGATCACGATCTGGAACGAGACGTCTCGTTCGAGGATCGATCGTAGTCGATCGCGACGCGAATCTGTCACCGCCCTGAATCGACGTTCGCGGCCAGTGAGAGGTTCGAGAACCCTCTTTACCGGGGACGTGGTAGCTCCGGGTTCGCATGGTCGACCAGTCTCGACGCCGATCAGTCCTCGTGACGGTCGCTGGGGCGGTGACGACCGCGCTCGCGGGCTGTCTGGGCGGCGACGGTGGCGACGACAAGTGTGCCGACTGCGAGAACGAGATCAGGGACGTCGGTGGGGAGCGCTCCGCCGCCGGCTACTCGGGGACTGCGGTCACGATCGACGAGGATACGGACGAGAGTGTCACGACGGACGGTCCTCTCGAGGTCCGTCCCGGGGTCGCGGTCGGCGGCGACGTCAGCGGCGTGTCGGTGACGATCGGCGAGGACGCCGCCGTGGACGGGAGCGTCTCCGGCACGGCAGTGACGATCCGTCCGGGCGCGACCGTCGCGGGTGACGTGATCGCCGAGTCGATCGAGGTCAGCGACGACGCCGAAGTCAGCGGGGAGATCGAGACCGACAACGAGGCTGGTGACGAGGACAGTGACGACGAAGACGAGGAGGGAGAGCGCGACGACCAGGGCGACGAGGGCGGTGGAGATGGAGATGAGGACGAGGGCGGTGGAGATGGAGATGAGGACGAGGGCGATGGGGATGAAGATGAGGACGAGGACGACGAGGATGAGGACGAGGATGAGGAGGACGAGGACGAGGATGAGGACGAGGACGAGGATGAGGACGAGGACGATGGGGATGAAGATGAGGACGAGGATGAGGACGACGAGGATTGAGGCGGTGGGGACGAGTACCAGTTGTCACCGTGCGGCTGATCGGAGACTCGATCCGCGGGTTGCGATCGCCTCGGTCCCGTCTCAGGGCGTCAGGACGACTTTCCCGGCGCTCTTGCGGTCTTCGATGTACTGGTGGGCCTCGGCGGCGTCCGCGAGCGCGAACGATTCGCCGAGGACGACCTCGAGGTCCCCGCTCGTGAGTCCCTGCGTGAGGTCGGGAACGGCTTTCATGATCTTGCCCGGATCGTGATAGGCGGCCTGCCCGAGGTGGAACCCCTTGACGGTCTTGTTCTCGAAGAGGAGCCGCTGGTTCTCGGCGCTCGCGGGGACACCGCTCGCGACCCCGAAGGTGACCATCCGCCCGAAGTGGGCCATCGCGTCGAGGCTGCGATCGAAGACGTCGTCGCCGACGCTCTCTAAGACGAGATCGACGCCCTCGCCGTCGGTTTCCTCGTCGACGACCTCCCGAAAGTCCGTCTCGGTGTAGTTGATCGGGTGGTCACAGCCCAGATCGGCCGCGAGGTCGAGTTTCTCTTGCGTGCTCGCGGTCCCGAAGACCTCCGCGCCGTGGTTCGAGGCTAACTGGACGGCGGCCGTCCCGACCCCGCCCGCGGCGGCCTGGATCAGAACCGTTTCGTCTTCTTCGAGTCCGCCCCACTCGAACAGACAGGAGTGAGCAGTGAGGAACTGGACTGGAAAGCCCGCGGCCTCCTCGAAACTCATCCCCTCCGGGATGGGAAAGAGCATCTGCGCGTCAGCCGTGACGTACTCGGCGTAGCCGCCGCCGTTGAGCATCGCGACGACCCGATCGCCCTCGTCTAAGCCGACGCCCTCGCCAGTCGCGTCGATCGTTCCGGCGGCTTCCATGCCGGGGACGTAGGGCGCGTCCGGCCCGCCCGGGTAGAGCCCCCGGCGCTGCATGATGTCGGCGAAGTTGATCCCCGCGGCTTCGACGTTGATCCGGACCTCGCTCGCGTCCGGTTCGGGAAGGTCAGCGTCGATAATCTCGAGCGCGTCGCTGTCGCCGTATTCGGTTACCTCGATTGCACGCATACGGTTCCGTTCGAAGGCCTGCTGTATAAAGGGCTGAGAACTGACGGGAACCGTCTAATCGTTGTAAGTAGTTCTCGTGTCTGTCAGGATCGAATCTGGTATCACTCGACTTTCTCTTTCGGTAGTCGGGGTAGCGAACAGAACGGTCGCGATCGTGTGCGTGCCCTGAGACGTCACCGGTATCACCGCCTCGACCGCGACGAGTTACCTGTTCGAACGTACCGAGGTCGTTGACGAAGATCCCGTAGATGTGCCCCTCCAGAACCCTTCGACCCAGTCGGTCCGAGGCGCCAGTTCGTGACAGTTCGGTTCTCGACAGACAATCATCGGTTCGTAACTGTGCCCACCTACTCGCAGTGCTGAAGACCTCGACTCGTCGTACGACGTAAGCCGAAGGATTGCCGTGTCGAATCACGGTACCGACCTGTATCAGGGCGATCTCGTCCGTTTCGAGGACGTCCTCGAAGGAGCAGGCGAAAGTGGATAAATAGGCCGACAGTGGTTTCATCGAGATTCGGATTTGTAACATATATCTGTTATGGAGAATATTTAACTTACTAAAACAATAAAGTTTTAAATAATGCGGATATTGTTATGTATGTCATGAGTGGTGATAACAACATTGTCAATAGAAGGCATATGATGAAAAATGCTGGAATTGCTGTAAGCAGCATCGTCGCTTCGGCGAGGGTCACCACAGCCACTGGTTCAGCCAAACTGGACGAAGCGAAAGAGCGAGCACTCGAGTCGGAGTACGTTCAATCGCTGCTCGACGAACTCGATCAACCAGAAATCGCAGGTGTCTCGGCAGAAAAGGTGACCATCGAAAGTCTGGAAATAACCAAAATCAACCTCGAGACGGACCTCGGTATTCTTTCCTATAGTGAGGATGAGAGCGGTAATACAACCGCACTATTCGAGTTCGATCAACAGGCTAGTCGAGGGAAGTCCCGGAGTCAACTCCCGAGGAAATATCGTTTTCCTCCGCAAGCCGAGGAGGCGATACTCACGATCGACGCCAGAGAAGGGGTCGTCTTCATGCGGGCGGCAACGCCGGCGGAACAACGACGCCTCACGAAGAAAACGGGCGTCGACTCGGGCGAGGCCGTCATGTTCTACAACTCGCTCATCGATGGATTCGAAATCCACTTGAAAAATAACGCGTCCGCTCGAGACGAGGAACCCAGAGCGTACCTCGTCGAGCCACCAGCGAACAGTTCGAACGCGAATATCAGTGCGGGTGCCAGCTCGGAGGTGACGGACCTCTCGTCGATGGAGACGGATGAGGTCGTCGCTGCAAGTGGTTGTGCAACCTGGGCGACTAACTGCGGATTATCGATAACGTGGTGTGGGAGTTGCATTATGGCGTGTGCCTCAATTCCACTAACTACCGTCGGCGGAGTCCTCGCATGTGCGACGTGTGTCGGAACTTCGTGTGTCGTCGCCCTTCCGTATGCATGCAAGAAATTGATAGATAATTGTGGATAACGAACGGCCGAAGATCGTTCGCGCTGACTTTTCAGTACGAGATCTCCCGGATGGAACTGATGGCAGGTTTCGGCCGTGGTCGATATCGAGTACGTTGATCTTTCTGTAGAATAACGATGAATTTGACGGAAAGTTATTTTATCTAGTACGATGTGTGAATGAATATGGGAGACAATACTCGGTTATGTACGGCACTCATAATCCTGGTCATCGGATCTCTATTGGCCCTCTTCCCCGCCTTCATGCGTTCATCTGGGCCTGAAAATTCTCAGTTATGGCTGTTCAGTGCAGCTATCGCAGTACTTTCACTACTGGTCCTGTCCTATATATGTTTCAGTAAATAATTTAGTAAATCTTTAGTATCTAGATGCGTAATTACTTTCTATGCCGGCTGATGACAGTGGGGTCAATCGGAGAAAAGTCTTGAAGAGCGCTGGTACGGCCGCAAGTGGGCTGGTTGTGTCAACCGGGATTACCACGGCCGACAGCGTGGTCGAACCAGATGAAGCGAAAGAGCGGGCACTCGAGTCGGAGTACGTCCAGTCGATGCTCGCCGAGCTCGGCCACCCAGAGATCATCGACGTATCTACTCGGCAGGTGACCGTCGGAGATTGGGTCATCACTGGAATCGACCTCGAGACGGAGCTTGGCACCCTCACCTACGGGGAAGACGGAAACGGTGGTGCGACCGCGTTGTTCGAGTTCGATCAACAGGCTAGTCGAGGGAAGTCTCGAAGTCAGCTTCCGCAGAAATACCGTTTTCCTCCGCAAGCCGAGGAGGCGATACTCACGATCGACGCCAGAGAAGGGGTCGTCTTCATGCGGGCGGCGACGCCGGCGGAACAACGACGCCTCACGAAGAAAACGGGCGTCGATTCGGACGAGGCCGTCATGTTCTACAACTCGCTCATCGACGGATTTGAAATCCATTCGAAACATAACGCGACCGCTCGAGACGCGGAGCCCAGAGCGTACCTCGTCGAGCCACCAGCGAACAGTTCGAACGCGAATATCAGTGCGGGTGCCAGTTCGGAGGTGACGGACCTCTCGTCGATGGAGACGGACGAGGTCGTTACGACGAGTAGCTGTGATACCTGGGCGTTCAAGTGTATGGGGAGCATCACGATCTGTTCCGCCTGTTTCCTTGCGTGTGGTTCAGCACCGGTTAACCCGCCAGCAGTAGCGGGATGTGTACTCTGCGTTACTGGATCGTGTGGTCTCGCAGTCCCGGTTTCGTGTACAAAAGTGGTCGACGAATGCGTTTGAGCGCGGCCCGGATACCCGAGAACGACTGATAAGCTGGATCGAAAGTGGGGTGTCTCAGATAGCCTGCGGAAAAACTGTTCGTCGACGCTACCGAGGGATCCCAGGCCAGTCGGCGCCGGTCGGTCTCATCGGAGAGGAAAACCGAAGCCACAGTTATCCGACTTCCGGGACTATCCTTCGCATGGTTTAAGCCCGCCGTGGCAGTGAGTCGATGTATGAGCGACGAGAGTCAGGAACTCGGGATCACCGAGTCGAAATCGCACAAACCCGGCGAGTGGTACGCCGAGGTCGTCCAGAAGGCAGGGCTGGCGGACTACGCGCCGATGGGCGGGTTCATCGTCACGAAGCCCCGCGGCTACGCGCTGTGGGAGTCGATCCAGGACGCGCTGGACGGCTGGTTCAAGGAGACCGGCGTCCAGAACACCTACTTCCCGATGTTCATCCCGGAGAGCTACCTCGAGCGCGAGAAGGACATCGTCGAAGGGTTCGACCCCGAGGTAGCCTGGGTCACCCAGGGCGGCCACGACGAACTCGAGGAGCGACTCGCCGTCCGCCCGACCAGCGAGTCGATCATCGCGCCCTTCATGGCCGAGTGGGTCCGGAGCCACCGCGACCTGCCGCTGCGGCTGAACCAGTGGTGTTCGGTCGTCCGCTGGGAGGCCACCGAGACCAAGCCGTTCTTCCGGACGAAGGAGTTCCTCTGGCAAGAAGGTCACACCGCCCACGCGACCGACGCGGGGGCCTGGGAGGAGGTCTGGACGCGGCTGAGCCAGTACGAACGCGTCTACGAGGACGTGCTTGCCATCCCGGTTCTTCGCGGCAAGAAGCCAGAACACGACAAGTTCCCCGGCGCGGACACGACCACGACGGTCGAGGCGCTGATGCCCGACGGCAAGTCCGTCCAGGGGGGAACCAGCCATCACCTCGGCCAGAGCTTCGCCGACGCGTTCGACATCACCTTCGTCGACGAGGACGAAGAGGAACAGACCGCCTACACCACCTCGTGGGGGCTCTCCTGGCGCGCACTCGGCGCGCTCATCATGACCCACTCGGACGATCAGGGGCTCGTCCTCCCACCGACCATCGCACCTACCCAGGTCGCGATCGTCCCCATCTGGCAGGCCGACACCAAGGAGAAGGTGCTCGACTACTCGGAGACGATCGCCGAGGAACTCGAGGACGCGGGTCTGCGCGTCGAACTCGACGATCGCGACGAGCGCAATCCCGGCTTCAAGTTCAACGAGCACGAACTCAACGGCGTCCCCCTCCGAATCGAGATCGGCCCCAACGAGGTCGACGACGAGGAGGTCACGCTCGTCCACCGGCCGGACACCGAGAACGTCGTCGCCGATCGCGAGGGGCTCGTCGAGACCGTCGAGGAGAACCTCGACGCGATCTACGACAAACTCTACGAGACGGCCGAAGAGACCCTCGAGGAGAACGTCCGAGAAGCCCACAGCCCCGAGGAGATCCTCGGGACGATCGGCAAACACGGCGGCTACGTGAAGACGCCGTGGTGTGGCGACCAGGCCTGCGAGGAAGCCATCAAGGAAAAGATCGCCGCCGAGATCGTCATGCAGCCGCTGGCGGAGGAAGGCGGCGCGAGCGCGGGCGAACCCGTCCGTCCCGACGACGACGCGACGTGCGGCGTCTGCGGTGACGACGCCGAGGAGATCGCGTACTTCGCGAAGTCGTATTAGGGACTGTCCGGTGGCCGTCTCGTAGAAGTGAGAGGGCCGTCCGTCGCGTCGTCGCGTTTCGGTTTCTCGAGCACGGAGTACTCCCTCACTGAGAGAGTGCTTTTGACCGACCCCATTTTCGAAACGCGTAACCGCACTCCGTGGACGGGCCTGAGAGCAGACGCGGGACCGTCGAAAATCGATCCGCAGACGCTCCGTGCCGATCTGTTAGCGACTGTTTACTTTTCTATTGGGAGACTACCCAGTGCACTAGAATGCGACGGAGAGATCTTATCCAGTTGCTGGCGACTGGGGGGCTGACGCTCCCGCTCGCAGGCTGTACCAGCGGTGGCGAGAGCAATAGTGGGACTGTGGACGGCGGTGCTGACGGGAATGACAGTCCTGAAAAGGGTGGCAACGAGGGCACCGGCGCTGAAGATGGTGATCGCGACGACAGTAGTAGTGGGACCGATGGGGTGGAACTCCTCGACCACGAGTTCTACGAGGACGAACTCCAGGCGGGCGTCGACGGGAGCGTGCGCAACGATACGGGTGCCGAACTGGAGTCCGTCGAGGTCACGGTCCGGTTCTACGATACGGACGATCGCCAGATACACGAGGGAATCGATACCACGGACGGCCTCGACAGCGGGGCGGAGTGGACGTTCGACGTCCCGCTTCTCGGTGCACGCGCCGAGGAGGTCGGTGACTACGAAATCGAAGTCTCCGAGAGCCCCGTCTAGGGGTGCGACGTGGGCAGTCGAACGCCGATCGACGCCGCTCCCCTCGAATTCCGGCCGTACCGATCTCGAGAGACCGGCGTGGGGATGTTATGCGAGGGCTGAGAACGTCTTGTCAATCGAGTGGACCTAATCGTTTACCCAAATAGGGCTTGCCGCTGGAGAACGAACCACGGGTGTGGTGTTCACTCTGGTGGGTGAGCACTACATGCCTCTGACACTTCTGGCCCGTTCACGCGATACCTCCGTCGACGGACTCGTTCGGCAGTTGCATCGACGGCGGAACCTTTACACCTTATATCCATATATATGTGATTATAATACCCTTAGCCATTATGGGGTAGTCTCTTATGTACAGTCGCGCCAGTCAGGGGTATGCCACAGCCACACTCATCCACCGAGCGTTCGCAGGGTCTCGCCGACCCGGCGGACGAGCGGTCGAACTGCGGGGTCGGCGTCGTGATGGACCTCGACGGTGAGGGGGGACACGACGTCGTTGCCGACGGTCTCGAACTACTCGTCAATCTCGAACACCGCGGGACCACGGGCGCGGAGAAAGACACCGGCGACGGGGCCGGTATCATGCTCCAGCTTCCGGATTCGTTCTTCGAGAGCGTCCTCGACGCGTCGCTCCCGGATCCGTACGCCGCCGGATCTCTCTTCTTCCCGCAGGACGAGGCGGCTCGCGACGAGCTGATCGCGATCGCCGAGGACGTCTTCGATCGGTACGATCTCTCCGTCGTCGAGTGGCGCGACGTGCCGACGGACAACGGGGACCTCGGGGCGACGGCCGTCGACTCCGAACCCGACGTCTGGCAGGTGTTCGTCACGCCCGAGGACGACGTCACGGGTGAGGACTTCGATCGACGGCTCTACGTCGCGCGCCGCGCGCTCGAAAACGCCGTCGAGGACCGTGACGTCGACGGGGCCGAGCGCTTCTACGTCTGCTCGCTCGACTCGAAGACGATCGTCTACAAGGGCCTGCTCAAGGGAGCACAGGTCCCGTCTTACTATCCGGATCTGACTGACGAGCGCATCGAATCGACGTTCGCGATGGTCCACGAGCGGTTCTCGACGAACACGCTCGGCGCGTGGCATCTCGCCCATCCCTACCGGAACATCGTACACAACGGCGAGTTCAACACCATCCAGGGCAACATCAACTGGATGCGTGCCCGCGAGACGGACATCGAGAGCGACGTGATCTCCGATCTCGAGGCCGTCAAGCCGATCATCGACGACCCCGACCAGTCCGACACCGCGAGCGTGGACAACGCGCTCGAACTGCTCATGCAGGACGGGCGGGACCTCGCACACGCCCTGCGGATGCTCATCCCGGAGGCCTGGCGCGGCGACGACGCCATGGGCGAGGACCGCAAGGACTGGTACGACTTCCACGCCTCGCTCGTCGAACCGTGGGACGGCCCCGCGCTCGTGGCTGCGACCGACGGCGAACGCGTCGGCGCGGTGCTCGATCGCAACGGCCTCCGGCCGTGCCGGTACGACGTGACGACCGACAACCGACTCGTCATGGCCAGCGAGGCCGGTGCGCTCGACACCGACCCCAGTGAAATCGAGGAGCGCGGCCGCCTCAAGCCCGGCCAACTGTTCCTCGCCGATCCGAACGAGGGACGGGTCATCCCCGACGAGGAGGTCTTCGACGACCTCACCGACGAGCGGTACGGCGAGTGGGTCGAACAGGAGCAGGTCCATCTCGACGACATTCGAACCACGGCCGACAACACCCCGCGGGAAGCGGTCGACGGCCTGCGCGACTACCAGGCCGCGTTCGGCTACACGCGGGACGAACTCGACAACATGATCGCGCCGATGGCCCAGAAGGGGAAAGACCCCGTCGGCTCGATGGGCGACGACACGCCGCTGTCGGTACTCACGGAGTTCAACCGCCCGCTCTTTTCCTACTTCAAGCAGCTGTTCGCGCAGGTCACCAACCCGCCGCTGGACTACATCCGCGAGGAACTGGTCACCTCGATGGAGAGCCGGCTGGGCTTCCAGCGCAACCTGCTTTCCGAATCGCCCGGACACGCGCGCCAGCTGGTACTCGACTCGCCGATCCTCACCGACGCCGAACTCGCGTCGATCCGGGACTGTTCGGCCAACGGGATCACCGCCGCGACGGTCGACATCACGTACGAGCCCGCGAGCGAGGAACTCGGAAGCGACCTCCGTGACACCATCGAACGCGTTCGCGAGGACAGCGTCGAGGCGATCGAGGCCGGTCACGACGTGCTCGTCCTCTCCGACCGGAACGTCGACGCCGAGCGCGCGGCGATCCCGAGCCTGCTCGCGACGGGCGCCGTCCACCACCACCTCGTCCGCAACGGCCTGCGCAACCACGTCGGTCTCGTCGTCGAGTCCGCCGACCCGCGGACGGTCCACCACTTCGCGACGCTCGTCGGCTACGGTGCTGGTGCAGTCAACCCGTACCTCGCCTACCAGACGATCGCGGACATCACGGCCGGCGAGGACGGCGCCGATACCGGGGTCGCGATCGACGCCTACGTCGGCGCGGTCGAGGACGGTCTGCTGAAGATCATGGCCAAGATGGGCATCTCGACGGTCGAGAGCTACCAGGGCGCCCAGATCTTCGAGGCCGTCGGCCTCGATTCGGACCTCGTCGCGGACTACTTCGCCGGCACCGAGAACCGGACCGAAGGGATCGGCCTCACCGAGATCGAAGCGGACGTCCGCGAGCGCCACGAGACCGCCTTCGGCGGTGACGACGCGGATCTCCCCCGCTCGGGCGAGTTCGAACACCGATCGACCGGTATCCACCACCAGTGGAACCCCGACACGGTCGGCGCGCTCCAGCAGGCCGTGCGATCGAACGACTACGAACGGTACGGGGACTTCGCCGAACAGATCAACGAACAGCAACAGACCCTCCAGACCCTGCGCGGTCTGCTCGAGTTCGAGAGCGACCGGGACCCGGTCCCGATCGAGGAGGTCGAACCGATCGAAGACATCGTCCAGCGGTTCTCGACCGCGGCGATGAGTCTCGGGAGCCTCTCGCCGGAGGCCCACGAGAACAACTCGATCGCGATGAACCGGATCGGCGGCAAGAGCAATTCGGGCGAGGGCGGCGAACCGCCGGAACGGTTCGGCACCGAAAAGGAGTGCAACGTCAAGCAGGTCGCGTCGGGGCGCTTCGGCGTCACGAGCACCTATCTCTCCTCGGCCGACGAACTCCAGATCAAGATGGCCCAGGGATCGAAACCCGGCGAGGGCGGGCACCTCCCCGGCGAGAAGGTCAACGAGATGATCGCGCACGTCCGCAAGTCCACGCCCGGCGTGGGTCTCATCTCCCCGCCGCCGCTGCACGACATCTATTCGATCGAGGACCTGAAACAGCTGATATTCGATCTGAAGGCCGCCAACGAAGCGGCCGACATCAACGTCAAACTCGTCTCCGAGGCGGGGATCGGCACGATCGCGGCCGGCGTCGCGAAGGCCAACGCCGACGTGGTCCACATCTCGGGCCACTCCGGCGGGACGGGCGCGTCGCCGCGCACCTCGATCAAGAGCGCGGGGCTCCCCTGGGAACTCGGCCTCGCCGAAGCGAACCAGATGCTCTGTGCGACCGGCCTGCGAGATCGGATCCGCGTCTCCGCCGACGGCGGGATGAAGACCGGGCGCGACGTCGCCGTCGCCGCCCTGCTCGGTGCCGAGGAGTACGTCTTCGGGACGGCCTCGCTCGTCACGAGCGGCTGTGTCATGGCCCGGCAGTGTCACGAGAACACCTGCCCGGTCGGCGTCGCCACCCAGCGCGAGGACCTGCGCAAGCGGTTCCCCGGCGAACCCGAACACGTCATCAACTACATGACCTTCATCGCGCAGGAACTGCGCGAGATCATGGCCGACCTCGGCTTCCGCACGGTCGACGAGATGATCGGACGGGTCGACGTCCTCGCCCAGCGCGACGACGTCGACCACCCGAAAGCCCGCAACGTCGACCTCTCGGACGTGCTGGCCGACCCCGGCGGCGACGTCCGGCGCAAGATCCGCGAGCAGGACCACGAACTCGACGACCAGCTCGATCGGGACCTCATCGAGGCCGCGGCCGACGCCATCGAGGACGGAGACCCGGTCTCGATCGCGACCGGGGTCACCAACGTCGATCGGACCGTCGGCGCGATGCTCTCGAACCGCATCACGAGCCGTTACGGCGAGCCCGGTCTCCCCGAGGACACGATCTCGATCGACTTCGAGGGGACGGCCGGCCAGAGCTTCGGCGCGTTCCTCGCCAGCGGCGTCTCGCTCCACCTCGACGGCAGCGCCAACGACTACGTCGGCAAGGGGCTCTCGGGCGGCAAGATCACGGTCCGGACGCCGCAGACGGCCGCCTACGATCCGACGGAGAACATCGCGATCGGCAACGTCGCGCTGTACGGCGCAACCGACGGACAGCTGTACGTCAACGGCGTGGCCGGCGAGCGCTTCGCCGTCCGCAACTCCGGCGCGAAGGCCGTCGTCGAGGGCGTCGGCGACCACGGCTGTGAGTACATGACCGGCGGCGTCGTCGCCGTGCTCGGCGAGACGGGTACGAACTTCGCGGCCGGGATGTCCGGCGGCGTCGCATACGTCTACGATCCGGACCGGAAGTTCGAGGCGAAAGCCAACACCGGGATGGTCTCGCTCCACGAGGATCTCGAGGAGAAAGACGAGGCGATGTTGCGTCGCCTCGTCGAGAACCACGTCGCCTACACCGGCTCCGATCGGGGCGAACTCCTGCTCGAGAACTGGGAGCGTGCGCTCGACGCCTTCGTGAAGGTCATGCCCGACGCGTACCACGAGGCGATCACCGAACAGGGGAGCGACGACGTGCGCAACGAACTGCCCGGCTCGCCCGAAACGGGCGCCGTCGCCGAGTCGGCGAGTTTCGCCGCGAGCGACGACTGATACGGTTCGCTGTCACTGTGTACCGACGCACCCGCACGGCGGGTCGCGGGTGCGCCGGACATGACTGACAGTACTCCGTACGAGCCGGCGTCCGTTTCCTGCCGGTTTCTACGAGCCATCGAACGCGGGAGCGTGCCGCCTGACGATTGCTCTCGGGGCTGCGCAGGTCTCACCTGGACCCGGTCCCGTCGAGTCGTTCGACGAAAAACCGCTCGGCGTCCCCGGGCGGTAGGTCACGTCGGGTGTCGCCGATCGCGATCGCCGAGCAGTCCGATCGGTGTGATCTCTGCCCGCTCCGTCGTTCCGAAGCCAGACGATTAGTCCGCCGTCTGCTCGTCCGGGATCGGCTGCGTCTCCTCGACGTCGGCCCGGCGGGACTGTACCTTCCCGAGCAGGATGGTTCCGATGTAGATTCCGACGGCGACGAGAACGATCGTCCCGCCGGCCGTCGTCTCGTACTGGTAGGAGAGGGTGATGCCGACGAGGACTGCAAGCTGTGCCAGGACGACCGACGCCAGCAGCGCCTCCCTGAAGCCGCGCGCGAACTGTGCGGCACTGGCGACCGGGACGACGAGCATCGCGGCGACGAGGATGACGCCCATGATCTGCATCGCCCCGACGACGACCATCGCGGTGAGCATCGCCACGAGTCGATTGTACCAGGGCACGTTGAGTCCGGCGACCCGGGCGGCGGTCTCGTCGAAGGTCACGTACAGGAGCTGTTTGTACGTCAGCGTGACGACGAGCGAGACGACGACGAAGAGGACGACCAGGATGATCGCGTTCTCCCGGGACACCGTCGCGAGGTTGCCGAACAGGTACTGGTTGATCCCGACCGCGAGGCCACCGGTGTTGAGGCTGATCAGCACGGCCCCGAGTGCGAACCCGGTCGAGAGGACGATCGCCATCGAGACGTCGTTGTAGGCGTCCGTGACCTCCGAGATCAGTTCGATCGCGAGTGCGGCGATCATCGCCACGACGACGGCCGTGACGTACGGCGAGATGCCGGTCCCGAACGTCGCGTTGACGAACAGGCCGACCGCGACGCCAGCGAACGCGGTGTGAGCGAGGGCGTCGCCGATGAGTGCCAGCTGTCGGTGCACCAGGAAGGTCCCGATCAGCGGGGCCATGACGGCGATGAGTGCACCGACGAGAAACGCGTGGTGCATGAACGTGTACTCGAGCATCTCGATGCCGAGTTCCGCACCGATCTCTCTGAGTTCGTCGCTCCAGCGCTGGATCAACCAGTCGAGTGCGTCGTAGGGAACGCTCGTGATCGCAACCACGGCGGCTGACCCAGTCACGATACCACCACCCCGTCATCACGTCGAACGTTCGTCCCGTAGGCGCGATCGAGCGCGTCGCTGTCGGCGAACGCGGCGGGGGAGCCGTCGAAGTACACCTCGCGGTTGAGACAGATCACGCGCGAGGTGTGCTCGAGGACGGCCCCGATATCGTGTTCGACCAGCAGGATAGTCATCCCGTCGTCGTTGAGGTCCGTGAGCAGGTCGAAGAAGGCGTCGACGGACTCCGCGTCGACGCCGACCGTCGGCTCGTCGAGCACGAGCAGTTCGGCCTCGCCGGCGAGTGCGCGGGCGATGTACGCGCGCTGGCGCTGGCCGCCGGACAGCTGCGTGATCTTCCGATCGGCGAGGTGGTCGATGCCGACGGTTCGAAGCGCCTGCCGAGCCCGATCGCGGTCGTCGCTGGTGACGCGGCCGAAGCCCACGTGGGGGAATCGGCCCATCAGGACGACTTCCGCGACGGTGATCGGCATTCGCTTGGTGTTCTCGGTGACGTCCTGAGCGACGTAGCCGACCTTCTCGCGCTCGGCGAACGCACGCGCGGGGTGGCCGAGCAGTTCGACCTGGCCCTCGTCGGGCTCGTGCAGCCCGAGTATCAGTTGCAACAACGTACTCTTTCCGGAGCCGTTGGGACCGATCATCCCGACGTACTCGCCGCGCTCGACGGTGAGCGAGATGTCCTCGACGACCGGACTCGCCGTGTAGCCGAACGAGACGTCCTCGACGTCGACGATGGGGTCGGCACGATCGCTACGGACGTTGGATTGGGGTTGTGTCATGAGTGTCTCACGGCTCGAAGTTCCGACCGTAGTCCTCGAAGGTTACTTCGTCAGGCGAGGCGGCGCCTGCGAGCAGACGGAACGTCGGCATGTTGACGTTGCGTGCGATGTCGAAGTAGCCCCAACCGCGCTCAGCCCACGATTCGGCCGTCCCGGCGTACGGCGTCACCGGATAGTACGCCTCGACGTCCGTCTGCTCGAGTAGCTGTTGAGCAGGTCGAATCGGTTCGAAGACAGCGGCACCGATATGCTGGATGTCGTTTTCCGCGATCGTCTCCTGTGCGCGTTGCATATCTGTAGGGCGCACGTCGTCGTTGGCCGCGAGGTTGACGACGAGCGGTTCGATCGTTACGTCGTAGCGCTCGGCCACGTACGCGAACGCGTTGTGTGCGGCCAAAAAGAGGACGTCACGCTCGGTCGCATCGAAGAGCGCCTGCCACTCCTCGTCGAGTGTCTCGAGCTCCGACTTGACTTCGGCGGCGTGTTCGGTAAACGTCTCCTCGTGATCCGGCGCGATTTCGGCCAGTCCGTCGGCGATGTTGTCGACCGACGTCATCGCCAGCTCGGGATCGAGCCAGAAGTGGGGGTCCTTTGCGTCCCCGACCGCCTCGTCGTCGTCGAGGCTGTCGGCAAGGTCGATCAGTTCGACTCCCTCGCGGACGTTGATCAGGTGCGTCTCCTGGGCCTCGGCTCCGACGGTGTCGATCGCTCGATCGGCCCACGGCTGGAAGTCGGGGCCGACGTGGAGGAACGCGTCCGCGTCGGTGATATCTCGCTGGATCGATGGATCCGGTTCCCAGCCGTGGCCGTGCATCCCCGTCGGAACGAGGTTCTCGACCGAAACGGGCGTCTTCGCAGCGATCTGCCTCGCAAAATCATAGAACGTAAAGAAGGATGCAACGGCGACGGGCCCGTCGTTACTGTCGTCCTCGTCGCCGCTCCCGATACAGCCAGCCAGTCCGGCAACTGCGGTACCCCCAACTGCCGATACGACGCGTCGACGCGACCAGCGATCGTCGCGGGAAGGGAGATCGTTCGTCATGGAGGGAACTAATGTGGCAACACATATAATTATTGCTATCTACTTAATAGATTAGTCGCATCTAAATCAGCGCTTGGCGGTAGAGACAACGGAACGTGTTCGAACTTTTGCCTCTTGGCACTATCCAACGACTGTATTGAACGCAACGCAAAACCAGATAGCTTCCGTTCGAAAACAGCGGAGAGATACGCGGATACAGGAGCTCAATGCCGGCTGACAGTTACGGTGACTGACCACGCAAACACGGCGAAGAACCGTAACCACAGACCGGCTTCCGCTGTTTACCGGGACTTTCCTGGCACGATCCGACCCGGTACCCGTCAACGTCGTTGGTTCGGTTTCGTTGTCTGATCACCTCATCCATGTATTTTCTCTATACTAACTTAATATTTAGCCTTATCTAACCCTGTCGTCTGTGTTGGATTACTGTCTCGATGAGAAAACCTCAATCATCGAGTTATTCTCTCGAGAAACAGTACCAGCGGATGAGAGTTCGTGCACTCGTCCCAACCGACAGTGGCAGTCGGTTACTCCCTGCCGAGCGTGTGGAACTCGTCGTTCGGGCGCATGTCGGCGAACATCGCCAGCCGGTTGCTCAGGTTGTAGAACGCCGCGACGGACGCGACGTCCCAGAGCGCTTCCTCGCTGAACCCGGCCTCGCGGAGCGCCTCGAGATCGCTCTCCTCGATCTCCGTCGGGCGCTCGGTGAGTTTCACGGCCACGTCTAACATCGTCCGGTGGGCGTCGTTGATATCCGCGGTCCGGTAGTTCGCGACGAGTTGATCGGCGAGTTGCGGGTCGTCCGCGTAGATCCGGACGAGCGCGCCGTGGGCGACGTTGCAGTAGTAACAGTGGTTGACGCCGGAGACCGCGACGACGATCATCTCGATCTCCTCGCGCTCCAGGGCGGTGTCCTCGACGAGCGCGTCGTGGTAGTCGAAGAACGCCCGGAAGTGCGACGGCCTGTACGCCATCGCCGAGAACACGTTCGGCGTGAATCCCGCCCGATCGGTCTCCTCGACGATCCGCTCCCGGAGATCGTCGGGAAGGTCCTCGAAGTCGGGAACTGGGAACCGGTGCATGGCGTCGTCGTCGAGTTCCGGTTGCGGTTCGGCCTCGGCGTCCTGGTCTGGGTCGGCCATGGCTACAGGTTCACAGTCGATCGCCATAATTCGCGGTGCCGATCTCCCCGAACACACGAGGTATCGGTCGACAGCGTCATTCGTCCGCGAGCCTACCGCCGTCGGCCGTCGCCGCCTCGCGGACTGCCTCGGCGTCGGGCGCGGCCAGCAAATGGGCCGGACAGTCACAGTCCGAGGCCCCGAATCCCGTGATCCGATCGCCCGGCAGCCGATCGGCTAGCTCGCATTCTCGATCGGCGTCGGGGAACGTGATCGCGGTCTCGAGTCCCGTCTCGGGGTGGCCGAGCAGGTAGTCGACGTGCCAGTGGCGGACGTCCCGCTCGCCGCGAGCGAGTTCGCGATGCCGATCGACGCGGGCGAAGCCGCCGGGTCCGAACGCGGTACCGACGTAGGCGTACGCGCCGGCCTCGAATTCGTGGGTACCGAGCGCGCCGACGTCGATCTCGATCGGCTCCGGAACGTCGATCACGAGCACGTACGTGCCGCCCATACCGGGAGTGTGAACGAGACGGACAAAAACGGGCTCGATTTCGGGACGCGTTCGGGTGTGGATCGATCGGCGTGGCTCCTCACTCGGATTCGCCCCGATCGCGTCGGCTCTCGTCGGTCGGATCCTGCTCGTGGACGTGGCGCCGGTTGCTCTCGTCCTCGTCCGTCCGTGAGTCGCGTTCTCGTCGCTGATCCCGGTCCCGATCGTCGGTTGATCGCTCCGCGGTCCAGCTACCGGATTCGTCGCGCGGCCGGTCGGGTTCGTACTCGAGGCCGCCGCCGGTCCGATCCGTCGCTCGTTGCGGGTCCCGAGACGTCTCGCCGGTTCCACGACGGAGCTCGTCCTGACTGCGGACGTCGCGCTGCGGTTCGTCCTGGCCGCGGTCGCTTCGCCGGGACTCGTGTCGACTCCCCTGCCCAGTCTGGCCCTGCTCTTGTCGCCCGCGGAAGCCCTGGCTCCGCTGGTGTCGCCCGCCCTGGGGCTGGCCCGATCGGTGCTGGTGGGTGTCGCGTTCCTCGTGCCAGCGCTTCTCGGGACCCTGCCGTTCCCGATCGCGCCGATCACGCTGGCCGCGCTCCCCGTGGTGGTCCCGTCCGCCGTGCTGGCCGCCCGCTGGCTGGTCCTGCTGACCTCCCCGTGGTGAGCGCTGGTGCTGGCGGTCCCCGCGGCCCATCTGCTGTCGACCCTGCTGGCCGTACTGTTGCTCCTCGCGTCCGTACTCCCCGCGGCCCTGTCGACCGCGCTGGCTCCCCTCGGGGCTCCGTTGATCGCGCCGACGCTCTCCCTGAGGTTCGGGCCTTCGCTGGCCCTGCTGGCGGCCTTCGCGGCGTGCTTCCCCGCCGTACTGGAGGTCCGATTCGCCGATCGCGTCAGTGTGGAAGCTCGCTCGCTCCTCGCCGCCGCGACCTTCTGTCCGCCGATCACGGCCGCCACCTCGACGCTGGTCGCGACCGCCGCCTCGATCGCGGCCTCGCTGCTGTTCCTGTCGCCCCTGGCGCTGGTGCATTTCGTGATCGTGCTGGCTCCGATCGCGGCGGTCCCCACGACCACGTCGCTGGTCACCGCGATCCATCCGCTGTCGACCCTGTCGACCGCGCTCGCCACGCTGGCGCCGCTGGTCGCGGGCCCGTTGCTGTCCGCCGCGTTGCCGGTTTCGCTGCCCACGATCGTACTGTTCGTGCCGTTCCGGTCTGCGACCGCGCTGTTCGTACTGTTGTCCTCCGCGGTCCTGCTGACCGCGCCGTTGTCCCCCGCGGTCTGGCTGACCGCGCCGTTGTCCCCCGCGGTCTGGCTGACCGCGCCGTTGTCCCCCGCGGCCGTACTCTTCACGGCGATACTCGCCCCGTCTCTCGGCACCGTACTGTTGCCCGCCGGCTCCTTCGATTTCGTGCGAACCCTGCTGGTGCCGTTCGCGGCGCGCCTCTCCGCCGTACTCGAGCGTTCCTTCTTCGATCGCGTCGGTTTCGAACCCCTCGTTTTCCTGGGCTCCGTACTGCTCCTGACGGTCGTGTCGACTGCGGCCGCGGTCGCCCTCGCGTGGCGTTTCACGCTGGCTGCGGCCCTCGGACTGGTCCTCCCGTCGCCAGCCGGTATCCCGCTCCTGGCGGCCCTGGTGGCCTTCCTGGCGACGCCGCTGACCTCTGTCGCGGTCGCCCTGCGCCCGGGGGCTCTGGCCCCAGCCGGGTTCGCCGTAGGGCGTGTCCGTCGGCCGTCGGTCTTCGGTCTCGTGCTGTCCCCCCCGATCGCCGCGTCCCCGTTTCTCGCCCTCGCCGCGGCTGAACAGTCCGTGGAGCCAGCCGCGATCGTCCCCGCTTCGATTCCGGCCGCGATCGTCCCCGCTTCGATTCCGGCCGCGATCGTCGCCGCGATACCGATCGCCCTCGTGCTGTCGGTCGGTTCGTCGGTCCCGCCGTCGCCGGTCGTCGTCGTATCGGTCGTTCATGATTGGTGTAGAGTGGCGTCTCGCCCGGATGCCGCGCTGATGGCCGTCGCTACGTTCGTTTTGCAGGCGGTGATTCGCCTATCAGGCGAATAAAAGCACGGCGCGCGTTCGCTTGCAGCCGTTCGACCGCCGATCGGGCCTCCGTGTGACGGGTTCGCGGCCCCGTCTCACCGGCGGTCGACGGCGCGAGGTCCGTTCCCGAAGTCGTAGTCGTACACCTCTCGCGCGTCCGTCGAGGAGCCGAACGCGAACAGGCCCCGGGCCGGTTCGTACTCGTAGGTGATCCACTGCGGCAGGAACTGCGTCCCGATCAGTTTGCGCACCCCGAGTTGCTTGAGTCGCGTCTCGGGCGTGAACTGGTCCGTCAGTCGCAGGTCGACGATCCCGTCGAAGACGTACTCATCCTCCGGATACTTGTCGCTTCCGGCGGTCGTCGCCCCCGCGACGATCGGCACGTACCGGGGCGTACAGATCGTTCCGCGAACCTCCGTTACGAAGTCGTGGACCCGATCCCGCTGGAGCAATCGGCCGAGTTCGTCCAGCGAGTCGATCGTCACCAGCCCCGTTTCGGTCATCTCGAGTGCGTCCAGCGCCTCGTGCAACGCGTCGGCCACCGCCGGCCCGTCGTCCGGTTCCTCGACGGTGACGATCGAGTCCGCCGCGGCCTCGCCCACGAACGTCTGCCACTCGTTGCGGCTCTCGAGGAACGCCTCGCGGTCCGAGAGCCGATGGGTGAAGCAGTCGACGATCCGGAGCCGATCGGTCTCGAGCGCGGGGAGGACGTTCCAGCCGTTCCCGAAGAACCGCTCGAGGGTCGCCGTCGGCGGATCGGCGAAGGAGACGAGGACCGCGGGTTCGCCCCGTTCGATCGCGCGCCAGACGAGTTCGGTCAGGAGTTCGCTCCGGCGGGTGCCCTCGTCACCGGAGAGGAGGAGAAACGAGTCCGCCGGGATCCCGTTCGGTACGAGCGAATCGAGCGGTTCGATCCCGGTCACGACGCGTTTGTAGGCGTCGGGGTCGGGCATGGTCGACTCGCCGTCGGCGGCCTCGCGACAGCTCCCGGAGCAGTAGTGGCCGTCACCGCGCTCTTTCGGTTCGCCCGGGATCGGGTAGTGACAGTGATCGCACTGGAGCGGATACTGGGGTGTCCCCCCGGTCCGCAGGTGCTCGCTCATGACGCCGGTGCTACGACGGTCGGCGAAATAGTTCCCTTTCGTGACTGCCCTGACTGTTCGGCGTGGCGAACGGACCCCGGCCGGAACGGAAGTCGGCTTCGCCATCGTTTTCCCGACCAGCGACCACGATCGGACATGGACACCGCACTCGTCATCGGCGGCACGCGCTTCATCGGCCGCCACCTCGTGGACGACCTGCTCGCACACGGCTACGACGTGACGATCTTCAACCGTGGCAACCACGACGATCCCTTCGCCGACGACGATCGGGCCAGCCACGTCGAGGGCGATCGGACGAACGACTCGTCGCTCGAGGCCGCCGCCGAGACCGTCGACCCGGACGCCGTCTTCGACTGCGTCGCCTACTATCCGAAGGACGTGCAGGCGGCGACCCGGATCTTCGCGGACTGCGAGGCCTACGTCTACATCTCGAGCGGGGCGGCCTACGGCCGCGAGGAGATTCCCAAGCGCGAAGGCGAAACGCCGCTCGAACCGTGTACGCCCGAGCAGGCGATCGACGACTCGAACGAGACCTACGGCGCTCGCAAGGCCGAGGGCGATCGGGCCGTCTTCGCCGCCGCGGAACGCGGCGTGAACGCGATGTCCGTCCGCCCCTGCATCGTCTACGGCCCCCACGACTACACCGAGCGACTGGACTTCTGGATCGATCGCGTGAACCGGTTCGACCGTATCGTGGTGCCCGGCGACGGGACGAATATCTGGCACCGGGCCTACGTCGAGGACGTCGCGTCCGCGATGCGACTCGTCGCCGAGCGCGGCGAGGCCGGCGAGGCGTACAACGTCGGCGATCGGCGCCTCGTCACGCTCGAGGAGATGGTAGACCTGATCGCGGCGCAGTTAGACACCGACGCCGAGGTCGTCACCGCCGGCCCCCGCGAACTCGCGGCCGGCGACATCGCCGTCGACGACTACGTCCTCTACCGGGAGTACCCGCACGTCCTCTCGACCGCGAAACTCGCCGCCCTCGGCTGGGAATCGACCCCGCTCGAGGAGGCCATGGCCCGATCGGTCGCGGCCCACCTCGAGAGCGATCGGACCGGGCGCGAACACGGGCCCGATCGGGAGGCCGAGGAGCGCGTGCTGGGTATTCTAGACACGTTCTGATCGGGAGTTCCGGAGTCGATCGAGTCGTCGCGCCGTCGCCGGCGTCGACGCGAGCTGTTCGTGGAGTCGTCCGCGGCCGTCGGTCGGGTCCGTCGTCGTCTCGTACGCGCTCGCGAGGGTGTCGGCTCCGACCGCACGGGCCGCCTCGCGATCGGCGGCGAACTCGCACCGCTGGAGGTGCCGGGAGAGAAGCGGCCAGGCCACGAGGAGGCCGGCGAGTGCGACGAGCACCGACGTCCAGACGACGAGGGTCAGGAACAGCCCGAGGAGGACGGCCACGACGATCGATCGACGCTCGACGAGTCGGCGGTCGTCGGCGGCGGCCGCCCGCGCACACAGCGCCGTCAGTTCGTCGTCGTCGAGGGCGTCGATCGCGTAGTCGGCGGCGTACAGCCGCCGATTCCAGAACGGGCCCTGCAGGTAGAGTCGCGCCGTTTCGGTTTCTTCGCCCGGAAACACGCCGGCGATCGTCGCCGTCAGGTCGGCCCGATCGGCCGTGGTCTCGAGTCGCCGCCGCTGTTCGCCGGTCGGTTCGGAAATCTCCTGCGAGAGTACCACGCTGTACTGCGTCCAGGCGTAGACGCCGACGACGAGGCCGGCGAACAGGACGGGAGTCAGCCACGGACTCGGCTCCGACGCGCCGAGGAGCGCGGTGACGGGCGCGAGGGCGGCCAGGCAGAAGATCGCGATCGCCGCGAGGTACCTGGCGAGACGGGCGGTCGCCGTCGCGGCACCGATATCGACGTCGCGCCGCGCTCGGGCGTACGGAAAGACGCCGAGATACGCGACGAGAACCGCGACGATCGTCCCGGCCGCAGTCGGCACCCAGGCGAGCGGTTCGGCGAGGCCGCCGGTCAGTACAGGGTGGACGGCCGCGAGCGCCGTCTCGGTCGCGTCGACCAGCCCGGAGAACGCGAGGACGAGCAGGGTCGTGATGCCGACGACGGCGAGGAGCCGGTACGTCCCGTACGATCGGTCGTCGCTCCCGTCGTCGCGCCGAACCGAGTAGACGCCGTACAGTCGGCCCGCCGCGTAGCCGACGACGAGCAGTCCGAGCCAGCGCGTGACTACAGCGAACATATCGTTCGAATCCTGCTCGAAAGTAGCGACCGTCCCGCCTTCACTGTACCGAACGTCGATCGCGAACTGGTCCCGGACTCCATCTCGGACGCTCGGATCGACGAGAACGGTTTTATGTGCTCCACTGCGTGGAACGACGTATGTTCGAGAAGTCGACGTGGATTCGCCTGCCGCGAAACGTCGTCGTCGGCCACGGCGTCATCGACGACGCCGTCGACGTCGTCGACGACCTCCACCTGCAGGGCCGGCCCCTGTTCGTGACCAGTCCGACGCCCCGGGAGGTCGCGGCCGACCCGATCGCCGACGACTTCGTGGCGGCCGGGATCGAGCCAGCGATCGTGACGATTGAGAAAGCGACGTTCGACGCCGTCGAGCGCGTGATCGAGGCCGCCGAAGCCGAGGACGCCGCCTACCTCGTCGGCATCGGCGGCGGGAAGGCGATCGACATCGCGAAGATGGCGAGCGATCACCTCTCGATGGGCTTTCTCTCCGTTCCGACGGCGGCCAGCCACGACGGGATCGTCAGCAATCGCGGCTCGGTCCCCGACGGCGATACGCGCCACAGCGTCGCCGCCGAACCGCCGCTGGCGGTCGTCGCGGATACCGAAATCCTGGCCGAAGCGCCGTGGGAACTGACGACCGCGGGCTGTGCGGACATCATCTCCAACTACACCGCGGTGATGGACTGGCGGCTCGCAAAGCGGCTCAAGGACGTCGAATACTCCGAGTACGCCGCGGCGCTCTCCGAGATGACCGCAGAGATCCTCGTGGACAACGCCGACCTCGTCCGTCCCGGACTCGAGGAGTCGTCCTGGATCGTCACCAAGGCGCTCGTCTCCTCGGGCGTCGCGATGAGCATCGCCGGCTCCTCGCGGCCGGCCAGCGGCGCCGAACACCTGTTCTCTCACCAGCTCGATCGGCTCGCCCCCGGAGCGGCGCTACACGGCCACCAGGTCGGCGTCGGCTCGATCATGACAGCCTACCTGCACGGCGGCGATCGCGGCTTCTGGCGGAACATCCGGGACGCCCTCTCGAGTATCGACGCGCCGACGACGGCCGCCGAACTCGGGATCGACGACGAGACGGTGATCGAGGCGCTGACGACCTGCCACGAGATCCGCGATCGGTACACGATCCTCGGCGACGGGATGAACGAGCGGGCCGCACGCGAAGTCGCGACGAAGACGGGCGTCATCGGCTGAAGACGGAGGTCGGAGGCGAGCGCCGGGAGACGACCGCGATCGGCGGCGGGGCTACCCGAGATCCGCCCGCCCGAACTGCCAGCGGCCGAGGGCGAGCGGCAGGACGATCCAGCCCGCCAGGATGACGAGCATGAACCAGCCCTGGAGGTAGAACGGGTCGCTACTGGCAGTCGCCTGGATCGGCCCGATGTCGTTCGGGAAGACCAGTTCCATCCCGTTGAGGTAGGCACCGGTCGGACTGAGGCTGAAGATCAATTGCAGGAGGTCGTCGGTGTACTCGATCCCGAACCGATCGAAGACGAACCGGATCATGGCGGTCGGGCCGACCGGCAGGAAGTTCCAGGCGAGATTGAACACGAAGAAGAAGCCGATGGCGCTGCCCATTGCCCGCGATCGGCTCGCGGTCGCCGCCGAGATGCCGACGGCGACGGCGACGTACGCCAGCGCGTACAGGAGCGTCAGCCCGACGAAGGCCGCGTAGTGGCCGTACTCGATCGTCATCTCCGGGACCAGGAGCCAGGCGGCGACGATACCGACGCCGAACGAGAGCAGGAGTGCGACGCTCACGACCCCTGCTCGAGCGAGCAGTTTCCCAAGCACCACGTCGGTACGGGAGACGGGGAGGCTCAGCTGGTACTTGATGCTTCCCGACTCGCGTTCGCCCGCGATCGAGAGGTAGGCCGCGACCAGCGCGACCAGCGGGATCACGAGCGCGCCGCCGAGGCCGGCCAGGTTGAACAGCACCATGTAAAAGTCCGGCTCGGCCCTGTTGCTCTGGCCCCAGAAGAACAGGAGCATGAAGACGACGTAGAGCACGGCGGGCGCCCAGACGAGTTTCGCACGCCGCACGTCGAGGAAGTCCCGCTTCGCGATCGAGACGGCGCTCATGCGATCACCTCCTGTGCGGCGGGTTCGTCGCCGGTCCCGGACGACTCGCCGGTGTACTGGTTGAACAGGTGCTCGAGGGAGGTGTCCGCCGAGAGGATGTCGGTGACGGTCGCGCGTTCGTCGAGGTGGCGCACCACGTCGACCTTCACGCTCGCGTCGACACAGACCGCGGAGACGACGCCGTCTTCGACGGTCGCCTCCCGAACCCCCTCGATCGACGCGACGTCGAGGCCGGTCGGCATCGACGCGAGTTCGACGTCGATCGTGGCCGCGCCGGCGGCGTCGTCCCGGAGGTTCTCGATCGAGTCCAGCGCGACGAGTTCGCCCCCGTTCATGATGCCGACGCGGTCACAGACCGCCTCGACCTCGGAGAGGATGTGACTCGAGAAGAACACGGTGGTCCCGCTCGAGGCCTCCTCGCGGAGGAGTTCGCGCATGTCTTGGATCCCGGTCGGGTCCAGTCCGGACGACGGTTCGTCCAGGATCAACAGGTCGGGGTCGCCGACGAGAGCCATCCCCAGTCCCATTCGCTGGCGCATTCCCTTCGAGTAGCCGCCGGCCGTCCGATCGGCGTCCTCGAGCAAGCCGACGCGATCGAGCAGGTCGTCGGGGTCGTCGTCGGCCCCCTTGGTGTCGACGACCCACTCGAGGTGTTCCCGCGCGGAGAGTCGGTCGTAGACGGTCGCACCTTCGGGGAGGACGCCGATCCGCTCGCGAATCCGTTCGGTCTCCTCCTGGGCGTCGTGTCCGAGCACCGTCGCCGTTCCCGACGTCGGCCGGACGAAATCGAGGAGCAGGTTGATCGTCGTCGACTTTCCGGCCCCGTTCGGGCCCAGGAAGCCGAATATCTCTCCCTCCTCGACGGTGAGGTCGAGGTCGGAGACGGCAAGGACGTCCTCGCCGAACCGTTTCGTCAGGCCGGTCGTTTCGATCGCAGCCATACGCCCCCTCCCGCCCCGTAACTTGTAAGTTTTCTCAGCAGTTTCCGAGTGTGAATATCCGCACGGAGACTTTTTCGGGGTCGCTAGACGTGTTCGTCGAGGAACTCCGCGATGGCCGAGTAGGCCTCGATGCGGTTCTCGAGCTTCGAGAAGCCGTGGCCCTCGTCCTCGAAGATCAGCTTCCGGACCGGGACGCCGTGGTCGGCGACTTTCTCGACGATCTGTTCGGCCTCGCCGACCGGGACGCGGGGATCGTTCTCGCCGTGGAGGACGAACAGCGGTGCCTCGATCTCCTCGACGTTGTTGATCGGCGAGATCTCTTCGAGGAACTCGCGGTCCTCCGCGAGGCTCCCGTACTCCGCTTCTCGCAACTCGCGGCGCCAGTCGCCGGTGTTCTCGAGAAACGTGACGAAGTTGGCGATGCCGACGACGTCGATCCCGGCCGCCCAGAGGTCGGGGTACTCGGTCAGCGCGGCCAGCACCATGAAGCCGCCGTAGGAGCCGCCCTTGGCGGCGATCCGATCGGGGTCGACGGCCGGGTGGTCCTGGAGCCACTCGACGCAGGCCCTGATGTCGGCGACCGAGTCCATCCGCTTCTCGACGTCGTCGAGTGCCGCGTAGTCTGCGCCGTACCCCGCCGAGCCGCGCACGTTCGGCTCGAAGTAGGCGTACCCCCGATCGAGGAAGTACTGTTTGACGCTCGAGAACGACGGCCGGCGCTGGCTCTCGGGGCCGCCGTGGATGTCGACGATGACCGGGACGCCGTCGCCGTCGCTGGCCCCGGTGTCGTCCGCCTCGTTCGGCAGGGTCAGGAAGCCGGGCACCTCCAACTGGTCGAAACTCTCGACGTGGACGAGATCGGAGTCGTCGAACGTCTCCCGCGGAATGCCCGCGGTCGGGGCGTCCGTCCACCGTTCCGTCTCGCCGGTCGCGAATTCCACGACGAAGACGTTCGTGTTGACCCTGTCACCGGAGGTCGAGAGCGCGAACCGTTCCGCGTCGGGACCGAAACTCACGCCGCCGGCGACGCCGCCCGGCAGATCGGGTTCGGAGACGGTCTCGAACGCCGTCGGATCGTCGGCGTCGAACTCGCCGACGGTGAGGTCGGTGTAGCCCTCGACGTTCCGCGAGTAGACGAACCGGCCGGTCTCGTCGTCCAGCGCGATGCCGTCGACGTTCCATCCCTCGCCCTCCACGATGCTCTCCAGATCGCCGGTCTCCAGATCCAGGTAGGCCAGGTAGAGCGTGTCCGCATCGCCCTCGTCGGTGACGAGGTAGATCCCCTCGCCGTCGGGAGCCCAGCTCGCGCTCCCGTAGCGGACGTCGCCCTCGTGGGGGGTGAGGTGCTCGAGTTCCTCCGTCTCGAGATCGAGCACGTACAGGTCCTGGTCGAAGTTGGAGTAGGCCTGCGAGACCAGCAATCGGGAGTCGTCCGGGCTCCACCCCGCCAGCGAGAGCCAGCCGTCGCCCTCGTGGACGAGGGTCGCCTCGTCGCCCGTCTCGTCCCGGCCCTGGACGTAGACGTCGAAGACGGACTCGTCGCGTCGGTTCGAGGCGAACGCGAACCGATCGCCGTCGTGACTCCAGCCGCCCCAGCGGTGTTTGGCGTCGGGCATCGCGGTCAGGTTCTCGATCGCGCCCGTCTCGGCGTCGAGCCGGAACAGCTGGGCGCGTTCGTTGCCGCCCTCGTCCATCCCGAAGATCAGTTCGGGGCGCTCGGGCGACCACGAGGCGAAGGTCACCCGCTCGTCGTAGAAGGTGCGCTGTTCGGGCCACTCGCGGGGGCCGGTGAGCGTCCAGACCTGCGGCGTCCCCGTCGTGTCCATCAGGAACGAGAGCCGATCGCCGTCGGGCCCGAACGACGCGCCGTACGCGCTCCGGACGTTGAGATAGCGTTCGATGTCGTAGGTCGGCATGGGGGGATCGTACGGAGCCGATCCTGTAGTGGTTTGTGTTGTGGCCGTCCCCTCGACTCCGATCGTCACGTGTGGCTCGCGCTCGCGACCGTGACCAGTATCCGAATTCGATGACGGGCAGGGCCCGTGAAAACGCGTAACCCGTTCGTACAGCGGCTGTTGGGTATCCGTTCCCCGCGCAGTCGATCGGTTTTCGAACGCACCCGCCGGTGGCCGCCCCCGTCCCGCTGCCGATCGGCGCGGTACCGATCGTCGTGCGTAACAAAGCGGATCGGACGGCCTAGACGGTATCGATGACAGACGGTGGGACCGAATACGACACGGACGACGTTTCGCTTCGCACGGTTCTCCTGACGATGCTGATCGTGCTCGCCGCGTTCGCGGCGGTCGTCGCGGTCGTCGCACCGGCGTTCGTGGCCGGCGATTCCTCCCCCACCGACGGGGGACCAGGACCGACCGATATCGACTCCGAACCGGCGGCCGATCAGGAGGACGCGCAACGCGACGACAACGCCTCGACCGAGGGCCCGTCGGGAGACGGACCGGCGAGCGACGGTACTGACGCGGACGGCTCGGACGACGGCGATGAAGCCGATACCGACGAGGACGACGGGGAGGACGGTGATGCGGTTGACGATAGCGATACGGACGACAGCGATGACGGCGAGTCGGACGACACCGAGTCGGCCGACGTGGACGACGCCGACGACCGCCCCGCTGACGAGGCCGAGACCGACGAAGACGACCCCGATCCGGCCGACGAAGCCGGTGACGACGGCCAGGACGATGGCGTGCTCGAATGGATCGGGTCGTACCTCGAGGATCTCGTTACCGGATTCGAAGAGAACTGACTCGATCGCGAACACGCGGTACGGGCCCGTTTCGAGGGTGCGGGCCGCTCTCCACACTTCTCGATCGCGATATCGCAGGGGAACCGACGCGTCCCGCGATCGGAAATCGCCGAACTGAACGAAAGAAGTGACTTTTTATCCCCGCACTACGTGCCGACGGCATATGCGCATCGCGTTCGTCTCGTACGAGACGGTTCACCACCGCGATACCGAGACGAACCAGCGGTTCCAGTCGATCGTCGACCTGCTCGCGGCGAACGACCACGACGTGCACGTGTTCTGTACCCAGTTCTGGGACGGCGAGCAGGGTCGCCTCGAGCGCGACGACGTCACCTATCACGGCGTGTCGGTCGGGCCGGAGGCGAGGGCCTCGTTCCTGTTGCGGCTGCCGTTCGTCCTCGCGGCCGCGCGGCCGGACGTCGTCCACGCGAGCGCACAGCCGTCGGGACAGGTCCTCGCGGCCAGCCTGGGAGCGACGATGGCCCGCGTTCCGCTACTCGTCGAGTGGTACGGCGACGGCGGCGTCGCGGACGATCGAGCGACGCGGCTGGCGGCCGGCCGCCCGGACTGGATCGTCACTCCGTCCGAACTCGTCGGAACGTGGGTCCGGGAGCGCGGGGCCGACGGCGACCTCGTCGAGCGGATCCCGAACCCGATCGATCTGGAACGCATTCGAGCGGTCGAGCCGGACGAGCGCGTGGACGTGATCTACGCCCGCCGACTCGACGACGGTGCCAACCTCGAGAGCCTCCTGCTGGCGCTCGCGGAGCTTCGCGACCGGGACTGGGAGGCGACCGTCGTCGGCGACGGACCGGAACGTGAGCGGTACGAACGACTCGCGAGCGACCTCCGGATCGACGATCGGATCACGTTCGCCGGCGCGCTCTCGCTCGACGAGCGGATCGCGGCCTACCGCGGGGCCCACGTCTTTGCGCAGACGGCCGAACACTGCGTCTTCCCGACGGAGATGTTGTGGGCGCTGGCGGCCGGTTGCGTCGGGATCGTCGAGTACCACGCCGACTCCAGCGCCCACGAACTCGTCGAGGGCTGGGATCGCGGCTTTCGCACCACGAGCGAGGACGAACTCGCCGACGCGATTCTTTCGGCGGGCGAGCTCGAACACCGCGACGTCGACGAGACGTTCGCCGAGTACGACGGCGACGCCGTCGCCGATCGGTACCTGGAGCGGTATCGGGCGCTGCAGGACGATCGGGGCGTCTTTTGACGGGGGCGGCGATCGCCGTGGCGATCCGACAGGGAGCGAACCCGGCAGTGGCCCGATCTACGCGCCCTCGATCTCCTCGATCGCGAGCTGTGACTCCGGGAGGGTCTGGCCGCCGTCGACGACGATCGAGGTGCCGGTGACGTAGCTGGCGTCCTCGGACGCCAGGTACGCGACCGCGTGGCCGACGTCCTCGGGCGTCCCGAGTTTCCCCTTCGGGATCGAGTTGCGCATCTTCTCGAGGTACTCCTCGCCGAGGTCGTCCAGTCCGCCCGTCGCGATGTTCCCGGGGAGGACGGCGTTGATCGTGATGTCCGAGGCGGCGACCTCGAGTGCGGCGGTTCGCATGAACCCGAGGACGCCGGCCTTGGTCGCGGCGTAGTGGGTCCAGCCGGGATAGCCGACCAGCGGCCCGGTGATGGAGGACGTGATCACGATCCGACCGTAGTCTTGCTCGCGCATGTGCGGCAGACACGCGCGCACGGACAGGAACACACCCTTCGCGTTCACGTCGAAGACCCGGTCCCAGTCCTCGACCGAGAGTTCCTCGAGGGTGGCGGACGGAAAGATCCCGGCGTTGGCACAGAGCACGTCGATCCGACCGTACTCGTCGACGACGGTCTCCGCGAGCGCCGCCGTCTCGGCGGGTTCGGTTACGTCGGCCTCGACGCCTATCGCTTCGCCCGGCAGGTCGTCCGCGACGCGTTCGGCCTCTGCCTCGTCGACGTCGGCCAGGACGACCGTCGCGCCGGCCGTCGACAGCACGTCCGCGATTCCCGCCCCGATTCCGCTGGCGCCGCCAGTGACGATCGCGATTCGATCTTCGACAGTCATCGTTCCGGGTCGAGACTCCACCGGTCGGGACTTAATCGTATCACCCGCTGGCACTCGGCGGTTTCGGGGCGCTCGGGTGCGGACGGCTCGCAATCGGTGATCGGTGCCCGGTTAGATCGTGCGGGACAGCTATTACGATCGGCTCGTAACAGGGAGACGAACATGCAAGACGACTGTGATTTCTGCCGGATCGTCGCGGGGGAGGACGCTGCCGTGCGTGTTTTCGACGACGATCGCGTGCTCGCGTTTCTCGACCAGCGACCGGTTACGACGGGCCACACGCTGGTCGTGCCGAAAACACACGGGTCGGAACTGTTCGAGATGGACGAGCGGACCGTCGGGGCCGTCTTCCGGACCGTCCGGCGGCTCTGGACGGCGATCGACGACATGCTCGATCCGATCGGGATCAGCGTGTTCTACACCACGGGCTCGATCGTCGGAACGGTCGAGCACGCCCACGTCCACCTCGTCCCCCGGTTCGTGGACGACGGCGTCACCATCTCCCTGGTCAGGGATCGGCTCGACGACGCGGATGGCGATCGACTCGCGTCGCGACTGCGGGACGCGGTTTAGAGATCGAACTTCGCGGCCGCGGTCTCCATGTCCTTGTCGCCGCGCCCGGAGAGGTTCACGAGGATCGTCTCGTGCTCGCCGGCCTCGGCGAGTTCGATCGCCCGCGCGATCGCGTGACTCGATTCCAGTGCGGGAATGATCCCCTCGGTCTCGCTGAGTTCACGGAACGCCGCCAGCGCCTCGTCGTCGGTGACGCCCGTGTACTCGCAGCGGCCGACGGCGCGGAACATGGCGTGTTCGGGGCCGACGCCGGGGTAGTCGAGGCCGGCCGAGACGGAGTGGACGTCGACGTCTTCGTTGATCACGCGCGTCTTCATCCCGTGGAGCACGTCGTCGGACCCCTTCGCGAGCGGGGCGGCGTGCCTGCTCGACTCCGCACCCTCGCCGCCGCCCTCCGCGCCGTAGAACGCGACGTCGTCGTCCCGGAAGGCGTGAAAGAGGCCGATCGCGTTCGACCCGCCGCCGACGCAGGCGACGGCCGCGTCGGGGAGCCCACCCGTGCGCTCCCGGAACTGCTCGCGGGCTTCCTCGCCGATGACGCTCTGGAAGTCCCGGACCATGCGCGGGAAGGGGTCGGGACCGACGACGCTCCCGACGAGGTAGTGGGTGTCGTCGACGTTCTCGGCGAAGTCCTCCAGCGCCGCGTCGACGGCGTCGGCCAGCCCCTCGTCCCCGCGGGTGACCTCGTTGACCTCGGCGCCCATCAGGCGCATTCGGAAGACGTTCATCTCCTGGCGCTCGACGTCCTTCTTGCCCATGTAGATCTCCGTCTCGAGGCCCAGCAGGGCGCCGACCATCGCGGTCGCGACGCCGTGCTGACCGGCCCCCGTCTCGGCGATCAGCCGATCGCGTCCCGCCCGCTTGGCGAGGAGGGCCTGGCCGAGACAGTTGTTGATCTTGTGCGCGCCGCCGTGGAGCAGGTCCTCGCGCTTGAGGTAGATGTCGGCCCCGTACCGATCGCTCAGGTTGCTCGCGTGGTACAGCGGCGTCGGTCGACCGGCGAACGATTCGAGCAGGTCGCGAAAGTCGGACTGGAACGCGTCGGTCGTCGCGACCTCGTCGTAGGCGGCAGCGAGTTGCTCGAGCGGTTCCTCGAGCGGTTCCGGAACGTGTCTCCCGCCGTACCCCTCGAACTCTCCGTTGGACATACCCGCCGACTCTTGCTCGACGGTATTAGGTGCTCCCATCTGGACTGCGATCGGGGTTCAAAACAGGACCGTCAGCACCGCAAGCGAGAGCGTGCTGACGACGAGCAACGAGACCAGGACGACGACGACGGGCGTCGTGCCGGTGGTGCGGAGTTCGGCGAGTCGGATCTCCGTCCCGAGGCCGACGAACGCGAGCAGGAACAGCCAGTTGTAGGCGTTCTCGATCGACGCCTGCTGGGCGGCCGAGAACGCGCCAGCGCTCGCGAGGGCCGCGAGCGCGAGAAAGCCGACCACGAACTTCGGGAACTCGCTCCAGAGCGTCCGGAGGGAGGGGCGATCGCCGGTCCCGGATCGGGCGTAGTAGCTCGCGTAGCCGAGCACGACGACCCCGATCAGGGCGTTTCGCGCGAGTTTCGTCATCGTCGCCCACTGGCCGGCGACCTCGGAGTGGGCGACCCCGACCGCGACGACCGGGCCCGTCGAGAACATGCTGACGCCGGCCCAGACCCCGAAGACGATCCCGGAGAGGTCGAGCAGGTCGCCGACGATCGGGTAGACGACGAGCGTCACCGCGTCGAACAGCAGGACGGTCGCGGCCGCGTAGGCGATCTGGTCCTCCCGGGCGTCGATCGAGCCGGCCACCGCGACGACGGCCGAGACGCCGCAGATGCTGGCCCCGGCCGCGAGCAGCGACCCGAGCCGATCGGCGACCCCGAAGACGTTTCGCGCGAGGGTCTCGACGACGACGAGCGTGACGCCGGCGACGCCGATCACGACGAGGAGGACGAGTCCGCCGACGTCGAGCACCGTCCCGAGCGACAGCGACGCGCCCATCAGGACGATCCCGGCCCCGAGCCAGAGCTTGTGGGTCTCGATCCCCGGTTCGAGTCGCTCCGGAACGCCGACGGCGTTCTCGAGGACGAAGCCCAGCGCGATCGCGACGAGGAGGTGATTGGGACCGCCGGCCAGCGCGATCGCTCGGGCCGCGATCGCACCGATACAGAGGGCGAACAGTCCCGGAAGCAATCGGCGCGCACTCATCCGTTTACCACGGGATCCCGAGGTTCAGCACCTGGACGACCGCGACGATCACTGCGCCGACGACGACGCTTCGCCAGTCCCGTTCGAGGGCCGTCCAGGCGGACCGGACGGCGGCCGCGCCTTCGGCCAGCGGCTCGATCGACATCTGATCGATGGTCCGGTCTGCCGACCTTAATCCTTGGCGATTCCGTCACAGATGGCGGCCATATTTACCGTTAGGACGACCGAAAAACGGGGCGCGCCGTCACGTTATCGATCGACGCTGCCGAGCACGATGTCGAGACTGCCGAGCGAGGCGATCAGGTCGGCGACGTACTCCCCTTCGGCCATCTCGGGGAGGGCGGAGAGGTTGTGGAAACACGGGCTCCGGATCTTGAACCGCGCGGGCGAGTTCGAGCCGTCCGATCGGACGTAGATCCCGAGTTCACCCTTCGCGGATTCGACCGCGCGATAGGTCTCGGTACCGGCGTCCGGCTTCAGGGTTCGGGGGACGTTGCTCTGGACGGTTCGCTCGTCCTCGGGCCAGTCCTCCAGCAGGTCGAGACACTGCTCGATGATCTTCGCGGACTCCTCGACTTCCCGCATCCGGACGAGCACCCGCGAGTAGTTGTCACAGCCGTCGAGGGTGACGACGTCCCAGTCGAGGTTTGGATAGTAGCCGTAGGGGTCGTCGCGGCGCAGGTCGTAGTCGATTCCCGATCCGCGGGCGACGGGACCCGTACAGCCGTAGTCTTTGGCCACCTCGGGTTCTAAGATGCCGGTGTCGACGCACCGGATCTGGAAGATCTCGTTCCCGGTGAGCAAGGCGTTGTACTCGTCTACTTTTGCGGGTAGTTCGTCGAGGAAATCCCGGCACTTCTCGACGAACTCGTCGCGCGGTCGGGGCAGGTCCCACGCGACCCCACCCAGTCGGAAGTAGTAGAACATCATCCGCTGGCCGGTCAGGTCCTCCAGGATGTCCTGGACGACCTCCCGATCGCGGAAGGCGTACTGGAAGATGGCAGTGAAGTCGCCGTAGACGTCGAGCGCGAAGGTACCGAGCGCGAGGAAGTGCCCGAGCATCCGGCCGAACTCGGTCGCCATCGTGCGCAGGACCTGGGCGTACTCGGGCACCTCGATGTCCGCGAGGTCCTCGATCGCGCGGGCGACCGCCCACTCGTTGGGGAGGTTCGCGGTGTAGTCCCACCGGTTCGAGTAGGGGATGATCTGGTGGCGGTACTGGCCGTTCTGGCACATCTGCTCCTCACAGCGGTGGAGATAGCCCACGTCGGGATCGACGTCGGCGACGGTCTCGCCGTCGAGGATCGTCTTGAGGTGGAGCACCCCGTGGGTCGCGGGGTGGTGTGGCCCGATGTTGAGGAGCATCGTGTCCGACTCGGACAGCCTCCGGTCCGGTTCCAGCGGGTTCGCGTGCTCCCCGAACCGGACGACCTGCGGTTTCTCCTGGTCGTACTCGAGCGCGAGCGGGTGGCCCTGCCACGATTCGGGCAGGAGAATCCGGCGGAGGTCGGGATGGCCCTCGTACTCGATCCCGACGAGGTCGAACGCCTCGCGCTCGTGCCAGTCGGCCGTCCTGAAGACGGTTTCGGCGGTCTGACAGACCGGATCGTCTTTCGGCACCTGCGCGATCAGCGTCACCTCGTGGGTCCGCTGGTCGTACTTCGTCAGGTGATAGATCGACTCGTAGCGGTCCTCGTACTCCTGTGGGGTGAGACACGAGAGGTGATCGAATCCGGCCTTGTCTCGCAACAGCGCCAGGACCGCCTGAACGTCGTCCGGGCGGATCACGAACGCCGGCGCGTTCTCGTGGTCGTCCCGGCCGATCGCGTACTTGTCGAGCAGCGCCTCGAGTTCGGCCTCGTCGACCTGCTCGTCTCGCAGGTGGTCGTACTCGGGGTCGATGCGCTCGCGCTCGCGCTGTTCTGGTTCACTCATGGGGGACTCCAGGGACGCCGTTGCGGACGCTAGCGTGTGTTTCTCTCACGTACACTCGACACGGGAATGAGGGTTTTGGGGGATCGGACTGACAGTCACGGGATTCGATCGGTTTCGAGCAGTCACTCGTGGACACCGTCGAGGCACCGACTCGCAATTGCGGCGGAACTCGTGATTCGTTCGCCGGTCGTACTCGACCCGCGATACTGCAGTGACCGCCCCGACGTCGCTGGTCCCCCCGTCACGTATGTGTCGAGATCGGACTTTATGTGAGCGAGTACCATAGCATGACATATGTCTTCCCGAATCGAACCGATCGAACCCGGTGACGCGGACGACGAGACGGTCAACGAGATCCTCCGAGAGAGCGAACGAGGCTGGTACAAGGATTCCGCGTACTTCGGTGCCGTCGCACATCGACCGCGACTGTTGAAGCGGCTCGTCAGAACGTTCCGCCTCTTTCCGCGGAGCGATTCGATCGACGCCGAGACGCTGGAGTTGATGCGACTGCGGGTCGCTGCGGTCCACGGCTGTGCATACTGCGGCACCGTTCGTACCTGGGACGTGAAGGACGCGATCGAACCGAAAGAAGACGCGGTGTTCGCCGATCAAATCGATACGAGCGAACTCACGCGGCGCGAGGAACTCGCCGTTCGCGTGGCGGACTACATGTCTCGGAATCCACAGGAGATGCCCGACGAATTCGTCGCCGAACTGCGCGAGGAATACAGCGACGAGGCGATCGTCGAACTCCTGCTGTTCGCCGGCCTCGAGGTCGGACTCGACAGGTTCTGTATCGCGTTGCGGCTAGATACCACCGAAACGAGTCCGTACCCGACCGGACTCGAGTATCCGCTCGAGCGAGAGACGTAGCAACGGGTCGGCGCTTCCGAACTCGACGGCGCGATCGAGTACCCGAGGGGCCTGGGTCGAGAACCGGTCGCCTGGCCCGTCCCCGTACCCGTTGGAGTGTCGATCCAGCTGACCGACGGCCGGACGACGCCCGTCGTCGGTGGTCGCGAGCGATTGTCGTCCCGATGGATCTGCTTTCAGCGTTTCAGCGGTCGAACGCCTGTTCAACAGACATTTCACACTGAATACTGACATCTCAACGGATGACCGACTACGAGTGGTTTGCCGGCATCCAGGTAGTGATCCTCGTCGCAATCGGGGGCTTTCTGGGGGCGAACGCCCGATTTGGGGTCGGCCTCGTCTCCCCGGGCTTGTCCGGAACGTTCGTCGCGAACGTGACCGGGAGTTTCGTGCTCGGGTTCGTCGTGTACGAGGCGATGTACACCGACTATCTCACGGACAGGAGTCGTCTGCTCGTGTCGACGGGCTTTCTCTCCTCGTACACGACCTACAGCACGTTCGCGTACCAGACGGTGACTGTCGAACCGCTGGTCGGCCTGATCAACGTCGCTGCCAGTTACTCGTGTGGCTTTGCGGGCGTCGTACTCGGTCGATGGGTCGCGCTTCGAATCCGAGGTGGATCTCGTGAGTGACCCGGTACTTCTCGTCGGCTTCGGTGGTGCGATCGGTGCGCTGGGTCGGTACACAGTGACCACTCTCGTCGAGGGAGAGCGATTCCCGCTGTCGACGTTCCTGGTGAACGTCCTCGGAAGCTTCCTGCTGGGACTCGTGCTGTTCGCGGACGTCGCCGAGTCGATCCAGTTGTTCGTCGGGGTTGGAGCCTGCGGCGCGTTCACCACGTTTTCGACGTTCTCCGTCGACACGGTTCGACTCGTCGAGGAGGGGCACGTGCGGACTGCCACTATCTACGCGCTCGGCAACGTCCTGGTCTCGGTCACGGCGATCGGGATCGCCTGGGTCCTGGTCGCCTGACCGACCGCCGCCGCTCGAAATCCGACCTGGACCGCATCAGGCTGCCCACGGCCAGAAGCCGGCCGCCATCAGGTAGCCGGCCGCACCCGTGACGAGACCGACGGCCGTCGTGAACCAGGCGATCGGTTCGGTGTACTCGTCGAGTTCTAACCCCAGTAGCACCCAGAACGTCGCCCAGAGGACCGCCCAGATCCACCAGAGTCCGGCGAGTCCGACGTCTCCCCCGGTAAATACCAGGTATCCCGTCGGAACGGCGATGACGGTGACGAGTATGCAATACCAGCCGAACGATCGCTGGTCACCGATACCCCGGATCGCGTTCGCGCCGATCCACAGGTACGTGAACGAAAACAGCAGCGTCCCGGCTGCGACGAACGCGTCTCCGGACTGGTACTCCCCGAACGCCCACAACTCGCCGAATGCCCACCACATCGCGATGATGAACGTGAGTATCCCGACGAAAAAGTTCAGTATCGCGACGTCGCTGTCGGCCCCTTTGCCGAGCAACCAAATCCCGTTCACCACCAGTACGGCACCGACGAAAATCAGTCCCATACCCAGTATCATGTACAGTGACATTGCTGTCCACCCCGTATTGCGTGTTATTACCACACAAGTGGTGCTTCAGCAGACGGATTAATAATTCTAGCCGATACGCGCGTGAAATATCTCCGAGTGGACACAGTCTCGGCCTCGTAAACGAACGATTTCCCGCGTCCCGGATCGCAACCACGCTCCGGACTCCGGTCGCCGATCCGACGGACCGGACACCGGCGTCCGAGTCCCGGTCCACCATCGGGTATAACGGTTATGCTTCGAGACGTGGTGCGGACGACTACGGATGTCCGAGGACGAGACTGACCCCGCCACGGATCGCGAACGCCTCTCGCTACAGTCGATCACCGATCGGATCGATTCTCTCAGTCCAGGCGACGAAATATCGTTCAACGATCGGGACGCGCGATACGAGGTCGTCGAAACCGACAGGTACTCGATTACGGTCGTCGGTCCGAACGACGACCGTCTCACGCTCTCGCAGAACCTTCAGACCGGCGGCTGGGCCGTCCACGAGGAACTCTGGTGGATCGGTTCCGACCGATCCGCTGACTGACTCGTCTCGAATCGGCGGGCGGCCTGCGTTGGCCGGGCGTCGTCGCGCGAGAATCGACGATTCGATCAGCAAGTCCCGATCGAACGACCGATCGTCGCGGCAGACATCCCCTCGAGGGAGCGCCGGGCGCGGGCCGGAGGATCAGGGGATCTCCAGAAACAATCGAAACTCGAGGTCGTCTTTGGACTCGCCGACGACGTCGGAGAGTCCCTTTTCGAACGGCCGCTCGAGTGGGGTTCGGTCGGCGATGTCGGGCGTACACAGTTGATCCGCGATTTGCTGGGCATGATCGGCGCGTGCCCCCGACGCCCGCAGGACGATCCCCGCGACGGACTCGTCCCGAGCGAGCGCGGACGCCGCCGTCGTCGCGACGGACTCGGCGTCGTCGTGTTCGAAGACGAAGACGCTGGCGAAAGGTGCATCGTCTCGTGTCACCAGTTCTACGTCCACGTCGTCGGCCGCTGTTCGACCATCCGCTGCCGGTTCCGTGACCAGTCGATGCAACGTCTGGGCACGCTCGGCGCTTCGCTCCCGCCACTGCGCGATGCTCTCGTCCGGTGCACAGCGAATCCGGTACCGATCGTCGTCGATGCGATCGAGGAGGCCGTACGCGACGAGGAGGGTGAGTCGGTACTCGATCTCGGACGCCGACGGCTCGTCGCCGTCTACGTGGTCGCCAACGTCGGCCGCCGAGAACGGATCACTACCGAACGCGGCATGGGCCGTGAGATACGCCTCGATACAGTCGTCGATCGCCGGAAGTGTGCCGAGCGTCGCCATCGATCGGTACCGCAACCGGCAACGCTCGAATAGAAAACGTTGTCGGGGACTCTCGGTAAGGGGTCCGGTTCCGCTCCGAACTATTCCACTGCCGACTCGCGAATTTCCCTTGTCATTCTCCCGACCGTCTACGTAATTATTAGTGTAATCCGTGCTGTGAGATAGCTATATGTGCCGATATGTGGGAAGCTAACGTGTATCATGCCAGAGACGATATTCGAGGTGGACGTGGACGCCTCCATCGAGGAACAACCGGATCCGATAGTGAACCGCTGGCATCCGGACGTCCCACCGGCGGCGACGATCGAACCCGGTGAGAAAGTTCGGATCGAATGCCTCGACTGGACGGGGAATCAGGTGAAAAACGACGACAGCGCGAACGACATCCGGGACATGCGGTTGGATCCCAACCACCACTTGAGCGGCCCCTTCGAGGTCGCGGGGGCCGAACCCGGTGACGTTCTCGTAATCGACATTCTGGATCTCGGCCCGTTCCCGGAGAACGAGTGGGGGTTCACCGGCATCTTCGAACTGGATAACGGCGGCGGGTTCCTCACCGATCACTTCCCGGAAGCCAGGAAGGCTATATGGGAGACCGACGGCGTGATGACTCACTCGCGTCATATCGAGGACGTGCGATTCCCGGGTTGTACTCACCCCGGCATCGTCGGGACTGCACCCTCACACGAACTGCTCGAGGAGTGGAACGAGCGCGAGAAGGCACTCATCGAGCGGGGGGCTGAGGCCGAAACCGCAGTCAATCACGAAACGCGAGAGGACGACCCACCGCTCGCTCTGCCACCGGAACCGAACGAGGTATTCCTCGGGGACATGGACGAGGAAGACGTCGAGGAGGCAGCCGAAGAAGCGGCCCGGACGATCCCGCCCCGGGAGAACGCCGGGAACTGCGACATCAAGAACCTCGGTCGCGGCTCCCGGGTGTATCTCCCCGTGTTCGTCGAGGGTGCGAACTTCATCACCGGTGATCTGCACTTCTCCCAGGGCGACGGGGAGATCACCTTCTGTGGCGCCATCGAGATCGCCGGCTGGATCGACTTGAAAGTCGACGTCATCAAAAACGGGATGGAACAGTTGGGAACCGATTACGCGATGTTCAAACCCGGCTACCAGGATCCCGACTTCTCGAACTACGTCGTCTTCGAGGGCTACTCCGTCGACGAAGACGGCACCCAGCACTACAAGAACGCGAACGTCGGAATGCGCCGGGCCTGTCTGGATGCGATCGACTACCTGACGAACTTCGGCTACACCGAAGAGCAGGCGTACATCCTCCTCAGCACGATCCCCGTCGAGAGCCGTATCGCGGGAATCGTCGACCTGCCGAACACCTGCGTGACGGTGTCGGTTCCCAACGAGGCCTTCGACATCGACATCGATCCGGATACGCTCACCGACGAGTACGCGTCCGTCGGCGGGAAAGGCGACGTCGCCAAACCCTCCTGATCCGGCATCGGTCCCAGTTCGCGGTCTTTTTCGGGCCGATCCGAACCGGTCGGGACCCGCGTCCGTCGGGTCAGTGCCCCATCGAGTGGCCGATCGCCCAGGGGTAGCCGCCGCTGCCCTCGACGACGCCGTCCGGACCGTGATCGTGCTCGTGATCGTGGGCGTCCTCGTCCGCGTCGCGGCTCACCGCGACGACTTCGTCGACGCGGACGAGCAGGTTCGCGGCTTCGGCCGCGCTGGCGATCGCCCGCTCGGTGACCGCACGCGGCTCGAGGATCCCGCCTTCGACTACGTCGCCGATACGACCCGACTCCGCATCGAGACGCAATCCCGCTGTGTGATCGCCGTCGTGGTGTCTGGCTCGCAACTCGACGAGGGCGTCGATCGGATCCAACCCCGCTGAAGCGGCGAGGATCCGGGGGATCGCTTCGATGGCGTCGGCGAACGCTTCGACGGCGAGTTGCTCCCGTCCAGAGACGGTCGTCGCGTACCCCCGGAGATCACTCGCGACGGAGATTTCCGTCGCACCGCCGCCGGGAACGACGGCACCGTCCTCGATCGTCCGTGTCAGGACGTGAATGCACCCGTCGACGACCCGTTTCGTCTCGTCGGCGACCTGTCGTGTCCCGCCCCGGAGAAGCAACGTCACCTGATCGGCGTCCGTTCCGCCGTCGACGATCGCGACGTCGGTCGGGCCGACGCCGCGGCGCTCGACTCGTCGCGCCCGACCGATATCAGCAGCCGTCAGGTCGTCGACCGTCCCCACTGGACGTGCTCCCGTGGCACGACCGAGCTTTTCGAGTTCGTCCTGACGAGTCCGCTCGACGGCAAGAACGCCATGCTTCGTGAGCAGGTACCGGACCATGTCGTCGATCGCCTTCTGGCAGAAGACCACGTCCGCACCCGCGTCGGTGATCCGGTCGACGTACCGCTCGTAGACCGCTCGCTCGTACCCTCTGAGGTCCTGCAGGTCCGCCGGGGATTCGAGGCTAACCGTCCCCTGTCCAGTCGCCGTTTCGATCGTGAGTTGGTCGTCGACGAGCGCGACGGTGGCCCCATCGAACACGCGGGGGAGGCCGGGTTCGGGCGACACCGGCGTCGTGGACGACGATTCCATGTCGATGACGAGTCCGTCGACGAGTTCCGAGTCGTAGTACGAACTCCCCGGAACCGCCTTGCGCGTGAGCCGTTTCAGATCGACTGTCCCGTCCCGTTCGATCGTGCGGACGGCGTCGACCGTCTGTTTCGCCAGGAAGTCGCTCGCCGCTCGATCCCACTTGCCCGTGATCGCGGTCTGGGCGACGGCTCGAAGCGTGGCGTAATCGTCGGATTCCACCGGTATCGTTCGGTCGGACAGGGTGTCTTGTGCGCGTTCGGCAGCGAGGGTATAGCCCCGTGCAATGGTCGTCTCGTGGAGTCCGTCCTCGAGAAGTCCCTCGGCCTCCTCGAGCAGTTCGCCCGCGAGAACGATCGCCGACGTCGTTCCGTCACCGACCGCTGAATCCTGTTGGGCCGCGACTTCGACGATCGACTTCGCGGCGGGATGATCGATTTCCATTCGATCGACGATGCTCGCCCCGTCGTTGGTCACGACGACCGTCCCGTCCGAACTCACGAGGAGTTTGTCCAGCCCCTTCGGACCGAGCGTCGTCTTGATCGCCTCCGAAAGCGCCTGGGCAGCCGCGACGTTGTCCAGTTGTGCCTCACGCCCGCCGAGCGTGTGGATCCCGTTTCCCCGCGAGAGCACCTGTCGATGGTTGCCACCGTTTGTCATGGCGGTTCGACTGTGTCTCTCACCAGGTGCGACCAAAAAGCTACTGTGGTCCGTCGACGCGACTCCCGAAGCGCCCCCAGGACCCCGATTGGCACCCGGACCGAACTCCGATATCCGACAGGCCCGTACCCGCGGAGGCACGCCCGTTCCGTTTCCGTCGGTGGCACCTCCCGAACACTTACGTGGGTCTCTCTGGTGGCACACGTCTATGAACGACGACGACATCGCGTCCGCGGCGTCTCGCTTCCACGAGGACGTACCACACCAGTTCCAGGTCTCGTTGACGATGTCGATCCAGACCCGCGATCGGCTTCGAGCGATCCAGGACGCACTCAACGACAGCGTCGGAGAGCGAGTGTTCACGACGAACGACGTCATGCGGATCGCACTTCTCGGTGCGAGCCGCTACCACGCGCTGGCGACGGGAGAGCGCCAGGAACTCGAATCCCTCGACGAGGACCAACTGCTTCCGTTGACCGCCCCCGTTCGGGAGGCCCTCGAGGGCGAGGACCTGCTCGACCCCGCCGAGCGGGACTCGAACTGAGGGCGATGCCGATACCTACCGATCGAGCGGCTCAGCCCAGCGGATCGTCGGTGATCGGGACCTGTTTGCGGCCGTCGTGCTCGTCGAGCGCGTCTGGACTGACGTCGAACTCGAAGACGTCCTTCGGGACGGCGAGCGTCGAACAGGCGTTGGGGATGTCGACGATCCCGCTCTGTCTGCCCTGGATCGGGACGGTTCCGAGGATCATGTACGCCTGCTCTCGCGTGTAGCCGAACTTGGTCAAATACTCGATCGCTTCGAGTGCGGCACGCCGATACGCGACGTGAGGATCCATATACCGCTGTTCGCCGTCCTCCGTGACGGAGTAGCCCTCGAAGACGACGTAATCGGTGAAGTTCGGGCCGCGATGCCCCGGTTCGAATATGGGGTGGTCGATGCCGTACTTGTTCATCCCGTCCTTGACGAGTTCGAACTTCACGTCTACGTAGCCAGCCATCTCGATGGCGCCACAGAAGGTGATCTCCCCGTCACCCTGGGAGGCGTGGAGGTCACCGATCCCGAACTTCGCGCCGTCGACGAAGACCGGGAAGTAGATCGTCGAACCCAGCGAGAGGTCCTTGATGTCGCAGTTGCCGCCGTGTTCCCGCGGGGGAACCGTTCTGGCCCCTTCTTCGGCGATGCTGTCGGCGGTGTCGCCGGTCGCCTCGCCGGGAAGGGCTCCGTCGGTGGTCGGCGGCGACGCGACGGGCGGTTCCGACTCGCCGGTCGGGTGATTCTGGATCGATTCGGGATCCTCGGCGTGTTTCTCGATCAGTTCCTGCTCGCGCTCGTTCCATTCCTCGAGCAGTTCGTGGGAGGGAGCGGTGCCGATCAAGCCGGGGTGGATCATCCCCTCGTAGTAGACGTCCGGAATGTGTCTCGAGGAAACGTAGGTTCCGTCGAGATTCCAGATCGCCTTCGCAGCGTCGGGGAAGTGGTCGGTGAGGAATCCGCCGCCGTTCTGCTGGGAAAAGATCCCGGTGAAGCCGAACTCCCATCGATCGTTCAGCGGTCCGATATCGAGAAGCGTCGTCTTCAACAGGTCTCCCGGTTCGGCTCCCTGTACCTCCACAGGGCCGCTCAGGTAGTGGACCTGGTTGAGGTCCACGTCCCGGACCTCGTTCGCGTTATCGTTGTCCTGTATCTGTCCCCCAGTCCAGTCGAGACACTCGAGTCGAACCGTCTCGCCTGGTTCGACCGTGATGACGGTCTCGATCTCCGGATGCCAGCGGTTGAATGGGTTGTCCCCTGGCTGTTCGTCGGGTGGCTCGTCGACGTCCACCTCGAATTGTACTTCGGGCATACGTTACTCCGGGCCGGCAAGCCCATTCGATACGGCCATGAATGCGGCAATAATGCTTTTCAATATACATATCTGGGCTATCGTAAAAGGAAAGTACGATCGGTTCAGGACCAAATACACGTCCCGATGCTGATAGGACGATTCGAGAGGGCTATCGACGTTCCTGGTTCGAGGCGATCACCAGCGGGCTATAGTAGAAACTGAAACGATTTACACACTGATCGCACAGCCGTCCTGCGATCAGGTGTGCATTGACTTTCAGTCGCTACTATCCCACTGCTCCTGTACACGATCCGGGCGCTCTCGCTTGTAGATGTCGTCTCGAACCTCCTGGAACGTATTGATGAGTTCCGCAACGGCGTGCGTGATCGTCTCGAAGTACTCCTCGCCGAGGTCGGCAGTCGCGTCGCTCGGATCGCCCCACGTTCCGGTTTCGCTGACTCGGTAGTACGCACCTTTGCCGATGAGGAGGTGATCCAGCAGCGCCGCAGGGTTCTCGATGTCCTCGGGCAGGTCGGGGTCGTCGGTGGAGGTACTCTCGAGGTCGACGAGGTCCTCGTCGATAGCCATCACTGCGGCCGTCTCGCCGATATTCGCGTGCCACCCGGCGTCGAAGGAGAGGTAGTCCTCCATGTCGTCCGCGCTCAGCGCGTCCCAGTAGGGGAACGCGTACACGTAGTTCTCTTCGGGCAGGTCGTGGGTCGCCTGGTTGGCACCGACTTTCGCCGCCCAGTCGTTCGTGAGGTGACCCGAAACGAAGACGATGTCGGTGAACCCGCTTTCGGCGAGCGAATAGGCGATATCGCGCACCACCGTCGCCAGCGTCCGGTAGGTGAGATAGGTGATGCCATCGTAGCCGGCGTGCATATCCGACGCCCCGTACGATATCGGTGGGCCGACGAGTGCGTCGACGTCCTCGGCGATTCGCTCACAGATTTCGGTCGGGATGAACGCGTCGGTCCCCATCGCGAGATGTTCGCCGTGCTGTTCCGTCGTCCCGACCGGAATCAACGCCGTTGGTACCTCCGTATCCTCGAGATACGCTTTGACTTCTGGATGACGCATTTCGTCGAGTCGGTTCGAGCGTGGCATATTGTGGACTGCCACCATACACCATATAAATCTAGGAGGGAGCTGCGGTCAGCACAGCGACTCCCACGAACGGCGTGTGGCGATCGCTCGCGTTCGAACGGCCGCTCCGCTGGCACTGTCTCGCTCCGGCGGACGCGTCCGGCCGCTCGCAGGTTGACCAAACCGATCTCCGGGTCAACCACTTACAGCGGTCGTCGGACCCTGACTCGATGCGCCCGCAACGGCGTCCTGCTCGTCGTCGCGTGTTACTTCTCCGTTTCGTCGGTATCGCCGTCCGCCCCGTTCTCGTCACCGGTGGAAGTCCCGGATTCGTCGTCGCCGTCGTCGGGGTCGACTTTCATCTCGGACGCGTCTTCCTCGGGTGTCTCCTCGGGTTCGATCGCGTCCGTCTGCGTCGGCTGGGCCTGTTCGGGATCCGGCCCCGTCGCCTCGGACATCTCCTCGGCCATGGCCGAGTCGGAGACGTCGATCGTCACGCTGTCGTCGTCGGTGTCGCGCCGGGGGTCCTCGTCGTCCCCGTCGAGTCCGGGTTTCGGGTGCGACTCCGATTCGTCCCCGTCGTCCGTGAACTCGATTCTCGAGCCTGTGTCGCCCTCGTCGCCGAGCTGCGCCGAGTCGTCTATCTCCCCGCTCGCGTCGATCTGGGACTCTCGCCCGGAGTCGGGGCGCTCGGCGGCTGCGTGGGCCGCATCCGAGATCTCCTTCCCCTCGGTCCCGCCGTCGATCTCGTCGGTACTCGGCTCGAACGTCGATCGATCGTCCGATCGGCGCTGCCGGAGGCCGATCCCGATCAATCCGGCACCGACGACCCCCTTCAGGAGTCCCCGTCGCTGCCCGCGTGCCAGCGACCTGATCCCCGAGAGCAGTACCAGACCCCCGCCGGCCAGCGCGAGCGCCTCGGTTCGACTCCCGCCGGTGGCGGCGGCGATCGCCGAGTTCAGCGGCGAGTCCAGTTCCTCGCGGTCCGCGAGTTGTTCCATCCCGACGTCGGACTGCCGGTCGTGATCTGCGGTCATCGTGACGGACCCGTACTCGTCCCGGACGGTTGAAGCTTGGACCGGCAGGTGCAGAAGACAGCGGACCTACGTCCACTCGAACCGCTCCGGATCGCGGGCGGCGAGCGCCGTTCGCACCGCCGCGACGTTCTCCGGGACGTCGTGGACCCGGATCACGTCGGCACCCCGATCGGCCGCGATCGCGCTCGCCGCGACCGTCGCCTCGGATCGCTCGCCGGCGTCGCGACCGACGTGCCCGAACATCGACTTGTGGGAGTGGCCGACGAGGACGGGACAGCCGAGCGCCGCGAACTCGTCGATCCGGCCCAGCAGTTCGAAGCTCTCGCGGGCCGACTTGCCGAAGCCGATGCCGGGATCGACGACGATGTCCTCGCGATCGATCCCCGCCTTCTCCGCGAGGAGGATCCGTTCGGAAAGCTGGTCGATCACGTCCTCGGCGACGTCGTCGTAGGCGACGTCGCGATCCGGAACGACCGGCGCGTCGATGCTGTGCATCAGCACGAGCCCCGCGTCGTGGTCGGCGACGACGAACCGCATCTCGGGATCCTCGAGCCCCGAGACGTCGTTGACGACGTCCGCGCCGGCCTCGAGCGCCGCCCCGGCGACGGCGGCCTTGCGCGTGTCGATCGAAATCGTCGCGTCGAGATCGGAAATCCGCTCGATCACCGGGACGACCCGATCGATTTCGTCGGCGACCGGGACGGGATCCGCGCCGGGGCGGGTCGACTCCCCGCCGACGTCGATCACGGTCGCGCCGGCGTCGACCATCGTCTCGGCGCGGGCGACCGCGTCCTCGATCGCGTCGTACTCCCCGCCGTCGTGGAAGCTGTCCGGCGTGACGTTCAGGATGCCCATCACGGCCGTCCGATCGTGCCACGGGTATCGGGACCCGGCGTCGTCCCCACTGGTCCCGCCGGTGGGACGATCGCCGTCCGTTTCCGTGGCGGCCTCATCGGCGTCGAGTGCCAGCGTCTCGCGCAACTCGCGGCCGATCTCGGCGAGTCCGTGCGGTTCGTCCGCGAGCGATCCGGTGAGCCGATCGAACTGGTCGAGCGTGCCCATCAGGACGGCGTCGACGTGTTCGTCGTCCCGATCCAGGCCGGCGATCGCACACTCGCCACCGAGGCGCAGCAGGTCCTCCTTGAGGCGCCTCGCCTGCCGTGACTGCAAACTCGTCTTGACGACGCGGTGGACGGCCTCCCCGCGGGTCCGGGCGACGCCGGCCGCGTCGACGTTCGCTCCCTCGAGCGCGTCCGTCGCGTCGTCTACGTCCCGGATCCGCTTCGGGATCTCGGTTCCAGTCCACCGCGTCCTGGCCTCGGCGACGGCGAACAGCGAACCGGAGACCAGCACGCAGTCGTCCGGGTCGCTCTCCGCGAGCGCCGCGGCGAGGGCGTCCTGGACGGCCGGCTCCGTCTCCACGGTCTCGACGCCGGCCCGCTCGAACACCGCGGCGAGCACGTCCCGGTCTTCGGCTCGATCGAGCGGGGGTTCCGTCGTGACGACCCGATCGGGCGTCGGCAACGCGGCGGCCATCTCGCCGTGGTCCTTGTCGTGCATCGCGCCGAAGACGATCGAGAGGTCGTCGTAGTCGTAGCTCCCGAGCGTCTCGGCCAGTTGCTCGCAGGCCCCGGGGTTGTGAGCCCCGTCGAGGATCACCAGCGGCTCGGTATCGATCACCTCGAACCGGCCCGGCCAGTGGGCGCTTCGTAGGCCCCGTTCTACGTCCTCGTTCGTAACGTCGGCGACCTGCCGGGCGAGGACGGCGGCGATCCCGGCGTTCTCGGCCTGGTGGCTCCCCGGGAGCGGGATCCGGGTCTCGAGGTCCCACCCCTCGGCGTCGATCGAGACGGCGGCCTCGGTGTGGTTCGCCAGTCCGCCGTAGGCGACGCGAACGTCTGCGGCCGAGTCGGTGTCGACCGTGACGACCTCGCCGGCGACCTCGCGGATCGCGTCGAGCGGGTCGCCCGTCACGCCCGTCACCAGCGGCGCGCCGTCCGGGGCGACGTGGGCCTTGTCGCGGGCGATTGCCTCCTCCGTATCGCCGATGATCCCCGTGTGCTCCAGGGTGACGCTCGTGACCGCGCTGGCGACCGGATCGACGACGCTGGTCGCGTCGTACTTCCCGCCGATGCCGACCTCGAGGACGGCGACGTCGACGTCCTGCTGGCCGAACTGCCACAGCGCCATCGCGGTCATCGTCTCGAAGAATGTCGGCGATTCGCCGTCGGCACCGCGATCGGTGACGTACTCCCGGACGTCCGCGACGTACTCGGAGACGGCCGATCGGGGGATCTTGCGGCCGTCGACCCGGATCCGTTCGCGCAGGTCCTCGAGGTGTGGCGACGTGTAGAGCCCGACCGAGAGTCCCGCCTCGCGCAGCGTTCGCTCGACCATCCGCGCCGTGCTCCCTTTCCCGTTCGAGCCGGCGACCTGGACGCAGTCGATCGACTCGTGGGGGTCATCGAGGTGGGCGAGCAACTGCGCGGTCGACTCCGTCCCCGGCTTCGGACGGAAGCGCCGCAGACCGAACAGAAAGTCCGCCGCCTCGTAGTACTCCATACTCGAACCACAGAGTCTGCCCGCTTTAGGGTGTCGGACTCGGGTTCGACGCCCGAAATCGATCCACCGACGTCGGTTTCCGACGCGATCGTTCGATCGAATCCGCCGACGTGTTCGCCGTCCGCGCCCCCGTCGGTCGCGGCATCTGGCTCGCCGCAGATGGCCGATTCGCTGTTGTATGCGACGCGAACGCGATGCCGTCGGGCCGTGACGACGATCAGTCGTCTTTCGGCTGGCCCCAGTACTCCTGGCGCTGCGGACGGTCGGTGATCGCCTGGACGTCGATCGGCTCGTCCTTGGCCGCCCTGGCCTCGAGGGCCGCCTTCGCGGACGTCTCCGTCGAGAAGTAGGTGACTTCCTCCTCGACGGCGACCTCGAGCAGGTCGCGGTCTCGGGAAATGATCAGGTCCACCTCGCCCTCGCGGACGGCCTGGATCAGGTCGACCGCTTCACAGAGGTCGTAGTACTCGGTGAAGCCGGAGACGAGTTCCTCGCCGGCCTCGCTGCCGGGGTCGGGGAACTCGTCGGCCGAGAGGTCGACGACGATCGTTCCGTCCTCCGGGATCGGCTTCCCGACGGCGTCCTGTGCCTTGTCGTAGGCCTTGCCGAACGTATCGGCGGTGCCCATGACCTCGCCCGTGGACTTCATCTCGGGACCGAGACGCGGGTCGGAGCCGGGGAGGCGATCGAACGGGAGGACGACCTCCTTGATCGAGGTCTGGGTCGGAACCTGCTCCTCGACGCCGAGGTCGGAAAGCGACTCGCCCGCCATCACCTTCGCGGCGATCTTGGCGATCGGGACGCCCGTAGCCTTCGAGATGAACGGGACGGTGCGCGAGGAGCGCGGGTTCGCCTCGAGAACGTAGACGGTGGGTTCCTCGTCCGGGTCGTCTATACCAGTCACGGCCAACTGGACGTTCAGCAGGCCGACCGTGTCGAGCGCCCGGGCGATCTCCTCGGCCACCTCGCGGACGCGGCGGTTGACGTCGCGGCCAAGCGAACGCGGCGGGATCATGCAGGCCGAGTCGCCGGAGTGGACGCCGGCGCTCTCGACGTGTTCCATGATGCCGCCGATCAGGACGTCCTCGCCGTCAGCCACGGCGTCGACGTCGAGTTCGACCGCGTCCTCGAGGAAGTCGTCGACGAGGATCGGCTTGTCCGGGCTCACGCGGACCGCTTCCTCGATGTAGGTCTCGAGTTCGGCGTCGTCGTAGACGACGTCCATCGCGCGGCCGCCGAGCACGTAGGAGGGGCGCACGAGGACGGGGTAGCCGATCTCGTGGGCGAGTTCCAGGGCTTCCTCCTTGGAGAAGGCAGTCCCACCCTCGGGCTGGGCGATGCCTAGCTCGTCCATGAGCGCGTTGAACCGATCGCGGTCCTCGGCGAGGTCCATCGCCTCGACGGAGGTGCCCATGACCTCGCAGTCGAGTCCGCGGCGCTCGAGTTCGTCCTCTAGCGGTTCGCCGATGTTGACGGAGGTCTGGCCGCCGAACTGGACCATCACGCCGTCCGCGCCGGTGGCCTCGGCGACGTCCGCCACTTCCTCGGCGGTGATGGGCTCGAAGAACAGCCCGTCGGAGGTGTCGTAGTCCGTCGAGACCGTTTCGGGGTTGTTGTTGACGACGTGGGCCTCGATCCCCTGCTCGCGCAGGGCCTGGACCGCGTGGACCGAACAGTAGTCGAACTCGACGCCCTGGCCGATGCGGATCGGGCCGCCGCCGACGACGATCACGCTCTCGACGTCCCGATCGACCTCGAGTTCGCCGGCCGCGGCGTCGCCCTTCAGCGGCCCCGACTCGAACTCGTTCTTGCGCGCGGAGTAGTAGTACGGGGTCTGTGCCTCGAACTCGCCGGCGCAGGTGTCGACCTGCTTGTACGTGCGGCCGGGAACCGACTCCTCGACGGTGCCGACGTCCGCGCCGGCGGTGGCGGCGATCGTCGCGTTCGTGTGGCCGGCGATCGCGGCCTCCGTGAAGTCGCCGTCCTGGGCGGCGACGCTGGCGTCGGCGATCCGCTTGAACCGCTCGACGTACCACTCGTAGATGTCCGTCAGTTCACAGACCTCCTCGACGGTGTAGCCGCGTTCGAACGCCTCGAACATCGCGTACGGGCGATCGGGCGTCGGCGTCGCGAGGTGCTCGGACTCGAGTTCCGCGTCGCTGACCGCGTCCCAGTCGACGTCGGGGTCGTACTCCGAGGAGCGAAGCGCCTTGAGCAGGCTCTCCTCGAAGGTCCGGCCGATCGCCATCGCCTCGCCGGTCGACTTCATCGCCGTGGTCAGTTCGAAGTCGACGTCGTCGAACTTGTCCTTGGGCCACCGGGGCACCTTCGTCACGACGTAGTCGATCGCGGGCTCGAACGCCGCCGTGGTCTCGCCCGTGATTTCGTTCTCGATCTCGTGGAGGCGCTTGCCGAGCGCGACCTTCGCGGTGACGCGGGCGATCGGGTAGCCGGTTGCCTTCGAGGCGAGCGCCGAGGAGCGGGAGACGCGCGGGTTGACCTCGACGACGCGGTACTCGCCGCCGGGGGTGCCGTCGTCGCGCCAGGCAAACTGGATGTTACAGCCGCCCTGAATCCCGAGTTCGCGGATGACGTCGAGCGCCGCGGTGCGCATCTCCTGGTGGCCCTCGTCGGGGACGACCTGCGAGGGCGTGACGACCGTCGACTCCCCGGTGTGGATGCCCATCGGGTCGATGTTCTCCATGTTGCAGATAATGATACAGGAGTCGTCGGCGTCGCGCATGACCTCGTACTCGTACTCGACCCACCCGGCGATCGATTCCGTGATGAGGACCTCGCTGTTCCGGGAGAGGCGCAGTCCCTTGCGGACGCGCTGGAGGAGTTCGTCCATCTCGTGGACGACGCCCGACCCCGACCCGCCGAGCGTGTACGTGGTACGGGCGATGACCGGCAGCCCGCCCACGTCCTCGACGGCGGCCTCGACGCGGTCTTTCAGGTCGTCCTCGGTCAGTTCCGAGACTTCCTCGCCCTCGTCGAGCGAGATGGTGGTCGATCGCGGCACGGGCTGACCGATCTTCTCCATCCGCTGGCGGAAGAGGTCGCGGTCCTCCGTCGCGTAGATCGTATCGAGGGGCGTCCCCATGATCTCGACGTCGTGCTCCTCGAGAACGCCCTCCTCGGCGAGTTCGGCCGTGACGTTCAGGCCGGTCTGGCCGCCCAGGCCGGCGATAACGCCGTCGGGTTCTTCCTTGCGGATGATCTCGGCGATCGCCTCCGTGGTGATCGGTTCGATGTAGACCCGGTCGGCCATCTCCGGGTCGGTCATGATCGTCGCGGGGTTCGAGTTGACGAGCACGACGCGAGCGCCCTCCTCCTGGAGCGCGCGACAGGCCTGCGCGCCGGAGTAGTCGAACTCCGCGGCCTGCCCGATCTGGATCGGTCCACTCCCGATCAGCAGGATCGTGCGTCCGTCCCCTGCGCCGTCCCCGCCGTTCGTCCCTTCGGCGGCGTCCTCGCCGCGCTGGTGGTCCGTACTCATTGGTTCCTGTCAGTCCGAAGTTCGCACATCGTAATAAGCCCCACGATACAGTACGAATCTCGAAACACCATTTCGAAATTCGAACCTGGGTCGTGACGTGCTCTCCGGCGGTTCCAGCACGCCGGGTTCTCGTCAGCCCCCGGCGACGCCGGTCGACGCGATCGGACACCCTGGCCCGGGATCACGGCTGTCGTATCACAGCGGGCCAAACGCGGTGCGTCGTTCGCCGTCTCCGTTCGAAACTGACGAGATAGCTTGCGCTGGCGCTCGCCGTACGTCTTCGTCACGATCCGTCCTCTGCGCCGACCGGCCCCGGACGGCGATTCACGAGGACCTCGCGGAACGGTGACGAGGCAAGAACGATCGTCTCTGACGTCGTCGAGACCCACGGCTGGTCGATTGAGGTCGGCGAGAGCGACGCGGGCGCGTCCGGTTCGACGTGACGATTCCCGACGATGGGGATCCAGTCGCCGGCTGAGCGGCCCTCTCGTGCTCTAGAGCGCCCGATCGTGTTCGCTCTCGAATTCGCGCTGGCGACGGTACTGATCGACGAACTCGCTCACGTCGAACTCGAGCATCTGTGACTCGAACTCGGTGACGGCGTCGTCGTCTTCGGCGTGGCTGATCGCGTGCTCCATGAGTTCGACGACGAGTTCGACGACGATCTCGTGGAGCCGTCGCGAGTCGAAGTCCGTGACCCACAGCATCGTGTAGCCGACGGCCCCGTCCTCCGCGGCGTCGTGGACGGCGACCTTCTCGGGGAACTCCTCCATGACGACGCCCATCAGGTGCGGAGTCCCGAACTGGTCGAACTCGTCGTCGGTGTCGATGGTCTCGCGGAGCACGGCGACGAGCGACTCGGGGAAAAAGCGAGAGGGGGGATGGACGTCGGTGACGACGGCGTGGGTGTCGCCACAGCCGCAGGTGTACTCGCGCATACCGAGGTCGATCGTGTGCGGGTCGAGGGTCTCCCCACAGGGAAGTTCGAGATGCTCGTCGCGGGGACCCGGGACGCGGGGTTCTGCCATCGGTCACGGTTCGGCCGGCGCGGCCATAAGGGCGACGACTCGGGCGATGGCGGCGTGACCGCTAGACGAGTCGAGAAGACGGCGCCGTCGCTCAGGGCCAGTCGTCCCGGACCGGTTCGGTGTCCGCCTCCTCGGTCTCGACGTTCGCGGCCAGCACCCAGTCGGCCGCCTCGGCGGCGTCCTCGATCGCGAGGTACTCCCAGTCGACCGTCTCGGCTAGCCGTTCGTCCTCCTCGTCCACGCCGACGAAGACGTGTCGATCAGTGTCGAACTGTCCTTTGACGCCCTCGAGACTCTCCTGTTTCCCGCGGGGGCCGGAGAAAAAGTCCTGGCGGATGCGGTTCTTGCGCGTGAAGTTCGTGACGACGTAGGTCGGCTTCTCCGAGACGACGCCGATGTACTCGGTCCAGCTTCTGGCGTCTTCGAAGACGGTCTCCGGCGATGCGAGCTCTTTCAGCGCCTCGAGCTCGAACGCCAGCGTCATGTCGCTGTCGCCGTTCATACGTCATCGAAGGCGGGCACCCGGGAAAACGGCTTCGATACCGCCCACCTCGAACGGGTCGCCGGGCCCGCTAGACGCGATCGACGCGGTAGTAGTCGGTAAAGACGACGACGTCGCCCGGCTCCAGACCGGTCCCGGCAGCGGGCAGCGACCGATCGGTCTCGATCGCGCTCCAGAGGGCGGACAGCGTTTCCTCGTCGAACTGATCCACGTGTCGAACGGTCGCGTTCGCGTCGACTGTCGCTACCGGTCGGAGTTGCAGCGTCCGACCGCGTCCGGAGAGCTCACTGGAGGCCATGTCTATAGGTACCAAATAACACACTTTGGCATAAGCGTTCCGCCGCACGACGGTCCGCCGAAACCCGGTGACTGTTCCGATCGACTGGTCGATTCCAATCGATGTGTCTCTTTGCCTCGCTGAACGACACACGTTGGATATCCAATATGTAATAAGTCTCGAACGTAGTTGAAATGCGTACAATGGCGTCTTAGGACGAGGGGCGGCGATATAATACGGAATAAGCGGTCAAAATTTCGCCCACAAGCCTTAATTATAATTAACACTGAACGTTACAGCCATGTCACCCCCACGGCATCCGACGGGAACTGGCGACGGTAGAGACGCGTTGCTAACACGGACGGAAGACTGCGGAGGGTGCCGCTGATGTTCGACGTATCGAGACGCCGCTTACTGCGAGCCGGTGCCGCGATCGGGCTCGCCGGTGTCGCCTCGTCGAGTGCAACCGCGGACGAGGGTCACGACGATATGGGGCCCTCGTACGAGGAACACTCCTCGCCGGAACTCGAGAAGTACGCACACGAACTCTCGATTCCGGAGGAGCGAACGGCCGACGGAAAGCGACGCGGCGCGGACTACCACGAGATCCCGGTCGAAGAAACGACCCACAGCTTCCATCCGGACCTTCCCGACACGACGATCTGGGGCTACGACGGGCAGTTCCCCGGACCGATCCTTTCGGCACGGAAGGGACAGCGCCTCGCGATCGAGTTCGACAACAGCGGGCTGCCCAGCGAACACCTGTTCAACGTCGACGAGCGGATCGACGGAACCACGTCGGAGAACTACGTCGGCTACGACGGCTCCGTGCCGGAGGTCAGGAGAGTTACGCACTTCCACGGACTCAAGGTCGACTCGGCGAACGACGGCCAGGCCGAAATGTGGAGTTCCCCCGACGAAGTCACTGGGCCGCGATACGCCGGTCCAGTCCAGGAACTACCGAACCGTCAGGACAGGCTGACCTCGATGTACCACGACCATGCCCGTGGTATCTCCCGGCTCAACAACTACGCCGGGCTGGTCGGTCCCTACCGGATCAAGAGCAAGCAGGAAGAGAAGTTGAACTTGCCGGACGGCGAGTACGACGTCCCGCTCGTGCTGGCGGACCGATCGTTCACCGAGGACGGCGAACTCTTCTACCCGGACATGTTCATGGCGAACGTCGCCGGGGACGTCGCGACGGTCAACGGCGCCGCATGGCCGTACATGACGGTCAAACCGCGCACGTATCGCTTCCACATCGTCAACGTCTCCAACGCACGGACGTACGACCTCTCGCTGAGCGAGGGCGGCCACGACGGCCACGGTGGCGAAGAAGACGATCACCACGAAGACGTGCCGGCGCTCCACCAGATCTCGGCTGGCCACGGCTTCCTCGAGGAAATCGTCGAGATCGGCCACCACGGCGACATGGAGTCGCTGGTGCTCGCTCCGTTCGAGCGCGCCGAAGTCATCGTCGACTTCTCCGAGTACGCCGGCGAGACGTTCACCGTGACCAACGACGCCGCGTTCCCGTACGAGGGTCCCACGGATCACGACGACGGCGGCCACGACGATGGTGGTCACGACGATGGCGGTCACCACGGCGACACGGATCACCCCATGATCCACGAGATCATGCAGTTCCGCGTCGCCGACGAGGTGAGCGAACCGGACACCAGCGCTGACCCGACCGAACTCTCGCTCCCGAACCGTTCCGGTCCGAATCCGGATACGGCCCGGGAGACTCGCGAGATCACCATGGAGATGGTGATGCCCGGCATGGACGACGGCGACATGGGCGGCATGAACATGGACGGCGGGATGGACATGGACGAGCCCATGCTCCACACGCTCAACGGCAATCGCTGGGGCGATCCCGTGGAGATCAAGCCACAGCTCGGCTCGACCGAGATCTGGGAGCTCAAAAACGAGGACGACCACACCCACCCGATCCACCTGCACCTCGTCGAGTTCGAGGTCATCGATCGCGAGTGGCACGACACCGACGGGGGGTCGCGACCGCCGCACCCGAACGAGCGCGGGGGCATCGACGTCGTCAAAGTCAATTCGGACGAGACAGTCAGGATCGCCGTCACGTTCGAGGGCTACACCGGCCGGTTCCCGTTCCACTGTCACGTCCTCGAGCACGAGGAGCACGACATGATGCGTCCTTTCGAAGTCGTCAGCGGAACTGCCGGCGACGATCGGTCCCGAAACGGCGGCGATCACCCGGGTCGAGGTCACGGACGTGGCCGAGGCCACGAATGAGGACTGTGACTCCGGGCACCCCCTGCTGACCGGGTCGACGTCGCTGTCGGTGCGAATTCGGTTTCCTTTTCTGAAGTGCCGTCGACGACGGCGTCGAAGTCAATCGACTCGAACGCCGACATCGATCGCCCGCAGTCGAGAGTGAAACTCGATGCCGGCTGATTACGGTGGAGGCGGTCGGTCAGTTCCGTCGCGGTGTGCTGGAGTCGAGAACGGCTTCGCGGAGCTACTGATCCCTGCCGTTCGATTCCGCGTCCGGTGGCGACGCGTCACGTTCGTCGGACCCGTTCGCCGAATCGACCCGATCGACGAACGAAAACACGTCGTCACCGTCGTCGCTGACCGACGCTTCGTCGCCGCCGATCGCGGTCTCGGGCTCGGCTTCGGTCTCGAACTCGGCTTCGGTCTCGAACTCGTCGAGTTTCGCGGACAGCTCCGACGCCTGTTCGGAGAGGGTATCGATAGACCGAGTCACCTCGGTGAGCGCGGTGGTCTGTTCTTCGCCGGCGGCCGCGACGGTTTCGGCCTCGTCGGTGGTTTCCCTGGCGATCGTCGCCGCCTGGTCGACCATCGAGACCACTTCCTGGGTCGACGCCGCCTGCTGTTGGGTGGCCGCAGAGATTTCCTGCACGCCGTCGCTCGTCTCGTTCGCGTACGCCGCGATATCTTCGAGGACCGCCACAGTATCCTCGACGGCATGTCTGTGGTGGGCGATTCGTTCGCGCGTCTGTCGAACTTCGCTGGCGGTGCGGTCGGTCTCCGATTTGAGTTCCTCGATTCGCGCTTCGATGTCGTTCGTCGCCTCCTTCGTATCCTCGGCGAGGTCCTTGACTTCCTCTGCGACGGCCGAGAATCCCTCCCCCGACTCGACCGATCGCGTAGCCTCGATGTTCGCGTTCAGGGCCAGCATGTTCGTCTGTTTCGTCACTTTCGTGATGTACTCGACCAGTTCGTCGATCTGAGCGATCTCTTCCTCGAGCGATTCGATCGCGTCGATCGTTCGGTCGGCGTCGGCCTCGACCTCGTTCATCTCCTCGATGACTTCGCTCGCGACTTCCCGCCCCTCTCTGCCGGTTTCCGCGGTCTTCCCCGCGAGGTCGGCCAAGTTGTTCGACGAGGCGGCGATCTGTTCGGTCGTCGTCGACAGATCGTTCATCTCCCTGTTGACGGTCTGGAGGTTTTCGCTCTGCCGCTCCGCGCCGTCGGAAATCTCCTGGATCGATTCCGTCACCTGTTCGCTCGCCGAGTGAACTTCTTCCGTGCTCGCGGTGACCTCCTCGCTCGAGGCGGCGACCTCGTTTGCGAACCGTGAGACGCGATCGACTGTCCCTTCGATCTCGGAGATCATCTGATTGAATTCGGCCGCGATATCGCTCATCGCCTCGCTCTCGCTCTCGGGAGCCATTCGCTGCGTGAGATCTCCGTCCCCGCAGGTTTGCATTACCTCGGCGTACTCGTCGGCTTTCTCCTCCAGATGGTCGTTGAGACGATCGGTCCGGGCGCGGGCATCTTCGGCCTCCTGAATGCGTTCGCGAAGGGCGGTTCGCATGCTGTCGAACGCGTCGTACAGTTGGCCGATTTCGTCCGTTCGGTTCGTCTCCAGTTCCGCATCGAGGTTCCCCGATTCGAGCTCCGACGCCCGTTCGGCCAGCCGTTCGAGCGGCCGGGTCGTATTTCGTCCGATGACGACGCCGACAGCACCGAGCCCGAGCACCGAAAGGACGACCAGCGCGATCACGGACCGTTCGATTTCGTTCTGCAGGGCGTATGACGATTCGGCAGGGACGTGGGTCATGATCACCCAGTCCATCCCGGGAACCGATGCGTACCCCATCGTCATCTCCCCCGTGTGTCCGTGGCCGACCTCCATTTCCATGTAGCCCGTCTCCCCCTCGAGTCCGCGCTCGACGGCCATCGAGTCCACGCCGAATTCGTCGTCGGAACCCATATTCTGGGTATTGATGTCGTGGGTGTGATGGCTCATCACGACCGTCCCCCGGGAATCGACGATGTGGGTGAACGATCCGTCTGCCGTGGACGGCCGTTCGAGTTGCTGGGTCTGGGATTCCAGGTCGACGACCAGGACGATCGCCCGATCGGGGTCGTCCGGTACCTGGCTGACGAACGCGATCGACTGCGTTTCCGTCGTCGGGTCTTCGTAGGGGTGCGTGACGATCGTGTCTCGCTCGCTCTCGAACGAGAGACCGTCGACCGCCCACTCGACGTCCGCGTTCCGGTACTCGGCGCCGGTGGCCTCGTCGCTCGTACTGGCGAGTACCTCGCTTTCGGCCGTATCGTAGTAGTGAATCGCGGCGACGGGGGCCGACGATTCCTGCTGTTCGTCCCGGAGATACGTCTCGATTTCCGAATTGTCGCCACCGCCGACAGGACCGGATTCTGAGAGGTATCTCGTCTTATCTCGCGTCTGATCGATCCACTCTCCGAGAGTGTTGGCCTGCAGGGTCGTCGACTGCTTCATGTTCTCCTCGGTGCTCTCCTGGAGCGCCGCTCCGGTCTGGATGTAGATGACTCCCCCGATACTCGCGATGAGCACCAGCACGAACAGGAACAGTATAGCCAGCTTCCGTGAGAAGCGACTTCGGATCGCCCGTGATGGAGACTCTAAAATGCTCGCGTCCATATCCAGACCCAACAATACAGTAAGCAATTAAGAGAATTGTGTTTCAGTGAAGCGTCACGATACTCTCGTAGAAATTCCGGGGATCGATAGAGCACACTCTGAGGGCGCCGTAAATCGACTTCGGACGGCTCTCAGGTACCGTTCGTCCCCACGTTCGACGAGTGAACGCTCCGCTGATACGTACTTGCGCTCCGAAAACGGGGTCCGGCGGGCTGAGGTCATCCCTAGTCGTGTCGAGCGTCTCGTCGGATCCGAAATTCGCAACCGAGACGAACGGTTTCGTCGAGAACGGGCGGCGAGCGTTACTGTTCCTGAGGCGGGGCGAGTTCGTCCAGGTCGACGGTTTCGGAGAGCAGGACCTCCTTCTGGTCGGCGACGACACGCTGTTCGCGCATCAGTTGCTTGAGTTTGCTCTGGGGAGCGAGGTCGCCGATGAGAACGCCACCGACGACCTTGCCGTCCTTGAACGCGATGCGACGCCACTCGGTGTCGCTGTACTTGCGCTCGGCGTACTCGTCGCCCAGCGTCGGGTGGCCAAAGGAGAGGAACGGGAAGTCGAAGTGCGTGATCGAGTACGAGGAAACCCACTCGAACTCCTCGGCCTCGTCGTCCGCGGCCATGTTGACGGCGGCGACCCGGCCCTGTTCTTTCGCGGAGCCCCACGACCCGTTCTGGGCCTGTTCGCCGAGCAGGACGTCGTAGAAGCGGGTGATGTCACCGGCGGCGTAGACGTCGTCGACGCTGGTCTGCATGTACTCGTCGACGAGAATCCCGTTGTCCTGTTCGATACCGGCTCCGCGGAGGTACTCCGTGTTGAACGTCAGCCCGATCGCGACGCCGGCGAAGTCACACTCGTAGCGATCGCCGTTCGGGTCGACGGCGGCGGTGACGTGGCCGTCGTCGTCGGTCTCGAAGTGGTCGACGCCGCTGTCGAAGACGGGTTCGACGCCCTTCTCGCGCATGCCCTCGTGCATGATCTCGGCGCCCTCTCCCGAGAGCGCGTACCGCCACCAGCGATCGCCGCGCATGAGATACTTGCCCTCGACGTCCTGGGAGCCACAGACGGCGGCGAAGTCGATCCCGAGCAGGCCGGCGCCGACGATGACCGCCTCGTCGGCCGCCTCGGCACTCTCGCGGATCTTCCGCGCGTCCTGGAACGTCCAGAAGTGGTGGATCCCCTCGGCGTCGCTGTTGTCGACCGGGAGCTGGGTCGGCGTCCCGCCGGTCGCGATCAGCAGTTTGTCGTAGGGGATCTCCGCACCCTCGTGCGTCTGCACGGTCTTCGACTCCGTGTCGACGCTCGTCACGTGGGTGTTGAGCGAGAGGTCGATGTCGCGTTCCTCGTACCACTCCTCGTCGTGGATCGAGATGGGGGCCTCCGGGAGCTTTCCTTTCGCGTGCTCCTTGATGAGAATCCGGTTGTACAGAGCTTCCCCCTCATCGGTGATGACGGTAATCGACGACTCCGGGTCTTCTTCCCGGAGGGTCTCGGCGGCCGAACTGCCCGAGATCCCGTCACCGATGATCACGTACTGGGTCATACCGTGTCCGTTCGTAATGCGGGTTAAAGTGGGTTGCTATCTCGTTCATTTTGCCAGTCTCCCTGAACTGCGACAACGATCGTCCGCCGGCGAGCGCATTCACGCTCACGATCGAAACTTCGATCCCGATATATGACGGGTGTTCCGACCGCTCGTTCGATCGGCCGCGATCGATCCCGTGGCTCCGTGAGTCCCCGATCGGCCTGGATGCAGCGTCGTTCGCCCCCTCCGAACCGTTCTTGAGGGACGACTCCCTAGACGCGTCCATGAAGATTCGCCAGAACGCGCGTCACTTCGCCTCGCGGAAGGCCCTCGAGATCCCGGGCGTTCGATCGGTCACCAGGTCGGGGCTGGTCCGCCTTCACACGTCGGTGTTCACGAAGAAGGCCGACCCCGATCACGCCGACGAGCGCACCGATCGCCTCGACGCCTTCTTCGACGCGACGATGGACACCTACCTCCGGGCGCTCCAGGACGGCTACTCCGAAGCCGAGGCCCGGGAGATCACCCACGTCCAGGCCAACTTCGACTTCTACAACCACGGCTGGACCGAGATGATGGAGTTCCCCGCCGACGAACTCGACGATCACTACGATCGCTACCGGGACTTCTTCGAGACGTGGGGGATCACGATCGACGACCCGCTCGGCCAGTTCGCGCCGCCGGAGGGACTCCCCGACGCCCCCTCGACCCCGGAGAAACTCGAGGAACCCGAACATCCGTACGCCGAGGGCGGGTTCGCGGACGACGTTTACGTCGAGACCGCGGACGGCGATCTCGTCGTCGGCGGGCAGGAGGAACCCGACGACGTCGACGTCACGCGGGCCGTCGGCGTGGACGGTGAACCCAACGACGCGACCGAAGACGACTGATACGGATTGCTGTACCGACGTCCCGGTGCAACCGCAGATGGGTCGCGGTTGCGCTGGAACTGACACACAGCAGTCCGTCCGCGCGGCTCCGGGTTGCGGATCGATTCGCTCGCCAGCACTCGATCGGTTCGAACCGTCACTGCGAACGCGTCACCCCGCTCCGGAACGCGGTCGTTTCGAGAGGGCTAAGTATGCGGCCCCTCGCGGTCTCACCATCCACCGAGCATGGCACTGAACCCGAACGATCGATCGATCGCCGGCTTTACGATGGCCGGTCACGCGCTGGTTCACTGGTTCGAGACGTCGATTCCGATCTTCCTCGTCGTCTGGCTCGCCGAGTTCGACGTCGGCGTCGCGCTGTTCGGCCTCGTCGTCGCGCTGGGTTACGCGCCGTTCGGCCTCGGGGCGCTTCCCGGGGGCATCCTCGCCGATCGGTTCGGGACGAAACGGCTCATCCTCGCCTGTCTCGCCGGAATGAGCCTCGCCTTTCTGGTGCTCTCGATCGGGACGTCGATCTACGCGATCGCCGCCGGACTCCTCCTGTGGGGGATCGCCGCCAGCATCTACCATCCGGCGGGCCTCGCGCTGATCAGCACCGGCGTCGAGGACCGCGGGACCGTCTTCGCCTGGCACGGCATCGCCGGCAACGCCGGCATCGCGCTCGGCCCGTTCGCCGCCGCGACCCTGCTCATCGTCCTCGAGTGGCAACTCGTCGCCGCCCTGCTCGCGCTCCCCGGCCTCGTCGCCGTCCTCTACGGACTCACCGCGGAGTTCGATCCCGCCGCAGCGGTCGACGACGACGCCGACGCCGGCCCCGACGAGGCGCTCTCCCTGTCCGACCTGGTCGGCGACTCCCGCGCGCTGTTCGCGAGCGCCTTCGCGATCGTCTTCGTCGTCGTCGCCTTCGAAGGGCTGTACTACCGGGGGATGCTCACCTATCTGCCCGAGATCCTCCACGGCCTCCCGGCGATGGACGCGCTCGACCTGCCGGCGAGTCTCGAGGGGATCGAACCCGCCGACTACATTTACGTCGGCCTGCTGGTCGTCGGGATGGCCGGCCAGTACGCCGGCGGCAAGTTGACGAACCGCGTCGCACCCGCCCGCGGAATGGCGGCGATCTTCGGCGTTCTCGCGGTCCTCGCCGTCGCGTTCGTCCCGGTTACGGGACTCGGACTGGGGGCGATCGTCGTCCTCTGTGGCGTCTTCGGGTTCTTCCTCTTCGCGATCCAGCCGTTCTACCAGAACGCCGTCGCGGTCTACACGCCACCGGACAGTCGCGGCCTCTCCTACGGCTACACGTATCTCGGCGAGTTCGGTCTCGGCTCGGCGAGCATCGCGATCGGCGGCTTCGTCCTCGGCGGCTTCCCGCTGTCGGCGTTTTTCCTGTTGATCGCCGGGTTCGCGGTCGCCGGCGGCCTCCTCTCGCTCGGGTTGGTCGTCGGACTCGATCGGTATCTCGTGACCGGACGCGCGCCGGAGAAACGGCCCGACGTCGACGACTGAACGGCAGGGGTGGCTCAGCCGAATCCGCGAGTGAAACCAGTGGCGCGTCCGACGAATCGGAGGCGGCGACGGACGAACCGGGGTCCACGAACGAGGACGAGGAGGGCGTCGCCGACGACGCCGAAGCCGGCACCTCCGGTGACGTGTTTGCGGCCGGTGAACGCCTCACGGACGACGAGTACGGATATCCGACGCTGTACCTGCCAGCGGCCGTTCTCGCGGTGGGTGACTCCGCCGTCAGAGACGCATCTGCCGTCTGGCTCGCCGATCGCGATCGCGCCCGTCGAGTCGATCGGCACACGCCACTCCGGCGTCGATCGCCCCGCCCAGCCGTCGCTCCGGATAGTGGGGCGCGCTCGCGATTCCGGCGTAGTAGACGCCATCAGCCACGTCGTCGGCGAGATCGATGGGGACGAGCGACGTTCGATAGCTCGCCTCGTAGACCGGCTGGCGGAACCGGGCCGTCTCGACCGTCCGGAGGTCGTTCGGGTCGAACGCCGCGAACCGCTCCGCCAGCGCCTCGATCCACCGGCGCTCGATCGCTCCCGTCGACCGGTCGCGGGCGGCCGCAGTGCCGCCGTCGAGGAGATAGTACTGGTGGTGGCCGTCGTACCGGTCGGCGGGGACCAGCGCTGTGTGCGCGACGAGTTCGTCGAACGGCGCGTCCGCGTCCATCGTCACCCGGTACAGGTCGGTCAGCGCGGTCGTCGTCGCGACGCGGACGCAGGTCCGCGTTTGCATCGGGAGCGAACAGCCGTGTCCCGTGAGTTCAGCCAGTGGGGCCGGCCCCGTGGCGATCACGACCGCGTCGACGGCCCACGTCTCCGTCCCCGACTCGCCGGCCCGATCGACGGTGATCGACTCGACCGCGTCACCGACGGCGACCTCGGTAACGCGTGCGTTCGTGTGGATTCTCTCGGGACCGATCGTCTCGACGAGCGCGTCGACGAGTCGGGCGGCACTGCCCGCGAGGTAGCCACGAATCGGCCGGCCGAAGCGGGTCGTCTCCCGGTCGGCCCGGAGGTGATCGAGAACCCACGCGGCGCTGACGTCGGGCGCGTGGGACCCGAACCGCGCCGCGAGGACGGGTTCGACGAACCGATCGTAGACGCGACTCGACGCGTGCGTGTGGAGAAACTCCCGGGCCGGGACGCCGGCGAACGCGGCGTGGTCGTCGTACGCGCCGCGTTCCGGGAGCGATCGCGGGAGGCCGCTTCCGTCGACGCCGCTCGTCAGTGCCGCCAGCCGCGCGGTGTCGCCGAACGAGAGGTCCGGCAGGGCGAGAAACTCCCACGGCGCGTCGATCGGGTGGACGGTCCCGTCGACGTACCGCCCGGACCGGGTCGGGTGCCACTCGAGGCCGGCGTCCAGCCCCAGGTCGGCGAGCAGGTCGCAGGCCCGGTCGTCCTCCGGGCGGGACAGCGAGACGGGGACGGTCTCGATCGGGTCGCCGTTCGTCACCGCCGTCCGCGCGAGGCCGCCGATCTCGTCGCTCGCGTCGACCACGCGAACGTCGTGGCCACGCTCGGCGAGACGGGCGGCGGCCGCGAGTCCGGAGCAGGTGCCACCGACGACGGCGATCATGCCTCGACGACGGCGATCATGCCTCGACGACGGCGGTGGTCGCTCTTTGCAGTTGCGGATGTCGGGCGGGCGTCGTCCGCTACCTTTTTGCCTGCCGTCTCGGAAGAAATCGGCATGCTATCCGTGCGGGCACCGGCGACGAGCGCGAACCTCGGGAGTGGCTTCGACGTCTTCGGCGTCGCGCTCGGGACGCCCGCGGACGTCATTCGCGTCGAACGCGCGCCCGAGACGGAGATTACGGTCACGGGTGCCGGGAGCCAGTACATCCCCGAGGACCCGGACCAGAACACCGTCGGTGCCGTCGCGGACGCCCTCGACGCGCCGGCCCACATCGAGATCGACAAGGGCGTCCGCCCCTCCTCGGGACTGGGGTCGTCGGCCGCGAGCGCGGCCGGGGCCGCCGTCGCGCTGAACGCGCTCTACGATCGAGGTCTCTCCCGGGAGGAACTCGTCCCCGTCGCCGCCGAAGGCGAAGCCCTCGTCTCGGGGGTCGCCCACGCGGACAACGTCGCCCCGTCGTTGTTGGGTGGGTTCACGATCGTCACCGACGACGGCGTCACGCAGGTCGACGCGTCGATCCCCGTCGTCGTCTGTCTCCCCGAAATCACCGTCTCGACGCGCGACGCGCGCGGAATCGTTCCCGAAACTGCGTCGATGACCGACGTCGTCGAGACCGTCGGGAACGCCGCCACTCTGACCGTCGGGATGGCCCGCGACGACCCCGAACTCGTCGGCCGCGGGATGGGTAGCGAAATCGTCACCCCCGAACGCGCCGCACTGATCGACGGCTTCGACGCCGTCTCCGAGGCGGCACTCGAGGCCGGCGCGACCGGCGTCACCGTCAGCGGGGCCGGGCCGGGCGTGCTCGCAGTCTGTCACGCGGACGATCGGCAGGCCGTCGCCGGGACGATGATCGACGCCTTCGACGACGCCGGTATCGAGAGTCGGGCGTACCAGACGGCCGTCAGCGACGGGGCGCGACTGTATCGCGACTGATGGGGATCCGGACGGACGCCGGGCTCGCCGTGCTCGCACTCGCCGCGTTCCTCGGCGCTTTCGTCGTCGCCGACGCCGACTACTCGATCCGGTTTCTGCTTCTCGGTGCTGCCGGCACCGTCGCGTTCGAACTGGTCGCGTTCCGCCGCACCGACGCCGTTCGCCGCGTGTGGGAACGGCGATCGGTCCAGACCGCGTCGCTCGTCGGTGCACTCCTGCTGGCGATCGGCGGTGCTCTCTTCGCCCCGTCTCGCGTGCTTTCGGCGGGGATCGGGACGCTGATCGCGTACCTGATCGTTCTCGGGCTGGTCGTCGCCCGGCGGCAGTGGTGAACCGTTTTCCACCGTTCGTGATCGTTCGCGACCGCGAACGGTTCAACCGACACGAAGCTTATAATGGGGGATGGAATACCGCCGGGTGCCTATGACGACCGACGATTCGCTGTCACTGGTGTCGACTGTCGAGGAAGAACACGTCTATCCCGTCGTCAGGATCGCGTTGATCGTCGTCGCCGGATTGCTCCTGCTCGGCCTGACGGCGCTCCTTCCGGGCCTCGATCGATTCCTGTCCGTGCTCCCGGTAGCCGTCGACGCCGTCCTGCTCGCCGGAGCGACCTACCTCGTCGCCGCCGGTCTCCTCGCGGCAGCCCCGTCGATCGATCGCCTCGTCCGGGACTGTCTCGACGGACCCGATCGCGTCGTCGCGGACGCGGGCGCGAGTGCGAAGTACCTCACCGCGTTCGTCGCCGTCCTCGTCGCGTACCGCGGTTTCCAGCCCGCATTCGAGCCCGTGATCGCCGATCTCGTCGCTGCCTGGGTCTATCACGCCGGGTTCCTGGTCGCCAGCCTCGTCCCCATCGTGCTGATCGCTCGCCGACTCCGCCGGAGCCTGGATCCGATCGCCGACCTGGTTACGCGGGCGATCGTCCGAACCGTGGGCTCGGACGGTCGCGACTCGAACGCGAGTCCGGGCCGCGAGTGACGATCGATCCAGACCGCGTCTTCGCGGCGGGCGGACCCGTCTCCTCGATCGCGAAATCGATCCGACTCGAGGCCCGGCCACGCTGTGCGGTAGACTCTTCCTAGCACGGGGGTACGCGGTCCGTACCGCTCGTAACCCGTTCTATAACGATTACTGACAGTCACGAACCCCGAACGAAATGGGGCGGGTGTTTCCCGACGGTCGATCTGGAGATCGTCGAACCGACGGAAGCGAGGGACGCAGTTCGACCGGATCGAGGTCCGGAACCGGGAGTCGGGGCCAGGCCCACGTTCTCGGGCTGGTTCTCCTCGTGGGACTCGTCGCGGTCGCGAGCGTCGGGATCGTCATGCTCGGGTCGACCGCACTCGACGCTCGGGAAACGACGGCCGAAACCGAACGCGCCGAGGGATCGATGCTCGAGTTCACCCACGCCGCGAAGACGGCCGCGATAACCGGCCAGCGATCGACGACCGTCACGCTCGGGCCGTTCGATCACGGGTCGGTCGAGACGAGACCCGACGACGGCCGGGTGCGAATCACGCACGTCACCGACTCCGAGGAGGTGCTGTACGACGCCTCGCTCGGCACGATCGCGTACGTCGACGGCGAGACCGAGATCGCCGCCCAGGGCGGCGGACTGTGGCGGCGCGAGGGCGACGACGTCGTCTCGCTCTCCTCGCCCGGCGTCGAGTACCGGGATGGAACGCTCTCGGTTCCCGTCGTTCACGTGACCGGGGACGGCGTCCATGGCCGGTCCTCCGACGTTGCGGTGACTCGATCGAGTTCCCCGACGACGATCGACCGTCCCGACCGCGACGGCGACCGGTTCCACGCCTCGGCCGACGTCCGGATCGAGATCGAGAGCGCGTACTGCGAGGGCTGGGAGCGGGACCTCGAGGCGGCGGTCCCGGGGAGCGTCGTCGAACGGTGTTCGGAGGGACAGCCAGGTCGCCTGCGGATCGAACTGACCGAGCCGACGACGATCCGCTCGATCGAGAGCGCCGTCGTCGCCCACGAGATCGACGTCCATCGAGACGCACCGCCGATCGAGGGCGACGTGCGAACTGCCGCCGTCGACGACGATCGAGTCGACGGGACGGTGCACGACACGGGGTACGACGCCCCGTCGGTCGACGACGCCGTCGACGCGATGGTCGACCGCTGTGCCGACGAGGGATTCGAGTCTCTCCCCGAGGAGGTGACCGAACCCGGCCGCTACTGCGTCGATACGATAGACGACGGCCACACGATCGATACGTCCGCGGGAGCCGTCGAGATCGTCGTTCGCGACTCGATCGGTGATCCGAACTACCAGGAGGATCTGCGCGTCGAGGGCGAGAACGACCTGACGATCTACGTCGACGGCGATCTCTCGGCGCGCGGCAATGCCGTGATCGGGAACGAGTCCGACCCGTCCCGGACGCGCCTGCTGTTCTCCGCCGACGGATCCGTGACGACTGCGAACGGCAACCCGACGATCGCGGCGCTCGTCTACGCACCGGATTCGACCGTCTCCGTCCAGGGGAATCCGACGATCGACGGGAGTATCGTCGCCCAGCGGGTCGAGATCGACAATATCCGACCCGGCGTGGTCCGGTACGACGATCGGATCGCCGGCGTCGACACGACCCCCGGTCCCGGGCCGCACCTCCGGTATCTCGACGCGACCGCGTACGAACTCTCGATCGACGACTGAGCCGCGGTTGCGTCGCCGTCGCCGCCGGTATCGAAGTCGGCGTTCCGTCGGCTGCGATCCAGTGCTCCGGCCCACCAGCACTACCGGCGGGGAGCACCGGTCCGCCAGCGACGGCCGTATATCCGCGGGAGTGCGTCGACTCTGGCGTGTCGAACGTTCGCCGGCACGGTCGACACTCTCGTCGAGACGCTGGCCGGGAGCGGGCCGTACGGAACGGACGAGACCGCCGTCGGGTTCTTCGAGACCGGTTTCCGGCCGGCGTAGCCGGTGCCGCGTTGGGACGACCCGTACAGGTCCTCGAACGTCGAGTGTCCGTCGATGACGCCCTTTCGAGCCTTCTTCGCCGCCTTTTTTGCCTCCTGCTGGATCGCCGCGTTCGTCGCGTTGCCTTTCTCCTCCTCGACGAACGTCTCGATCTCGGTCGCCGCCTCGGAGTCGCCGCCGGTCTCGAGGGCGCCGAGATCGACGACGTCCTCGAGTTCGGTCCTGAGCTGTCGTGCCTCCTTCCCGAACTCGACGAGATCGACGGTGTTCCAGAGTTCCCGCAGCGTGACGACCTGCCGGATCGTGCTGAGGTCCAGCATCACATCCGGATCTTTCTCCCGGATCGCGTCCGGGAGTTCGTCGAGATTCAGGAGTTCCGGGAGCACCGACGCCTCGACGGCGTCGGGCAGCCGCTCGAAGTCGATCGTTCCGAGGAGGTCCTCGACTTCGTCGACGACCTCCCACAGTTCCGTCGCCGTCGACGCCACCGTCTCGTCGGATGCGTCGGTTGCGATCGTCCGGAGCAACCGCTCGGTTCCGGTTACGAGTCGATCGAGGAGGTGCTCGAGGCTGGTCGATGCTGGTTCCATACGGTCCGGAGGCTGGATAGCGAGAAAACGGCAGTGCTTGCCGATCTATCGGGAACGCAGCACGTTACGGTTCGCAACAACAGCCATCCGGTCCGCGGCAACAGCCATCGCGGACGATTTCGGATCGATCGACCGATCGATCAGACGCCGCGACCCTGCAGTTTCTCCTCGTCGGGGAGGTCGGCATTCGCGTCGCCTTTCATCCCCTTGCCGAGGTTCTTCGAGATCTCGGCGAGCGTCTCGGGGTCGTCCCAGTTGGTGGTGGCCTCGACGATCGCCTCGGCCATCTCCGGCGGGTTCTCCGCGCCGAAGATGCCGCTGCCGACGAAGATGCCGTCGCACTCGTGGTGCATCATGAGCGCGGCGTCGGCGGGCGTCGCGATGCCGCCGGCGGCGAAGTTGACGACGGGAAGCCGTCCCATCTCGGCGGTCTCGTGGACCAGTTCCGCGGGGGCCTCGATCTCGCGGGCGTAGGCCTCCCGTTCCTCGTGGCTCATGCCCGCCAGTTCGCGGATCGCTCCCTTGATCGTCCGCTGGTGGTGGACGGCCTGGTTGACGTCGCCCGTTCCCGCCTCGCCCTTGGTGCGGATCATCGCCGCGCCCTCGTTGATCCGGCGGAGGGCTTCGCCGAGGTCGCGAGCGCCGCAGACGAACGGGGCCGTGAACTCCCGCTTGTCGATGTGGTAGGCGTCGTCGGCGGGGGTGAGAACCTCCGACTCGTCGATCATGTCGACGCCGACGGCCTCTAAGATCTGGGCTTCCTTCGTGTGACCGATGCGGGCCTTGCCCATCACCGGGATCGAGACCTCCTCGACGATTTCCTCGACGTCGGCGGGGTCGGCCATCCGGGCGACGCCGCCGCGCTTGCGGATGTCCGCCGGGACGGCCTCCAGAGCCATGACCGCGACGGCGCCCGCGTCCTCCGCGATGCGGGCCTGTTCTTTGTCGACGACGTCCATGATGACGCCGCCTTTCTGCATTCGGGCGAACCCGCGCTTGACGAGATCGGTCCCGCGTCGCAATTCCTCCAGATCGGTGTCTTCCGCCATGGCGAGGCGTTAGGAGCCACCGCACTTACGCGTGTCCTTTGGGGACATATAGTAGCCACTGAAACGATGTACACACTGATCACAAAGCCGCCCTGCGATCAGGTGTGCGTTGACTTTCAGTGGCTACTATAGGAGGCCGCTATCGATCCTGGCCCGTCGGGGGATCCGTCCGGTCTCGATTACCAGCCCGTCACCGCGAACCGTGCGACGGCTCCCGGGAATCGCTATCGTTTTGCACCTGCCGTTCGTCGCGCTGGACGAGTACGATGTCCACGTCGACCGGGATCCCCGATCGCGACCCGTTGCCGAGCTATCTCGCCCCCCTACCGAAGACGATCGAGGATCTGGGGCTCCGGTTCGCGTGGCTGATCGTCGCGATCAACCTGGCGGGGACGGCCTTCGGCTTCTGGTACTACTCGGGCCAGTTCGCGACGACGGCGCCCGTGATGTGGCCGTGGGTCCCCGACAGCCCGATGGCGACTCTGCTCGTCGCGCTGGCGATCGCAGCGTGGAAACTCGGCCACGAACAGCCGTGGCTCACGGCACTCGCCTTCTTCGGAAACGTCATCCTCGGGCTGTGGACGCCCTACACGCTGCTGGTCTTCTCGGATATCTACGCCGCACAGACCCACCCGCTGATGTACCAGTTCCTCTTCTGGAGCCACCTCGCGATGGTCGTCCAGGCCTACGTGCTCCACCGGATCTCGGACTTCCCCGTCTGGGGGGTCGCCGTCGCGCTCGCCTGGTACACGAGCAACCTGCTCGTCGACTACTTCGTCCCGATCGTCGGCGAGCCACACCACACGATTCTCCCGGTTCCGCGGGACACGCCGACGTTTCTCGGCGCCGACGCGCTGGGTGCCGCGGCCGCGGGCGAGGTGACGTTTACGCTCCTGGCGCTCTTTCTCGCGCTCGCCACCCGGGTCAAAAAGTGTGAGGCGGCCAGACTGCAGGACGAGAGCGGTTGAACGTGGATACCGCGGCTCCCGGATCGCGATCAGTGGCTCTCGTCTGCACTGGCCGTCGGCGCCCGCCCGATCGAACGAGCGTCGTGGGAAGATCCGGATGGAGTCAACTGGGCCGGCACACGTCACGGTGTGCGAGTTCGAGGTACGGATCGAGAGCCGCCGCGGCCGCGCGTCGCTCGATCGTTCCACCCTCTCGATCGTACCGGACGACGCCCGTATCGATCAGTCTCGGCAGGTGCGTGTGGTAGAACGCGGTCGCGATCGCGTCGCGTCGCTCGCGTGTCGGATCGCCCTCCCGGTGGGCGAGTTGTGCGGTCACGTCGTCGATCGACACTGCCCCCACGTTCTGGGACAGGTAGTACAGCGCGGCCCGGCGCTGTTCGTCGAGCAGTAACTCGAACACCGTGTTCACGGGGAGCGTTGCGGCACCGTTCGAGGGGGTTACGCGGGTGATTTCTGTCGTCATGGGTGCTCTGTACTCGGCTTACACGGCTCGGGGCGTCCCGTCGTCTCACGGCGACTTCAGCAGAGCACACTGGTGGATTATCCATCTCAGACATCAATCTTCCGTTAAATATAGGATACTGTGTCTGTCTCTCGGACGTATCTGGTCTCAACTGGACTACAACAAAACAGTTGCAGTAATCGACTATTACTTCGCGCGGATGCGGGCGGACGCTTCACGAGACAGCAGTCGCCGGTCGACTCGCCACTGCCGGATGCGGACTGCGAGATTCCGGACTGCAACGGGCCGAGACGGACAGCGGGACGTCGGCGTTGCCGACGACTCGAACAGTCGTCTCGTCCGGATAGTATCGGTTACCGTGACCAGTATTTTATGTCCGATCGAACTGTCGAGTAGGGTGTGTTAGCCCTCGCGTTCCCACACGCGCGCTTCTCCCGGAGGTGATGACTCGTGCGCACCCGGACCGAAGCGATCGAACCCGAAGCCGACCTCGACGCGGCGACGATCAGGCTGGACGGTCTCACCAAGCACTACGGCGACGTCACCGCCAACGACGACATCAGATTCAGCGTCGAACCCGGCGAAATATTCGGCTACCTCGGCCCGAACGGGGCGGGCAAGACGACGACGATTCGGCTGTTGCTCGGACTCATCAGGCCGACGTCGGGCACTGCGGAAGTGCTCGGTGCGGACGTTCGCGATCGACGGGCGCTCACCGCGGTGAAAGCCAACGTCGGGTATCTGCCGGACGAACTCGGATTCGAGGAGCGACTGACCGGTCGCCAGGCGCTCGACTACTTCGCGCGGATGCGGGGGGACGACCGACGGGACGAACTCCTGGACCTGTTCGATCCGCCGCTCGAGAAGCGGATCGAGACGTACTCCTCTGGGAACCGGCGGATGCTCGGCATCGTCCAGGCGTTCATGCACGATCCGGACCTCGCCATCCTGGACGAACCGACCGCCGGCCTGGACCCGCTCAAGCAGGACCGGATGCACGCGTTCCTCGAGTCGGAACGCGACGCCGGAAAGACGATCTTCTTCTCGTCGCACGTCCTCAGCGAAGTCCAGCGCGTCTGTGACCGCGTCGGGATCATCCGCGCGGGGGAACTGGTCGCCCTGGAGGACATCGACGTTTTGCTCGAACAGGGCGGCAAGGACGTGCGGGTCCAGCTATCGGAGCCGATCGCCAGGGAGCGGTTCGCAACGGCGGAGATGATCGACCTCGAGATCGTCGACAGGACGGTTCGATTCACCTACACCGGCGATCCAGCCGCGTTACTGGAACACATCGTCCAGTTCGACATCGACGACGTCGACATCGGCGATCCGCAACTCGACGATATCTTCAAGCACTACTACGGGGACGACGCCACCTCGGGGGCAGAATGACGGCGATTCTGCGCGTCGAGTCCGCCAAACTGCTCCGGGGTTCGCTCACCCTGTCCGGACTCCTCGCGATGCTCTCGGCGTTCTTTCTCGTCGTGTTCCCGAGCGTCCGGGAGGAAGCGGCGTTGATCGAGGAAGTGTACCCGGCGTACCTCCTCGAACTCCTGGGGATCGAAGAACTGCACACGATCGAGGGGTTCGTCGGCGGCTACGTCTTCTCGTTCGTCTGGATACTCATCACCGGGATCTACGTCGCGTACGTCAGCGCCGGCATGATCGCGGGGGACGTCCGCGATCGGAAGATGGATCTCGTCCTCTCCACTCCGGTCTCTCGCGAGTCGGTCGTCCTCCAGAAGGTGGCCGCCCTGTGGGTTCCCCTGGTCGCGGTGACCGTCGGCCTGCTGGCCGTACTCCTCGTCGGCGTGACCGTCCTCGGCGAGTCGTTAGACCCCGTCGCGCTCGCGATGGTGCACCTGCTCGGCGTCCCCTACCTGCTGGTCTGTGCCGGCATCGGTATCGTCCTCTCCGTCCTCGTCGATCGCGTCGAAACCGCCCAGGCCACCGCACTGGGGCTGGTGTTCGTCCTCTGGCTGGTCGACGGCCTCTCGACCATGAACCCCGATTTCGAGTGGGTCGGCGACCTCACGCCGAGTCGGTACTACGATCCGACGGCGATCCTCGTCCACGAGGAGTACGCGTTCCTCGACGCCGGGATCCTCCTCGCGGTCTTTCTCGTGTTGCTGGGGCTGGCGCTCCTCGTCTTCACACGGAGGGACATCTGACGTGCGTCACGACGCACACGTTGGCGCGGGCGACCCACTGGAGGTGACGCCGTGACGGCCATTCTCCGACTCGAATCCAGGAAGCGGGTCCGGGGCTCGATCGTCCTGGTCGTCGTGTTCGCCCTCCTGTCGGCCCTCTACTTCTCGATGTTCCCCGGCATCCAGGAGGAGATGGAGGTGTTCGAGGACGCGTTCCCGGCGTTTCTCTTCGACCTGTTCGGGATCGAGGCGCTGGACACGATCGAGGGGTTCATCGCCTCCGAGATCTACTCCTTCTTCTGGTCTCTCCTCGTCGCCGTCTACTTCGCATACATCGGGGCCGGCATGATCGCGGGCGACGTGCAGGAGCGGCGGATGGATCTCACGCTCTCCAACCCGGTCTCGCGCGAGTCGGTCGTCCTCCAGAAGGTAGCCGCCCTGTGGGTCCCCCTCGTCGCCCTGAACGTCGGCGTTCCGGTCATCGTCTACGTCGGCGCGCTGGCGATCGGCGAGTCGTTCGATCCGGTCGCGCTCGCGATGGTGCACCTGCTCGGCGTCCCCTACCTGCTGGTCTGTGCCGGCATCGGACTCGTTGCGTCGGTACTCGTCGATCGAGCGCGCACCGCCAGGACGACGGCGCTGAGCGTGGTGTTCGCCCTGTGGCTCGTCGAGGCCGTGTCGCGGCTGGATCCGGCCTTCGAGTGGATCGGCGCCCTCACGCCGAGTCGGTACTACGACGAGACGGCGATCCTCGTCCGCGAGGAGTACGCGTTCCTCGACGCGGGGATCCTCACGGTCGCGTTTCTCGCCCTGGTCGGCCTCGCCGTGCTGATCTTCACGCGTCGAGACATCTGACTGCGACGGGACGCGTTTCTGCCTGTTACAGTTGCGTGCGGACGAACGATGACACGGGCTATATGCGGACGTGGGGTGTACGGGCCGTGATGGCACCGAATCGGCGGGACGTACTCGAACTCGCAGGTGCAGCGGCGACGATGGCCACTGTCGGAACTGCGCCCTCTCTCGCGGTCACCGCACAGGAGGCGACCGACGATCTCCCCGCGTATAGCCGGTGGCTCACGATCGAGGACGGCGCGCTCGAGTTCGCCTACGTCGAGTGGGCGGCCCTCGACGACTACGTCCGGGACGAACTCGAGGAAGCCGATCCGGACGAAGAGGTCCCGGCGGCGTACGAAGCGGATCCGATGATCGCGCCCGCGTCGGAAGGGGCGCTCGCCGTGTACTTCGTCGGCGGACTCACGCTCGGTCAGTTCAGACTCGGCAGGTTGCTGGACGACGCGTTCGATTCGACCGTCGAGGGACTGCTTCGGACGATCGACGCGTTCGTCGTGACCGGGCGCATGAACCCCGGGGAGATAGACGCGCAACTCACCGCCGAACCGGAGGCGGAGTTTCTCGTCCAACTCGAGCGGACGACCGAGATCGACGGATTCGACGTCTATACACCGGTCACGGACGGCGACGATGCGGCGATCGCCGTCGACAGCGACGCGCTCGTCGTCGTCGACGGCGAGGACGACCCGCTGGGGATACTGGAGACGACCATCGGTGCCGCGGCGGGCGACGTCACACGGGCGACGGACGACGCCGACGCGTTCGAGTGGGCCGTCGGTACCGCCGGCGACGGCGACGTCGCCGTCGGTCAATACGGTTCCCAGTCGGACGACGAACTCGTCGACTTCTCGTACGAGGGACTCGAGGACGCCGAGAGTATCGTCTCGTCGCTCACCATCGAAGACGAGGACACGTCCTCCGGCGACTTCGCGGCGGTCGTCGACGACCCGGACGAGGCGGCGCTCGAGAGGTCACTCGGCGCGACCGGTTCGGACCGATCGATCGACGTCGACGGGAACCAGGTGACCGCGACGGCGACGTGGCGGGAGGAGGATCTGGCGGTCGACCGGCTCCGCTCCCGTCTCTAGAAGTGGTCGTCACCCGTCGGCCGGTGCCGACGAGAGAGCAGCGCTACTCGAGGATCACGACGGCCGACTCGGTCTCGAGCATCTCGCCGTCGCCCGAGTACGCCCGCTCGAGTTCGACCTCGAAGAGGTCCGCCTCGAGTTCCTCGCCGGCGACCCGCAACACGCCGGCATCCTGATCGATCTCGTACTCGCCGCTCTCGATGCCGGCGTCGATTTCGCCGACCTTCGAGCCGAACTTCGGCCCGAGCGTCGAGTAGTCGAGGTCGATCGCCGCGACCTCGGTCGAGATTTCGGGTTCCTCCTCGAGCAGCGTCAGCTCCTGGACGTGCATCACGTTCTGGATCGCGTCCACGAATCCGTCGATCGGCCCGTAGACCGCGACGGACTCGAGATCGGCGTTCAGCGGCAGCTGATTCTCGCTCTTGTAGCGCCGGAGCGCGGAGATGACTTCCATGGCGGTCTCGCCGGCCTCGAGGTCGGCCTCGTGGCCCTGCGGGCTGGGCCAGTCGCGAACGTGGATGCTGGTCTCGGTCAGGTCGTCCTCGCCGTCGCTGTAGATGGCCTGCCAGATCTCCTCCGTGACGTGGGGAAGGAACGGCGCCCACAGCTCGAGGAACGTGCGGTGGGCGGTCCGGAGCGCGTACTGCGTCGACGGATTGTCTTCCCGCGTCTTGGCGATCTCGAGGTAGTCGTCACAGAAGGTGTTCCAGAAGAACGTCCGCAGGCGGTCGCGGGCCTTCGCGAACTCGTACCCCTCGAGCATGCCGGTGAGCTCCTCGGTCGCGTCGTCGAGCTCCGCCAGCAGCCAGCGATCGATCGCCTCGAGTTCCGCGGGCTCGTCGGGATCGCGGGGCGCGAGGGTGTCGACCAGCTTGGAGGCGTTCCAGAGCTTCCGCAGCAGCTTCTCGCCGGCGGTCAGGTCCTTCTCCTGGTACGGGAAGTCGTCGCCGACCGCGGCGCTGGCGGCCCAGAACCGGACCGCGTCGACGGGGTACTCCGCGAGGACTTCGTCGGGTTCGACGACGTTGCCCTTCGACTTGGACATCTTCTCGCGGTTCTCGTCGAGGACGTGGCCGTTGATCATCGTCGCGTCGAACGGCACCTCGCCGGTGTGCTCGTAGCACTTGACGATCGTGTGGAACAGCCAGAACGAGATGATGTCGTGGCCCTGCGGGCGCAGATCGAACGGGTACAGTTCCGGATGTTCCATCGTGAACTCCTCTGCGTCCGCGTCCCAGTCCCAGCCGGCGTTGATCAGTGGGGTCAGCGAGGAGGTGGCCCAGGTGTCGAAGACGTCGTCCTCCGGAACGAAGTCGTCGGCCCCGCACTGGGGACACTCGTTCACCGGCGGCTCGTCGCTCAGGGGATCGACCGGCAGGTCCTCGCGATCGGCCATGACCTCGTGATCGCAGTCGGCGCAGTACCAGACCGGGAACGGGATCCCCGAGTCGCGCTGGCGCGAGATGAGCCAGTCCCACTCGAGGCCCTCGATCCAGTGTTTGTACCTGGTAAACATCTTCTCGGGGTACCAGTCCATCTCCCGGCCGGCCTCGAGGTACTCCTCCTTGTGGTCTAAGATCTCGACGTACCACTGCTTGGAGACGCGGAACTCGACGGGCGTCTCGCAGCGCTCGTGGACCTGCACCGTGTGGGAGATCTCCCACCGATCGCGCAGGGCTCCTTCGTCGTCTAAGTCCTCGACGATCTCTTCGCGGGCCTCCTCGGTCGAGAGCCCCTCGTAGTCGCCGGCGAGGTCGGTCATCGTCGCGGACTCGTCGATCGCGACCCGCAGCGGCAGGTCGTGGGCCTGGTACCACTCGATGTCGTTCTGGTCGCCGAAGGTACAGCACATGACGACCCCGCTGCCTTTCTCCATGTCGACGCGATCGTCCGCGATGATCGGCACCTCCTGGCCGAAGATGGGGACGCGGGCCGTCTCGCCGACGAGGTCCTGGTTCTCGTCGTCGTCGGGGTGGACGAAGACGGAGACACACGCGGGGAGAAGTTCGGGACGGGTCGTCGAGATGACGAACTCGTCGCGCGGCGCGCCCTCGCTGGCGACCTCGAAGGCGATGTCGTTGAAGTGCGACCCCCGCTCGTCGTCCTCCATCTCGACCTGCGAGATGGCCGTCTCGCACTCGGGACACCAGATCGCGGGCGCCTTCTTGCGGTATTCGCGCCCCTTCTCGTAGAGGTCGAGGAACGAAAGCTGGGAGATACGCTGGACGCGGGGTTCGATCGTCTTGTACGTATTCGACCAGTCGATCGAACACCCGAGTCCCTGCATCTTGCGCGTGAAGTCGGCCTCGTACTCCTGGCAGACCTCGCGACAGCGGTTCTGGAACTCGCGGCGCTCGTAGTCCTGGTGGCGGATGTCCAGTTCCTTCTCGGTCAGCCGTTCCGAGGCGATCCCGTTGTCGTCGTAGCCGAACGGGAACAGGACGTCACCGTCGGCCATTCGTTGGAATCTCGCGGCGAAGTCCTGGAGCGTGTGGCCGTAGAGGTGGCCCATGTGCAGGCTCCCCGACACCGTCGGCGGCGGCGTGTCGATCGCGTAGACGGTGTTGGGGTCGCGTTCGGCGTCGCCCTCGTAGGCGTAGACCTCCTCGTCGACCCAGCGGGACTGCCAGCGCGATTCGACGGCTTCGGGGTCGTACCCCCCTTCGAGGGACGGTTCGTCGCTGTCCTGTTCGGGTGCGTCCATACTCATGCTCTCACCGCCCGGTGCGGGCGTCGTCGGTGCGTCGGTATCGTCCGAAGGCGATCGGTATTCATAGCTACTACTGGCCTTGATCGGTGAATTCTGGTCGGCGACAATACATCCGTCGAAACGGGGTGGGAAATGCGGGGCTATGGGGCCCCTACGAAAACCGTATCGTGCGACCTGCCGGCGGCAATCGTGGCCGCGACGACGCGGGTCATGGTGTCGTATTTGGTCGAGACGGTGTTAGTTGTTTCGTCACGACGCTCGATTCCAGTGGCTCCCGTTCGATCGCCAGCGACGGTCTCGGTGCGTGTCAGCCGAACGTGAACGACTATCGTTCTGTGACGAGAACGCCCGATCGATGCACCCCGCCGACGGTATCCACGGGTATCTCGGGGTCCAGGCCGCGTTCTACGCGTACGTGGCCCTCACGCTCGCGATCACGATCGCCCTCTGGTGGGTCGGCCTCCCCACGAACCTGTCGGTCGTCGCGTTTCTCGCGGTCGGTGCCGCGCTCCTGGTGCCGTTCTGGCCGCTGTTCGCCGACCACCATCCGGAACACGACGACTGATACGGATTGCTGTACCGAGTTCCCGGTGCAACCGCGACCGTCCTGCGGTTGTACTGGAACTGACGGTCAGTAGTCCGTACGAATCGGCGTCGACGCCGACGCTGACTACTCTCCATCGGCTCCCGCCGACTCCTCCGCCGGCGCGTCACTCTGCAGGTGAATCACGGCCCGACTGTCGCTCACGTGGGTTACCTCCCCGTCGAGGTACGCCGCCAGCCGATCGAGAAAGCCCGCCTCGGCGCGGTGGTCGTCGGCCCTGACGAGTTCGATCCGATCGCGTCCTCGCGGATCGTAGTCGCCCTGCATGATCACCGAGAAGAGTTCTCGCGGGGTCACCGGCTCGCCGGCGTCCAGTCGCGCGGCGATCCCCGAGAGCGAGGATTCGACCGTCGTCTCGACGTCGAACGTGACGTCGACGGAGACGCTCTCGTCCCGATCGGTCGCGGCGAGGAACTCCTCGGAACTCCTGATCGCGGGTTCGAGGACCGCCTCGAAGTCGACGCCGTACCGCTCCGTGCCGAGGTAGACGAAGGCGAGCATCGCGCGGAGGCCGTCGAGGAAGGCGTCGTCCGTCGTCGTCGCCTCGAAGATCTGGCGGCGATCCTTCTCGGAAAGGGTGTGCAACAGCAGGTCGAAGTCGAGCACGCCCGCGTGAATCCGCCGCCGGATCCGCGCCTCGGCGTTTCGCTTCGACTGCTCGTGGTCCATCTCCCGCTCGCCCAGCAGGTACGCCCGATCGGCCGGGCTGAGGACGCCCCGTTCGCGATCGATTTCCGTGTTCATAATCGGTATCCGATTATACGACACCGACTTCCATCCGAACCACTATGAATGGCCCGGTCCCAGTAGTCACCGATGACCACGAACGGGGGCCGGATCGACGGATGAGCGGACGGATCGCGGGCAGGTACGCGGACGCGATCGTCTCGCACAGCCGACTCGTCGTCGTGCTCGTTCTCCTGCTAACCGCCGTCGTCGGCGCGGGGGCGGCGATCGGCGAGAGCGAGGGCGGGGGGATCGGACAGTTCGACGTCGACTCCGAGGAGACGCGGGCACAGGAGGAGATCGACGCCACGTACGGCACCGACGAGCGGATCGTCGCCCAGATCGTCGTTCGCGACGAGGATGGTGACGTCCTGACCCGCGAGTCGCTGCTCGAGGGGCTCCGGCTCCAGCAGGAGATCCGCGAGGACGACGCGCTGAACGCGACGCTCGACGAACAGGGGGTCGTCGGTATCGAAAACGTCGTCGCGACGGCCGCGGTCTTCGAAGACCGGCAGGCATCGGCGACCGGTCCGCCGGATACGACCGGCCAGCCCGACACCAGTGCGCCCACGCTCGACGAGCAGATCACCGCTCTCGAATCCCGATCGGACGCGGAGGTCGAGGCCCTCCTCGCCGACGTGCTCGATCCCGAGGGAGAGCAGGGTCCGGCCGGCGGGTCCGGCGGGACCGGGGATCCGTACGAGTTCCTGCCGCAGGACTACGAGCGCGGATCGACTACCGCCGACGCTCGCATCACGTTCGTCTTCCAGGTCGACGACAGCGGCCCCGACGAGGATCCCGAGGCCGCCTACGATGCGCAGGTCGCGATCGATCGACTCGTCGAGGACCGGTTCGACGACGCGTTCGTCTTCGGGCAGGGCATCACCGACGAGGCCTCCGCGAACGCCGTCGGCGACAGTTTCGCCATCATCACGCCAGTCGCGCTGGTACTCGTCCTGTTCGCGCTCGGGGTCGCCTATCGCGACGTGGTCGACGTCCTGCTCAGCCTCGTCGGCATCGCGGTGGTGATGGCCTGGCTCGCGGGCATCATGGGCTGGCTCGAGATTCCATCGAGCCAGCTGCTGATCGCCGTCCCGTTCCTGCTGATCGGGCTGAGCATCGACTACTCGCTCCACGTGATTATGCGCTCGCGCGAAGCGCGGGCAGGACTGCTCGATCGAGACGACACGGCCGCCGCCGACGGCTCCAGTCCGGGCGTTCGGGCCGGAATGCGGGCCAGCGTCGGCGGCGTCGTCCTCGCGCTGGCGGCCGCGACGTTCTCGACCGGGATCGGGTTCCTCTCGAACGTCGTCAGCCCCCTGCCGGCGATCCGGGACTTCGCGATCCTCTCCGCGGGAGGGATCCTCGCGACGTTCGTCGCGTTCGCCGTCCTCGTCCCGGCACTGAAAGTCGAGGTGGACGACATGCTCGAGGGCCGGTTCGGACTCGATCGCGCCAGGCAGCCGTTCGGTGCGGGCGCGGGAGTCGCCAACCGGGTCCTCTCCGGGGGCGTCGCGGTCGTCCAGCGGGCTCCGATCGCGATCGTTCTACTCGCACTCGTGCTGGCCGTCGGCGGCGCGTACGGTGCCACGGGGATCGACACGGAGTTCAACCAGGCCGACTTCCTCCCGGAGGACGCCCCGGAGTGGGCCAAGTCCCTCCCCGGGCCGCTCGCGCCGGGCACGTACACGATCAGCGACGACGCCGCGTATCTCGGGGACAACTTCCGGGAACGCGGCGAGGGCAGCCGCACCGAGATCCTGATACGCGGGGACGTGACCGATCCGGCGACCCTCGCGACGATAGAGGACGCGACCGCGAACGTCGACGGCGACGGAACGCTCGTCGTTCGATCGGACGGGCGAGCGGCGATCGAGAGCCCCGTGACGGTGCTCCGGGCGCTCGCAGCCGAGAACGAGTCCGTCGCCGCCGCACTCGCCGAGCGCGATACGGACGGCGACGGATTGCCGGACGAGGACCTCGCGGGCCTCTACGACGTGCTCTACGAGGCCGACGAGAACGCCGCGTCGTCGGTCCTCTATCGATCCGGCGACGGCGACGACCGCGAGTACGAGTCCGCGCGCCTCCTCGTGAGCGTCCGCGGCGACGCGGCGGCACAGGACGCGGCCGACGACACCCGGTCGGTGGCGTCCGCGATCGAGGCCGAGTCCGGCGGGTCGATTACCGCCGTCGCGACCGGGGGCCCGGTCACGACGGCAGTCATCCAGGACGCCCTGCTGGAGACCCTCGTACAGGCGTTCGCCGTCACGCTGGTGGTCATTTTCGCGTTCCTCACCGTCCTCTACTGGGTACGGTACCGATCGCTCTCGCTTGGAGCGGTGACGCTCGCTCCGGTCGTGGCCGCGCTCGCGTGGCTGCTGGGGGCGATGGCGCTGCTCGATCTCCCGTTCAACAGCGAGACGGCGGTCATCACCAGCCTCGCGATCGGGCTCGGCGTCGACTACAGCATTCACGTGGGCGAACGGTTCATCGACGAGCGGCGCGAGGCCGGTCGCACCGCGGCCTCGCGATCGGAGGCGCTCGAGCGCGCGCTCGCCGCGACCGTCACCGGAACCGGCGGGGCGCTGTTCGGCAGCGCGCTCACGACGGCGGCGGGCTTCGGCGTGCTCGCGCTCGCGCTGGCTCCTCCCCTCCAGCGGTTCGGGCTCGTAACGGGGTTGAGCATCGTCTTCGCGTTCGTGTCCTGCCTGACGGTCCTGCCGTGTCTGCTCGTTCTGCGGGAGCGACTGCTCGCGTGGAGCGCCACCTAACATAAAAATACCCGGGGTCGGATGGCCGATCGCCAGCCGACCACCCCTCTTAACGGGACCCGACTGCGTTGGATCGTGTATGACCACGGACATCACCAGGCGACGCTTGCTCGGCGGCGGTGCCGCCGCAGGGCTGCTCGCACTGGCCGGCTGTAGCGCGTCGACGCCGTTCGTCGGCCGCCGTGTCGAAGACAGCGAGACGATCGCCCTCGAGGGTGCGGAGACGCTGACGATCGAGAGCGAGGCGGGCGACGTCACCGTTTCCGGCGAGGACCGGGACGACGTCCACCTCGACATCGTGAAGCAGTCGAGTTCGATCCGGGCCGACCTCGACGACCTGACGCTCGAGAGCGAACGCGTCGACGACCGCCTCGAGGTTCGCTCGACGTGGGACGGCAGCGCCGGCCTGTTCTCCAGTCGGCCCTCGATGGCCATCGACGCCGCGGTTCCACGTACCCTCGCGCTCGATCGGATCGAGACGAGCGTCGGCCGGATCGACGTCCGCGACGTCGCGGGCGACGTGACTGCGGCGACGGACACCGGGCGGGTCGACGTCCGGAACCTGGACGGGACGCTCGCCGCCCGCACGAGCACGGGGCGGGTCGACGTGGCCGGGGTGAACGGAGCGGTCACTGCCGACACGAACACCGGCCGCATTACGATCCGGGACGTCGGCACCATCGGCGACGTAACCGCGACGACCGGCCGGATCGAGGCCGACGTCCCGTCGATCGATGGCGACACGCTGATTTCGGCCTCGACCGGGCGGATCACCGCCGCCGTGAGCCCTGAACTCGATGCCGAACTGGAGGTCCGCACGAACACGGGTCGGATCGACGTCGACGAACTCGAGATGGACGAGGCAACCGTCCGGGACGACCGCGTGACGGCGACGCTCGGCGACGGCGGTCCGACGCTCCGGGTCGAGACGAGTACCGGTCGCATTACGCTCACGCCACTCGAATGAGCCGACTCGAACCGATCGGCGGGGTGGCGGTCCGCGCCGGCCCCTCGACCGATCGGCGACCGCGTCGACGAGAGGCGAACGTTTATTTCGCACGGAGAGGGACTTGTGCGTGAGATGTCACGATCGGCGACGACGATGGCCGACGACCGATTCGGCCGGATCGGGGGTCGAATCCGGTGGTTCGTCGCGGTTCCGTTCCGGCGACAGACGTACCTGAACCTCGCCTACCTGTTGCTTTCGTTTCCGCTCGGGATCGCGTACCTCGTGTTCGTCACGGTCGGGGTCTCGCTCGGCCTCGGGCTGTTGATCGTGCTCGCCGGTGCGCTCGTGTTCGCGATCACGGTCGCGATGGGACTCGTCGTGGCCGGGTTCGAACGCTGGCTGACGACGCGATTGCTCGGCGTCGAGATCGATCCCCGGACCGAACTCGACGGGGACCGACGGCGGGATCGGCTCCGATCGCTCCTGACCGGTCGCAAGACGTGGACCGCGCTGTTCTACCTGCCGGCCAAGTTCGCACTCGGCGTCGGCTCGGTCTCGCTCGCGATGACCGGGCTGACGACGGCCGTGAGCATGCTGTTCGTTCCCCTCTACTACGACGCGCCGGGCCTGTACGTCGGCCTCACGTCCGATCGCGCGCCGGAGCTCCATCCGACCCTGTACGTGGGGTGGAACTACCTGCTGGTCGGCTTCGAGACGGTCATCACGGTCGGCCACTGGCGGATCACGACGCTGCCGCAGGCACTCGTCGTCGCCCTCGTTGGAGTCGTCCTCCTGTTCGGTATCTTGCACCTGATGAACGGGATCGCACGGCTGTGGGCCCGGTTCGCGAAACTACTGCTGGAGAACGGGTACGATCCGCTGGCTGCGCTCGGCCGGCGCGAGCGCTGAGTCACACGCGAGAACCGGATGTCGTCCCGACTGGGTTCCCGGGCGTCCGAACTGCGAGGTCGGTGCATCGAATCGGGGGCGATCGTCACGGTCCCGCCGCGCCGATCGCGACGCGGGCGGCCCAGGGACGGGTCAGGAGTGTCGATTCGTTCCACTCGCTTCTCGATCCGAATCATCACGTTCGAATACTGAACATATAATTCTGCCAGAAAAGTTAACCGAGGGGGGTCACTGCTCCCGAGTATGGCTAACTGCCCGAACTGCGGGGAGGCGGTCGACGGCGGGTCGTACTGCAGCGTGTGCGGCGAATCGGTCGGAAAAGGGTCGGACGCTACGACGCCGAACGACGGTCCTCGACGGGACGACGATCGAGCGGAGGGAACCGACGACCGGCACGATCACCCGTCTCGATCGTCGGACTCGTCCCGAGTGCCTGCATCCTCGGACGCGGGTACCCAGTCCGATTCGGACGGCGGGATCGATCGGCGGTACCTGATGATCGGCGGGGTCGCGGCCGCCGCCAGCGGCTGGTACTTCTTCGTGCGCGACGACGAGAGCGCACCGGAACGCACCGTCCAGACCCTATTCGGTTCGCTCTCGGCCGCGAACCTCGAACGCTACCGGAACACTATCCATCCGGATTCGTACCTGTATCCCGAGAACACGACCGAGGAGGAGTTCGAAGAGCAGTGGGGGGACGTAACGATCTCGGTTCACCAGGCTGACGAACGTCGTTTACGGGCGGTCGTCCGCGAGAGTCAGGACCTCGAGGGCGACGCACTCGACGAGGAGGTAACACGAGCGGAGGAGCAGTACGACGAGTTGTTGGCCGAGCACGGTCTCGAGGACTACAGCATCGTATACGTCTCTATTACCGTCTCCGAGGACGACGAGCAGGTCAACGAAGATGACGGGTACGTCCTCCTCGTCCGAGACGATCGCGAGTGGCTCGTCTGGGACGACAGGTTGTGATTACGAGCGGCCTGTGGGAATGCCACGGGGCTTGACCCCGAGGCGGTTCACGAGTCGAGGAGGCGATCCTGTCTGTCGGCGTCGGAGTGTGCCCGCACCCAGAGTTCGCCGATCCGCGAGAGCCGCGTCTGGTAGGACTTGCCGTGTTCCTCGCGCTCGATGTACCCCTTGCCGCCGGGCCCGAGTCGATCGACGTTGTAGATGACCTTCGAGCGGAAGCTGTCGGTGTACTCCTCGTTGAGTTCGCGGGCCAGCGACTCGGCGAGTTCGGAGACGGAGGCGAACTCGCCGTCCTCGCCGAGTTTGAACAGGACGAGTTCCTCGAACGGCTTGACGTTCGAGAAGGAGGTGACCGGCAGTTCGACGATGTGACTGCCGTCGATCTCCTTCGCGCCGATCGTCGTCCCGCGCTCGTCGAACTCCGAGAGCAGGCTCCGGGCGCTCTCGAGTCGGTCCGCGATCCGATCGTCTCCGACGTCATCGTCCTGGAGGTCCTCGAGCAGGGCGATCTGCTCGCGCAGTTCCTCGGCGAGTTCGGTCTCCAGGTACTTCTCCGGGGCGGTGTAGTAGGTGTGGATCTGTTCGCGTTCGTCCTCGCGTTCGACCATCAGCGAGTTGGCGGCCGTCGCGAACGCGAAGCTCACGGTCCGGGGCATCGCGGCGACGTTGACCCAGACCTCGTTGCCTCGATCGAGTTCGGCGGTGATCAGGTTGTAGGCCTGCTCGAACGCCTCGTCGTAGTCGTAGACGTCCTCGAGGACGAACCGCTCGGTTTGCGCGCCGAGCAAGTTCTGGAAGTCCGTCTCGAGTTTCTGCGAGAGGTGCCGGGAGTACTCGACGTTGGCCTCGCTGCCTACCGCCCCCTCCAGGAGGATGACGCTGTCGACGTCGATCTGATCGCGCACCAGCGGCGCGATCAGCCGGTCGTAATCGAAGCCGACCGGAACGATGTGCGTTTGCATACGTGGTACAGCGGGGCGGCAGTAGTAAAAACCTCCAGACTCGGTCCCGATCGATCGCGAGACTCGCAACTGGGGAACGCTACTGATACTGGTGGCAGTGACAGTCAGTATCTGAATAGTCCCATCACTACTTGTAGTCCGATAGTGAATTTACACGATATTTGAGAAGACTCATGGCTATCGAGTGGAGTCGGCTCGGTATGGAAACCCGACGATCGATCTTGATCGGCACGTCGAGCCTGGCGTGTCTATCGATCGCAGGCTGTCTGGGGAGCGACGAGAGCGGTGAGAACGACGAGAACGCGGACGCGAGGGAGCCCTACGAGGAGGCGCAATCGCTTCTCGAGGAGAACAAGGAGTTGCTGGACGAGTTCGGGGAGAGCGACGAGATTCCCGACTCGTTCGACGCCGACGATATCAAACGACGTGCTGATCTCGCCGAAGAGAAACTCGACGACGCGGAGACGACGCTTTCTGACGAAGACCAGGAGTACGTCGAGAACGCCCGTTCTATTGCAGCGTACCAGCGCGAAGCCGCCGAGTACGGTGCGCTTTTCGTCGAGTTTGGAAACTGCTTCGATACGGTCGACGCCTACGTTACTGCTGAGCGGTTCGAGGCGGCGAACGACGAACTCGACGAGTGTCAGGACCTGCTCGAACAGATACGGGACCAGCTGGAGGCGGTTGAATCGGCACACTCGGAGATCGATCCCGAGTTGATCGAGGACGATTCGAGACTCGAATACGAGCAACTCGACGACGACCTCCAGATCCTGGGCGACGAACTCGACGCAATGGAGCGATTCGTGGACGGGTTCCAGCAGTTCATGGACGGTGCCGTCGTCGTTTTCGACGCGTTCGAACAGTACGATAATGAGGCGTACGAAACGGCGGAAACGCGGTTCAGGACGGCTGAAGGTCATTTCGAGGAAAGCGAGGAAACGCTGGCACTGCTCGAAGCGGATCCCGATACACCCCAGCAGTTCAAGTCGGACGTTATCGAGTTTCACTGCTCTGCCGAGGCGTTCTACGAAGCGAGCGGGTACTTCGCCGAGTCGGCGACAGCTGCCGCAAACCGCAACTGGGATCGCGCCGATCAGTACGCACAGGAGGGTGAAGCGGCACTGGATCGGTGCGAATAACCGGCACGGACTGGCGAGAACTCTCGACACCCGCCACAACTCGTGTCGGCGGGAAATGCGACTCGGTCAATACGCATCGCGGTGGACACGTACTGATCGAGACGTCTCGTGCGGAACGGCGGTTCCAGACGATCCGCTGTTCGTTCCGGTACCTGTCCCTGTCGGCAGATTCGGAACACTATAGTAGCCCGGCCGATCGCGAGGGGGTTCGCCTCGAGTCCGGCCGCCTAGTTACTCGCTTCCGGAGCCGGTTCGGGCCCCGCGTCGGTGACGATCGATCGATCGGGCAGTTCGGGAGTCGGTTTCCGGCCCAGCGTGAGGAGGCGCTCGGTGAGCGTGATCTCGTTCGCGGTCGGGGACGGCTTCTCGATCTCCTCGTACTCGACTGCCACGCCGTCGGGGACGTCGCTGATGCGGACGACACACAGCTGATAGGACGGGTAGAACACCGGCGGGAGGACGCCGGCGACGACGTCCCGGCGGTGGAGCCGTTTCAGCCACGTCCCGCTGTTGACGAGCAGCCTGCCGTCGACCTCGGTGACACCCGGGCGGTGGGTGTGCCCGTAGCAGAACACCGCCGTCTCCGGCCGATCGGCGAACACCTCCCGGGCGGCGGCCGCGTACGGTTCCTCGGGATCGACCGTGAGGTCCGTCTCGAACACCCCGAATCGGTCGACGGTTTCGCCGAGGTCACGGAGGACGAAGTAGACCGGGACGGCCGCGAGGAGGAGTACGCCGGCGATCGCGACGTTGACGACGAGGAGGAAGTGGACGGCTTCCCCGACCAGGCCCAGTTGGCCGAGCACCGCGTCCGTCGTCGCTACCGGCATCGTCCAGATGCCGGCGACGTCCAGTCCCGCCAGCACTGCGAGGACGACGCTGACGTTGAACAGTAACAGGAACGGGATGATGGCGTACCGCAGGAGGGGGTTCATTTCGCGGTAGAAGTATTTCGAGAGGAGCCAGCGGGGCACGCGTTCGGTCGGCGTCACCGCCTGGACGTCCTTCAACCAGTTGAACCGGCCCCGATCGGACAGCCGGCCCGCCCGACTCGTCACCTGGGTGTTGTAGTGGTAGCCGATCGGAGTCTCGTAGGGATTGCCGAGGTCCTCGAAGCGGTTGTTGGGGTCCTGCTGATGCCCGTGTTCGAAGTGGATCGTCCGATCGCCGACCCGTCGGGTGAGCGACTCGGACTGGACGAGGTCGACGTTGTACTCGGCGAGTCGGTCGACGTACTCGTCGTACGCGGCGAGTTCGTTGTCGTGGTTGCCCGGCAACAGCGTGATCGGAATCGCCTCGCCGGTCGCGCGCAACTGGTCGAACAGGTCGGGATACCGCTCGGTCAGGACGTCGAATTTCGCGGGGCCGTCGACCTCGGTGAACTCCCACAGCCCGAACGCGTCGCCGTTGATCAGCAACTCCGCGTCCTCCTCGATCGTCTCCAGACGTTCGAGAAAGGCGACCAACTCGTCGAGAAAGTCCACCGTGGCCAGTTGTTCGTCGCCGCCGATGTGGAGGTCGCTGATCACGTAGTAGACCGTATCGTCGGCATCGTCGGCCATCGTGTCATCCGTTCGAGAGCAGTACGTTTAGTGCTACTCCCGGCGGTTCGCCGGCGTCGCCGCCGGTTCACGAGCCTTCGACCGGCAGTTCGTCGATCGGTCCCGGCGAGTAGCGAGTGCACCACGATCGACTAGCTCTGACGAAGCGATTTCAGCAGGAACGGAACTCTGAGTGAGAGTGTCGACCGTCCCGGTTCGCGACTGGAACGCGGGCCGGTCACGTCGGGTCGTCGGTGGGAGGCGACGATCCGACCGGCAGGAAGTGAGCATGAGCACACACCGGGTGGTGTGGCCACAGGTCACAGCCACAGGGGTTGACTACGGTGGTTTCGTTTCGTCGGTGTATTCAGTCGTGATCACCTCACACCAGTATTGACTGACTGTCCGGCATTAAACCTTATTGTTGGAACAATATCTGGAATGTTCCCGATTTTGGTTTACAATTAGCACTACAATCGACCCCATTTCGCTGTAGTTCAAACTATTGCACCGTTTGGGTCCGTCAGGTTGACGTCCGCCCGGTTTCGAGCGCTACGGGCACGCTCATCTTCGCGGGACCGGCGTCGTCGGTCGCACTGCTCATACGGTTTACTGTACGTCATTTCCGGCGCAACCGCCGTCCGGATCGCGGTTGCGCCGGTACATCGGTACAGCAATCCGTATCAGTCGTCCGTCGACCCCGGACGCGCCGCGTCCGGGCCCTCGAGGATCGCCGCGACCAGTTTCTCCTGTGCCGATCGGAGGTGTTCGTGGAACGTCGCGGGGGAGACGTCCAGCGTGGCCGCGATCTCTTCGCCCGAACTGTCGCGGGGCCACTCGAAGTACCCCGCGTAGTAGGCCGTCTCGAGGGCGCTCCGCTGGCGATCGGTCAACTCGTGGGCCAGGTGTGACTGCAGTTGGCCGATCGACGCGTCCGCGGGGGTGACCTGTCGTCGGGCGATGGTTCGGACGCCCGGATAGACCTCCTCGATCGCGTCCGTGACTGCCCTGACGTCGGTGTCCTGGGGGAAGTGAAGCGTGGTGGTATAGGTCCCGTCGTGGAGCGCCGCTGACTCGACGTACCCCCCGTGGGCGTCGATGACCGAGAACATCGGCGGCGACGTGATCTCGAGTTCGAACCGGACCGTCCCGCCCGACTCGTCGAGGGGGGTAACGCGATCCCAGTGGGGAACTGATTCGACCAGTCGTTCGAACTCCGGGAACGTCTCGACTGCGGTGGTCCCGTACTCGAGGTACTGGTCGTCCCCGATGCTGACGACGCGATCGAACTGGACCGACCGATCGGCCATCGACGGGCCGTCGAAGAACTCGACCGCGTCGTCGATGACGAGTTCGAGTTCGATCACCGTCTCGCCGAGCAGGACCCGCTTGCGCTCGTGGGCGGCGATCGCGTGTCCGAGGATCTCGCCGAGTTGGCCGACGACGGTCCGCTCCTCGTCGGTGAACGCCTGACTGCGGGCGCTGGTCACGCCCAGGACGCCGTACAGCGCGCCGTCGTGCGTGATCGGTACTGCGGCCGCGGCCCGGTAGCCGCGTTCTCGGGCGTCGTCCCGCCAGGGTTCGAACTCCGGGTCGGTGAACACGTCGTTCGACACCTGGGTCTCCTGCGTCCGGGCCGCCTGCCCGAGCGGGCCCTGGCCGGCGGGTTCGTCGGGATCGGTCGAGATCGGGATCGACTCGAGATAGCCGTCGACGCCCGCCTCGGCCCTCTTGGAGACCGCTCCGTCGGACGGGTCGACGCCGGCGACGAAGGCGAACTCGTAGGACGGCGAGTCCGCGAGCGAGTCGCAGACGATCCGCTCGAGATCGGCCCGGGTGGAGCCGGTGACGATCGCGTCGTTGAGTTCCCGGACGACGGTGTACACGTGATCGAGTGCGGTCAACCGCTCGCGCTGTCGCTCGAGTTGCCGCTCTCGCTTGCGGGTCTCCGTGACGTCCCGGAGGATCGAGAGGTGTATCCCGGGACGGACGTCGGCGACGGCGTTGCACTCGACGACGCGTTCGTCGCCGTCGGACCGAACGACCGAGAACGAGCCGCGAAACCGACCGTCGTCGAGGAACTGCTCCCACGCCGTTTCGACGTCGTGATCGTCGTGGACGAACTCGATCAGCGATCGGCCTCGGAGTTCCGATCGGCTGGTGTCGAACAGGTCACATGCGGCCGGGTTGGCGGCGACGATCCCGGATTCGTCGCCGACGAGGATCGCGTCGTGTGCGTCCTCGAAGACGGACCGAAACCGCTGGTACCCCGATTCGAGCCCCTCCTCGCGGGCTCGCCACGGCGTTCGATCGGACACGTGAACGGTGACCCCGCTCTCGTCGGGGTAGAGTCGTGCCTCGATCCAGCCGTCGATCGGCGGATGATACGCCTCGACCGTGAACGGGCGCTGGTGCTCCATCGCGCGTTCGTGGGCGGTCCGGAACAGTGCGGGATCGTCGTCCGCGTCCGATGCACCGTCGAGTCCGAGCAGGTCGCGAGCCCCCTCGTTGACGAACGTGTACTGCAGGTCCGCATCGAGCGCGTAGACTCCGTCCCGGATGCGCTCGATCGCTGTCGAGAGCGCCGCCGGTCGGTCTCCGTCGACTCCCGTGGCGTCGCCGGTCGACGACTCCCCTTCCTGTCCCGGTTCCTGCTCGCCGGTGCTCGAGTGACGGCACGTCTCAGGACGGTCGGTACCGTCGGGGTCGGTCCGAACGGTCGCGACGACCCGCTCGGTTCCGTCGGACGGAGTGGTGACCTGCAACTGGTGCGTACACACGATCTCGTCCCCGGCGGCGGTCCGGAGCGTGAGATCGAGCGTGACCCGGGGACCGGCCGAACGCAGATCCGTGGGCCCGCCGTGGTCGTTCTTCGAGGTTTCGTCGGCGTTCTCCACGTTTTCGTGGTCGTCCGTCGCGGTTCCGTCACCGTCGGCCTCTGCCGACCTCCCGGCCGTGTCCTCGCGGCTCGTCTCCACGAGCGTTCGGGCCAGGGTCTCGACGCGATCGACCGCAGCATCGGGATAGACGAGGGACGCGTGTTCCCCCAGGAGGCGATCGTCCTCGTACCCGGTGATCGTGGCGAACGCCTCGTCGACGGCGACGAACTGGTACCGGGAGTCGAGTTCGTAGGACGCCTCGCTGGGAGCCCACAGCGACTCCCGTGCCGACGGCCGGCCCCCCTGACAGCCGGTGGTCGACCATCGTCTGTGCGCTGTCATTACCGTTCACAACGGGTCGCCATGGATAAGGGTACCGGGGGTGAGGCCGAAGGGACGACGATCGCCCGGCGACGCGGGACGGACGGGAGGTCACTGCTCGTCGGTCGCACCCGGATCGATCGATCGGACCAGTTCCGCGATCCGCTCGCGGTCGCGCTCCGGGTCGATCGAGATCTCGCCGTCGATCGACGCGGCGACGTCGGCCGGCATCTCGAGCGGGGTCGTTCCCCCGGCCATGCCGTACGTCGTCTCGGTGGGCCAGACGGCGACGTGGGTCTCGGCCGGGAGCCGATCGGGACCGTCCGCGGCCACCCCGGATGCGATCGGGTAGGACACGTCGAGGACGAACCACCTGCCTTCGGTGCCGTTTGCGGCCTCGAACGCGTGAGTCTCCCGGGTCCCGTCGACGATCAGCCCCTCGTCCTCGATGGTGTCGACGAACTGGCCGCGAGCCTTCGGGGCTGCCATCGAGAACACCGCTCGCGGCGAGACGCCGAGCGACGGGAGCGGTGGCGAAAATTCCAGGTCGACCGCGAACAGCGATCGAAGCGGCACGTCGCTCGCGCCGAGTTCGGCCAGCGTCGAGGCCGTCCCGACGGGTTCGTACAGCGTCGTCTCGGCGGTGATCGAGGCGACCAGGACGGACGTCGTCCCCGTCCGGGTGCCGGCGGGTCGCCACGTCCCGGCCAGTGACGCAGGCAGCGCGATCGTCATTGCGGTCCCGTACGCGCTCGACCCCTTTCCGCTTTCCGCGTGCCGGTTCCGGCCGGCGGTTTCTCGGGACGGAACCCGCGTCTCTCGTACGGTCTGCTGTACCAATGTGCCGGTGCAACCGCGGGATGATCGCGGGTGCACCGGAACCGACGTCCAGTAGTCCGTATCAGTCCGCGCCGAACCCGTCGAAGTAGATCGCCCGCCGTTCGTCGGCAGCGGGCCTGGTGACGAACGAGACGCCGACGGTGACGACGAGCCCGATCGCCATGCCGACGATGCCGGCGGTCCAGCCGGCGTACGTTCCCTGGAACACCGTCGTGACGACCGTCACGAGCGCCGGTGCGAGGCCGCCGAGAAGCGGTGTGAGGAACTCGATCGCCCCGACGAGCGAGTCGACGAAGAGCGTCGAGAGGTAGAACGCCTGGCTACCCACGATTCCAGCCGTAATGCCCGCTCGCGTCGTCCGTCGCCAGTAGAGCGCGACTCCGACGGGCAGTGCGAGCTGTGCGAACCCGCTGAAGGCGGCGTCGCCGAGCTCGAACAGCGTCGCGGGGGTGACGAGACTCGCGGCGAAGGCGGCGGTTGCGAAGACGACGACCCCGACGCGGGCGAGGAGGTCCTCGCGCCGATCCGAGAGGGACCGATCGACGAACGGCCGGTAGAGGTCCCGGGTGAAGTACGACGACCCCGAGAGGAGCATCGAGTCCGAGGAGGACATCATCGCGGCCATCGCGCCGGCGATCACCAGCGCGGCGAACCAGACGGGCGTGAACTCGGCGAGCACCGCGGGAAGGACGTTCCCGCCCTCGGGTACCGCGACGTCTAAGCCGCGGGCCCACGCGCCGAGCATGAACGCCGGGACGAACAGCAGGACACAGAGGATCGGCCAGAGCGCGAACGATCGCTTGAGCACGGTCTTCGATCCAGCGGCGAAGAAGCGCTGGTTCACCTGGGGGAACATCGCGACGCCGAAGCCGATCACGATCGCCGTCGAGAGCATCCACTGTGGTGTGTAGAAGTCCCCACCCAGTGCGAGGTGGCCGGCCGCCTCGGATTCGAGTGCGCCGGTCGCGACGCCGGGGCCGCCCACGACCGCGAGCACCCAGATCGTCGCGATCCACGTCGTGACGAGCATGAATGCTCCCTGGAGGGTGTCGGTCCAGGCGATGCCGCGCATCCCGGCGACGACGACGTAGAGGATCATGAACGCCGTGATCAGCCCCGCGCCGACCGCGTAGGGGACGGCACCCTCCGTCAGGGCCTGCAACGCCGTGCCGGCCCCGACCTGCTGGAGCATCACGTACGGGAACAGCCACAGGAGGCTCACGCCGGCGACCAGGCCGCGGAGCCGTCGGGAGCCGAAGCGATCGCCGAGCATCTCGCCCAGCGTCACGAACCCGTACTGCTGACCCAGCAGCCACTGCTTGTAGCCGATCGCGTACCAGAGAATCGCGAAGATGATCCCGTCCATCAGCCCCATCACGAGGATCCACTCCGGCCCCTGGTGGTAGGCGATGTTCGGCCCGGCGAAGAAGGTAAAGGCCGACAGCAGCGTCGCGAAGGTCGTAAACAGGAGGACGACCGTCCCCAGCGTCCGGCTCGCGAGGTAGAAGTCCTCGGCGGTCCGATCGGTCAGGCGGTAGGCGACCACCCCGATCGACAGCGCCAGCAGGAGGTAGCCGACGATGATCCCGAGCTGGAGTCGCAGGCTCACCGCCGCTCACCTCCGACGCTCGCGTCTCGATTTCGACCGGTGCCGGTCGGTTCCCCGGCGGTTCCGGACGACTTCCCTGCCGATCCGTCGCGTCCGGGTTCGACCCCGATCCCCCACGCCCGCCGGGCGAAGACCCAGAAGACGATCGACGCCAGCAGCATCCAGCCGACGTGCCACCAGAGCCACAGCGGGAGGCCGGCGACGACCGTCGCCGACCCCCACAGGAACCACGGAATCGCCAGCGCGCTGAGGACGATCCCGATCGCGATCCAGCTCCACAGTTCCAGACGGCGCATACTCGCTCGTCGGGTCTCGCGTCGGTAATCCTTTCCCTTTGACGATCGGTGCCACGCCTCACCGGATCCGACGGCGTCGACGCCATCCCCGTCGCAGGCTGGCGATTCGCCAAGCTAAAAGAGCGCTTTCACCGAGGAAAAGGAGTATAAGTGTCGGATAACGAATGGAAGACAACGAGTATGGCCCGTCTGTTTCCCTTCCGGTCCGAGCCCTCGACGCGAGATGGGCAACCGCGCGTCGTCGACCTCGAGGGCGAGGACGCCGACGCCGTCTTCGGGGCACTCTCCTCGACCACGGCGCGCGAGATCTACGCGCGACTCGACGACGAACCCGGGACGCCCAGCGACGTCGCCGACGCGATCGACTCCTCGATCCAGAACGTGCGCTACCACCTCGAGAAACTCGAGGACGCCGGCCTCGTCGAGGTCGTCGACACCTGGTACTCCTCTCGGGGCAACGAGATGAGCGTCTACGCGACTACGGACGGGCCGTTGATCGTCACGAGCGACGAGTCGACGGCCTCGCAGCTGAAGACCGCTATCTCGCGACTGATCGGCGGCATCGGTGCGCTCGCGGGCGGCAGTCTGCTCGTCCAGTACGCGCTCACGCGACAGTTCGGCGGCGTCGACGCTGCTCCCGCCGACGGCGGGGCCGAGCCTGCTGGCGGCGACGAGGAGGACGGCGAGCCGATGAGCGCGACCGAGGACGACGGGGACACCGTAGACGAATCCGCCGACAGCGGTGACGGCAGTGACGGCGAGGACGGCGGTGACGATTTCAGTGCGGAGGAGGTCGAAGACCACTCCGGCGGCGAGACGGAGGACGCGGAGGAAGCGAACGGGGCGGATGCCGGTGATTCGGGTGCGGCGGACGCCGACGACGGGGGGTCCGCCGACCCCGAGTTCGACGTCGATCCGAACGGGTCGGAAAACGCCACCGATCCGAACGGGTTCTTCGAGAACATCGTCGACGGCGGTGTGGAGGGCGTCGAGACGGTCTTCGGGACGATGCCCCCGGGACTGCTCTTCTTCCTCGGGGGACTCGTCGTGTTGCTCGCCGTCACGGCCTACTGGTACTGGTACCGGCCGGCGTACTGACGGCCCGATCGTGCCACAGGTCAACAGCTATTTGCCCGTCACGAGCCACATTCTATGTAAACCGGTTTCCGGACGCACGTATCGTCCCCTCGCGGGGGCGGATCTCCCATGGAAGATACTTCGAAATACCTCATTCACGCGGACGTGACGGCTGACGGGGTCGTCGAGCGGAGCGACGTCGTCGGTGCGATCTTCGGGCAGACCGAAGGCCTGCTCGGCGACGAACTCGATCTCCGCGATCTGCGCCAGTCACAGAAAGTCGGACGCATCGACGTCGACATCTCGAGTGCCGGCGGACAATCACACGGCCACCTCACGATCGCGACCAGCCTCGACAAGGTCGAGACCGCGACGCTGGCCGCCTCGCTCGAGACGATCACCCGCGTCGGGCCCTGCCGGGCCGACGTCGAAGTGACCGAGATCGAGGACGTCAGGGCGGCGAAACGGAAGGAAGTCGTCGATCGCGCGAAGGAACTCCTCCGGACGGGGTTCGACGACACCGTGATGTCGTCCGAGGAGATCCTCGCGGAGGTCCGCCAGCACGTCCGCGTCGAGGACATCACCGAGTACGAGGGGCTGCCCGCCGGCCCGCGCGTGACCGACAGCGACGCCATCATCGTGGTCGAGGGTCGATCGGACGTGCTCACCATGCTCAAGTACGGCATCAAGAACGCCATCGCCGTCGAGGGGACGAACGTCCCCGACGCGGTGGCCGAACTGACCCGTCACCGCACGGTCACGGCCTTCCTCGACGGCGACCGGGGCGGCGACCTCATCCTCGAGGAACTCGCGCAGGTGGGCGACGTCGACTACGTCGCGTTCGCGCCCTCGGGCGAGTCGGTCGAAGAACTCGATCACCACCAGCTGTTCGCCGCCCTCCGGAACAAGGTCCCCTACGACTCCGTCTCCGGGATGAACGAACCCCGCGAGGCGGTCGCCGCAACCGACGGCAGCGCCGCGCCCGCACCGCCGCCGGACGAACCCGCGAGCGCGTCCTCGATCGACGACGGTGGGTCCGAACAGGCCGGCACGGAGGAGCCGGCTCAGGTATCGACGGCGGACGCGGGCGGGGCGGCGACGGCATCACCCGAACCGGGGCCGGTGACACCCGTTCCCGACGCGGGCGACGACCGGGGGACGGCGCCAACCGCGGAGCCGGATGCGGACGCCGACGCGGAGACGACGACCGATCGGTCCGGCGCCCAGGACGAACCGGAGCCCGCCGCCGACGCAGACGCGCCGGAGACGATCTACGACCACGCGACGGCGGTCATCCGCGCCGGCACCGACACGGTCCGGTTCCTCGACGCCGACGCCGAGGTGATCGAGGACGCCCCGGCGAGCGAGGCCTACGGGACCCTCGAGGACCTCGAGACGGTCCCGACGACCGTGCTGCTCGACGAGATTCTCGGCCAGCGACTGCTCGATCTCGCCGCCGATCGGGGCGTCGACCGGATCGTCGCCCGATCGCTCGGACAGTTCACGAAGCGGCCCACAGACGTCCGGATTCACGCGATCGACGACGTCGCGGAGACGGCTCCGGAGACGGAATCGACCTGAGGCTCTCGACCCGTGGCCCCTGTGATCGACTCGCAGTGGCACCCTCAGGCGAGACGTTGATAGGCAGGTGACCACGAGTTCGACGTGCGACGTCCCCTCCGCCAGCGTTCGCCCTCTTCTTGCTCGGGAGCTGGGTACTCGTGGTGTTCGCAGTGACCGCCCAGGCCGGTCGCGACCGGCCCGAGGACGACGACGCCCGCTGGTCGGATGCCCGTTCGACCGTCGGGTCGCTTTCGGACGACTGATCGAGCCGAACTCGACTGCTCGCTGGCGTCGGCGCCTACGGGCCGATCGTCGGTGGATCGGTGCGCGATCGCCGTGGAATCAGCCCTGACGGTCGAGACCGATCGCCTCGGCGTGGGCCGCGACGGCGTCGTCGAGCGCAACCGCGGCGTCGACGAGGATGATGCGATCGGAGTGACGGAGCCGAACGTCGCGTACGGTTTCTGGCCCCGTCTCGGCCTCTCGAATCACCGATCGGACGGTGTCGATCGACAGCCGGGCCGGATCGGCGACGATGCCGTAGGTCACGTTCGTCCGGCCGGTCGACTGGATCTCCACTGCCATCCCGAGTTCGTCCGCGGCCCCGACGACGGTCGGGAGCGGTCCGACCGCCCCGTCGAGCCGGTTCCGCAGTCGCCGCCGAGTGCCGTCTCCGAGATCGGCGGTGACGACCGCGTCTCCGCCCAGAACCGATTCGAGCGCCGTCCCGCCCTGCCGGGCGATCGACGCCGGCCGGCCGGCGCGGGTATCGAGCGTCGCGTCGAGCCGTGCGAGCGCGGCCTCGGCTCCGTCGGCCGCGTAGCTGACAACGAGCGACCCGTCGATCGGCGCGATCGCGAGCCCGTCGTCGGTGACGAACCGTTCGGTCCCGTTCCGGGTCTCCCCGGTGACGCCGCGCCGGGTTCGGTACTCCCGGCGGACGGCGTCGGTCTCGATCGAGCCCGTCGCGACGGCCGTCGCGGCGAGGAGTCGGCCGGCGCTGACGGTCGCCGTCCCGGTGATCCCGTCGCACTGGTCGAGCCCGACGGCGGGGACTCGCTCTTCGATCGCGTTCACGTGCGGTCCGAGCCCGTCCGGTACGCGGGCCGCACGCACCGCTGACCGGGTCGCGGTGCCGGCGATGGTCGTCCCCGATCGAACTGTCCGGCGTCCCCGCGAGCGGTCCCGACGGCGGGTGCCGGTCGCGCGTACCCGATCGACCAGTCCGAGCGCTCCGCCAGCGAATCCCGCCATCGCGCCAACGAACGAACGTCGCGTCGTCATACCCGGACCGTGACGTCGAACCGAGGTAAGTTCCGGCGAGTGTTTTCCGGTTCGGAAAATGCGGTCGGCCGGACTCACCCGAGCACGGCGAAGGAAAGCACGAGCAGGGCACAGATCAGCGCCCCCGACAGCGTCGCGAGGAAGTTCACGCCCTGGTTGCCGAGGACGGTGCCCTCGAGCGTGGCCCCGAGGAGGCTGTCGACGGTCATCCCGACGAACCCGGCCGCCACGATGATCGCGGCCCCGGCGAGGCCGACTTCCGGGAAGAGCGCGTAGGAGATGCCGGCGACGACGGTCGCTCCGACGATTCCGGCGAGTTCCCCTTGCCACGTGACCCCGCCGTCGGTCCCGGGTTCGACGGGTTCGAACGTGGTGATCAGGCGTGGCGCCTCGAAGACGCTGCCGATCTCGCTCGAGAGCGTGTCGCTCATCGCGGTGGCGACCGACCCGGCGAACGCGAAGAGGAACAGGGTCGGATCGGGGTTGCTGGGGAGCAACGCCGCGGAACTGGCGGCGTAGCCGAGCACGGCTCCGAGCGCGACGGCCGCGTTCCCGAGCACGTTGCCGCTTCCACGAGCCCCGTCGTTGTCCTCGGCGACGCCGAGGCGCTCTTTTTTCTCGTAGCGGAACTTCGTCGAGAGGCCGCCGATCGCGAAGAAGGAGATGAGGACGACGAACCAGCCGTAGTTCCCGAGGACGATCGTCAGCAGGCCGAGCAGGATTCCGGTGAGCATCCCCGCGATCGAGGCCGTCTCGAGCGCGTAGGAGGCGTAGCCGAGGGCGACGGTGACTGCCAGTGCGACGAGGATCTCGCCGGTACCAAGCCCGGACTCGAGTTCCGCGAGCAGCCACAGGAGGAGGCCGACCGAGAGCATGACCACCGGATCGTCGTAGAGGAAGAGCACGTCACGCAACAGGGCGGCGAGCAACGCGCCGCTGGCCGCGAGAAAGAGCAGCGTCGGGAGCTGCGACTCGGCGACGGCCGGTCCGTACTCGAAGCTCATCGAGATGGCACCCCCGACCACGGCGGCAGCCGTCGCGAACAGGGAGAACGCGGTCACGTGGACGACGTCGTCGTCCGTCCGGGTTCTCGCGAGCTGTTCGCCGAGGTTCCCGTACCCGATCAGGAGGACGGTCCCGACGAAGACGGTGATCGACAGCGAGAACGTGGTCGCGATGAGGCCCAGCGCGATCCCTGCGAGAACGAACGTGATCAGCCCGTAGAGACGGTTGTCCTCGTAGTCGCCCGGGTAGGCGAGCAGGTCGAAGAGCGGTCCGTCTGTGACGACGAACGCCCCCAGCAGGACGACCGCAGCGATCGGGGCTGCGGCCTGCGGACCGACGATCGGGACGGCGAGCGCGAGCGTACAGAGGATCGCGAAGACGCCTGCCCGCCGAACGGGTGCTGTCACGATATCCGATCCTTTCTGTGGCGGTTACTTGAACCTTCGTGAAGTCGCTCCGAGTGGGTTTTCGAGGCCTTCAGCGGCTCTGACACGTGTCCTCGATCGGTCACCGTTCCGATTGATCGGTTCGCCGACAACCGACGACCCGGGCCTCGCCGTCCGCGGTCAGCGATCGCGCCGTATCGATCGCTCCAGCGCCGGTCGAACCGTCGAGTGGTTCGTACGAACCGACGATCCGTGTCGCCCGAACCCACAACCCGTATGTCACTCGACGGAAAACACCGACTGTGGGCCTGTACGAACGATATCTCGCGTACCGGATCCGTCGCCACGAGGGATCCCTTCCCGAGCACGTCGCGCTGATCATCACCGAACGGGACCTCCTCGAGGAGGGCGCGTACGATACCCTGACGGCCTTCTTCGAGTGGGCGTTCGAGTACGCCTCCCGCGTCACCGTCTACGTGAGCGTGCTCGACTCCGCGGCGGTCCCCACCCTGCGGCGCGAACTCGAGACGATCGACGCGCCGCGGGACGTCGCCGTTCGCGGTCCCGAGGACCGGACGCCCGCCGACGCCCCGATCCAGATCGGCATCGGACTCGGCGGCAAACACGAGTTTACGAGCGCCGTCCGGAACCTCGCCGAGAGCGTCGACGCGGGCGAGCTCGACCCCGATCGGATCGACGACGAACGCGTCGAGGAACACCTGGTCTTCCCCTCCGAACCCGACCTGGTGATCAAGACCGGTGCGGAACGGCTCTCCGATTTCATGATCTGGCAGTCCGTCTACTCGGAACTGTACTTCACCGACGTCAACTGGCGGGACTTCCGCAAGCGGGACTTCCTGCGCGCCGTCCGGGAGTTCTGTAACCGATCGCGGCGGTTCGGCCGGTAGATCACGGCGGTTCGGCCGGTAGATCGCTTCGGTCGCGGGTCGTCCCAAATCGCTCCGATCAGGGCGCGGTCTCGGACTCGATCGTCGGGCGGACGACGGCGAGAAACGCGGCGAACACCCCGACGAGCAAGAGCACGAGTCCGCCTCCGATCGCGACGAACTCGACCCGGGTCGTCTGCTCGGCCGCCGCGGCGGGATGTCGAAGGGCACCGCTCACTGCGAGCACGAGAAAGACGGCGAGGCCGAGCGCGATCGTGCCGGCCCCGGAGGCGAACAGACGGCGGTCCATACTCGAGGTTCGTGGCCGTCCGAGTTGGAGGTTTCGATCGAACCGGTGCTCGATCGGTCAGTCCGCGGCCGCCGTCCCCGACTCGATCGTCTCGAGGTCGTCCTCGTCGGGCCGTTCGGCGGTGGGGAGCGAGTCCCGGAACCGGGTGACGATCGAGCGCGCCTCGGGGAGTTCGGCGTCGCCGACGGCCCCCAGGAGGGCGAGCGCCCGCCTGGCGCGGGTCCGCCGCCAGGACTCTTCCCGGGATTCGTAGGTGCGGATCCCCCGGAGGAAGTCGGTCTTCGAGAACTCCGGCCAGTAGGGCGTGCAGAAGAAGACGGCGGCCTCGTTGCCGTTGGCGTGCCACGGCAGGAAGTTCGAGGTGCGCTCGTCGCCGCCGGTCCGGATGATCAGGTCGACGTCCCGGACCGGGTCGTCGTACAGTCGCCGTTCGATCGTCTCCACGTCGATCTCGTCGGGATCGATCGACCCCGCTTCGACGTCGGCGGCGACGCCCCGGGCCGCCTCGAGTAACTGCGAGCGACCGCCGTAGGCGAGTGCGATGTTGAGCACGAACTCGTCGTAGCCGCGGGTACGCCGTTCGGCGTAGTCGACGGCGTCCCGGACCCGCTCGGGCAACTGGTCGACGGCGCCGAGCGCGCGGATGCGGACCTCGTTCTCGTGGACGCGATCGGCGTCGGCGAACTCCCGGAGTTTCTCCTCGAGTAGATCGAACAGGGCCTCCCGCTCCTCGGGCGGGCGCTCGAAGTTCTCCGTCGAGAAGGCGTAGAGGGTCAGTTCCTCGACGCCGATATCCTGGCACCACTCGAGGACCTGTTCGGTCGTCCGGGCACCGGCGCGGTGGCCCGCCGTCTCGTCCTCGCCCTTCCGGCGGGCGTACCGTCGATTGCCGTCCTGGATCACTGCGACGTGGGTCGGCGCGCCGGAGATCTCTCTGGTGAGCAATTGCTCGTAGGCAGCGTCGACGCGCTGGCGGAGCCACCGCTTCATCGGTCCATTTGACGACGTCAATGACTATGTGTCTTGTGTGTCACTCCACGACAGTGATAACGAGGACCACACCGCGAGCGGAACCCCCCAGCCGCCGAACGGAGCCACGAAGACCCGTCAAATGACGTGTCTCCGGCCGCTCTGGAATCGTGACGGCTATCCGTCCGGGTCCCGTCGACCCGACCAATGCCAGACGCAATCGACGACGACCTCTACCAGCGAACGAAGGCGCTGCTGGAACCCGGCGACATCGAACTCAACGGCGCGATCGTCCACACCGACTACGACGGTCAGGCGGACGTCCAGATGATGCAGGCGACGATCGACGTCGGCGACGTCATCGCCGAACACGCGGGCCACGACCCGAAAGACTGCTTCGTCTACTCGGGGAACGACGACACCGACTTCTCGTCGAACCAGCACCAGGGTCTGACCCTCGACGACGAGGAATTCGTCTGGGAGTGCCAGCAACTCCTGCGCGAGGGCAGTTTCGACATCGTCATCTACTACGAGGCGAGCGCCGACCACGAGGCGATCCTCGAGGACGTCCGGGACCTCGGCTTCGAGGTCACCGGCGTCGAAGGGGAGTAACCGATCGATCGCGGCGGCCGATTTTCCGGGCGTCACGTTCCCCTGCCGCTCGCAGGCAGATCCTGATTGTCCGTCCGGACCGTCCTGTCACGAGGATCCCGATCGGGGGGAGATCCCGGTTCGCTTATGCACCGCGACTCCTGACCATCTCGTATGAGCACGGCCGTCGACCTCACGGATCGCGAACGGGCTGTCGTCAACGCCTTCCAGGGCGGGTTCCCAGTCGTCGATCGTCCCTTCGACGCCGCCGCGGCCGCCATGCGCGATCGCGGGGTCGACATCGACGCGACGTCGCTACTCGAGACGATCCGCGACCTCGACGAGCGAGGCGTTCTCTCGCGGTTCGGCCCGCTCGTGAACGCCCAGGAGATCGGCGGGGCGGCGACGCTCGTCGCGATGCACGCCCCCGAGGACCGGTTCGACGAGGTCGTCGAGCAGGTCAACGCCTACCGCGAGGTCGCGCACAACTACGAGCGCGAGCACCCCCACCTGAACGTCTGGTTCGTCGTCTCGGTCGCGGACGAGGATCGGGTCCGGGAGGTGCTCGACGCGATCGAGGCCGAGACCGGCCAGGAGACGTACAACCTGCCGAAACAGCGGGAGTTCCGCGTGGAGGCCAAGTTCTACGTCGACGGTCCCTTCGACGGCTCGGACGGGGACCCTGCGGGAATCGACTGTCGCGATCTGGGCCCCGACGTCTCCCCGAGCGACGCGGCGACGCTGTCGCCGGCCGAACGCGACCTCGTCCTCGAGATCCAGGACGGCCTCCCGCTCTCCGAGACGCCCTACGCCGACGTCGCCGACGCGATCGATCGCGATCCCGCGTGGACTCGCGAGACGATCAACCGGTTCGATCGCGAGGGGAAGATCCGGCGGATCGGCGTCGTCCCGAACCACTACGCGCTGGGCTACACGGAGAACGGGATGACGGTCTGGAACGTCCCGGACGACGTCGTGAGCGAGGTCGGACCGGCGGTCGCCTCGCTCCCGTTCGTGACCCACTGTTACGAGCGACCGCGCCACGAGGGCGTCTGGCCGTACAACTTCTTCGCGATGACCCACGGCCGCAGCGAGGCCGAGAGCGACCGCCGGATCGAACGGGTTCGCGAGACGATGGCCGACTACTGGGACGTGACCGACGACGACTGGGACTCGCTGTTCTCGACGCAGATCCTGAAGAAGACCGGCATTCGGCTGGACGAGCGTGCCGAAGCGAACACGACTGCCGACCCCCGATAAGGACACCAGTTCACGAAATGTTCCCGCGACTCCAGAACACGAAATGATTCCGCTACTGCACGACTTCACCGGCGCGAGGGTCCTCGTCTTCGGCGGCGGACCGGTCGGTGCACGCAAGGCCCGCCGGTTCGCCCGCGAAGCCGAGGTGGTGGTCGTCAGTCCCGCCTTCGCCGATCGGGACTTCGGCGATTCCGAACGGGTCCGGGCCGCACCGGACCCCGCAGACGTCGCGAACTGGATCGATCGGGTTGACCCGGCGCTTGTCGTCGCGGCGACGGACGACGAAGCGGTCAACGCGGCGATCGCCGACGCGGCCCGGGAGCGAGGGATCCTGGTCAACCGGGCGGACGAGTCCGGTGGCCGCGACCCTGGAAGCGTCGTCGTCCCGGCGACGATCCGCGAGGATCCGGTCGTCGTCGCGGTCGCCACCGGCGGTCGGGCCCCCGCACTGAGCAAGTACCTCCGGGGGGAACTCGAAGAAACCCTTTCGGGTGCCGGCGAGATGGCCACGGTCTGCTCGGCGCTCCGATCGGAACTCAAAGCGCGGGACGTGGCGCCGACGCGCAGGCGCGAAATCGTGACCGACGTCGTCACGTCGCCGGATATTTGGACAGCTTTACGTACCGGTACTTCCAATTGTCCGCAAGTGATCGAGGACGTGCTCGGTGAGGAGTCGACGACGGACGGTGATCGGCCGTGAGATCGGCCGGGGTCGTCACGGCCGCTCGCGTGACCCACCAGAGCGGCAGCGTCGACGATCTCGCTGCCGCGACCCCCGACAGCCAGCGTGCTGGCGTCTCCGGACTGCTCGCGATCCCGGAGATCGACGAGGCGTTCGTGCTCTCGACGTGCAACCGCGTCGAGGCCTACGTCGTCGGGGCGGACGCGGCCGTCGGACGGGCCGCCCTCGAGGAGTTCTTCGCGTCGATCGACGACGACGCGATCGTGGTGACGGATCACGACGAGAGTCTACGACACCTGCTTCGCGTCGCGGCCGGACTCGAATCGGTCGTCCTGGGCGAGGACCAGATCATCGGCCAGGTCCGGACGGCCTACGAGGACGCCCGCGCCGAGGGCGGAATCGGGTCGATGCTCGAGGCAGCCGTCACCAAGGCGATCCACGTCGGCGAGCGCGCACGCACGGAGACCGCCATCAACGAGGGCGTCGTCTCGCTCGGCTCGGCGGCCACGAAACTCGCCGCGACCGAGGTCCGACTCGAGGGCGCGACCGCGCTGGTCGTCGGCGCCGGCGAGATGGGACGGCTCGCCGCCCGCAGTCTCGCGGACGCCGGCGCGGACGAGATCGTCGTCGCCAACCGGACCGTCTCCCACGCCGACCACCTCGCGGCGGAACTCGACGCCGAGACCAGCGTCGCCCCGCTCGAGGCACTCGGGAGCGTCGCGACCGAGGCGGACGTCGTCGTAACCGCGACCGGGAGCGACGATCCCGTCCTCGAACCTCGCCACCTCGCGACCGACGAGGACGACCTGGACGCCGTACGCGAGGCGGCCGAGTCCGGCGCTCCGATCGAGAGGCGGGCAAACGACGCGGCGGCCGACGCTGCCGACCCCGATTCGGAGCGGGTAATCGTCGATCTCGGCCAGCCCAGGGACGTCGCGCCCGCGACGGGATCACTCGACTCCGTGGCGGTCTACGACCTGGACGATCTCGAGTCGATCACCGAGGAAACACGGTCCCAGCGGTCCGACGCGGCGCGCGAGGTCGAGTCGATGATCGACCACGAGTTCGAGTTGCTCTGTGACCAGTACAAACGGGCCCGCGCGGACGAGGTCATCGCCGCGATGTACGAGTCCGCCGAACGGCTCAAGCAACGCGAACTCGAGACGGCCCTCTCGCGACTCGGCGACGACCTCTCCGAGGAGCAACGCGAGATCGTCGAGGCGATGGCCGACTCGCTGGTCAGCCAGTTGCTCGCGCCGCCGACGAAGAGCCTCCGGGAGGCCGCGGCCGAGGACGACTGGAGCACGATCAACACGGCCCTGCAACTGTTCGATCCCGATTTCGGCGACGACGGCCCCCTGGCTCCCGCGTCCGTCGTGGAACCGTTCGTCACCGAGCGCTCCGACGCCGGACTCGGCGCGATCGACGACGACTGAGACGGTCCCCTGTACCGAGGTACCGGCGCACTCACACGGCGGGTCGCGGGTGCGGCGGCTCTAACTGACAGGAGTTCGTATGCCGCTCGACCGATCGGGCCACGGACCGGCGATCTCGGACCTGCGTCGAATGTGTACGAGGCACAATCGTTATTTGATTGGCTTGCGTTCGGCCGCACATGGCCGACCTGCTTTCCGACGACGAGATCGCCGACCGGCTGCCCGACGCGTGGGATCGCGAGGGTGACGAGGTCGTTCGAACCTACGAGTTCGACGACTACCTTCGCGGCGTCAACTTCGCCCAGATGGTCGGCGAGATCGCCGAAGCGCAGTTTCACCATCCCGAGATCGTCATCCGCTACGAGGAGGTCGAGATCCGATTGACCTCCCACGAGGCCGGCGGGATCACGGACGACGACGTCGAGATGGCCGACCTGATCGAGTCCGAGCGCGACGCCTGATACGGTCTGCTGTACCGATGTCCCGGTGCAACCGCAGGGTGGTCGCGATTGTACCGGAACGACGTACAGTAGACCGTATGACCATCGGACGCCCGTATCGAGTCAGATGAACGGACAGTACGTCTTCCGTGTGACGCTCCGTCTCGAGTCGTCACGGGACGCGATCACCATCGATCCGGCGACTGATGAGACGACGGTCACGCTATCCCGCGAGGCGCCGGAACCCGGTACGGCGGGCTGGCTGTTCTTCCGGAATACGCTCTGGCGCGGCGAGATCGGCGACGACGAGTACGGCCGGGAACTCGCCGCGGAGTGGCTCGACGTGTCTCCCGATCGAATCGAATCGGTCTCGTTTCGCGAACTTCAGGTCGACGATGCGTACTTCGAGGCGTTGAAAGACGAGATCGCGGCCGATCTCGACGCGTTCAACGCCGAAACCGTCTCGGAGGTCCTCTCGAAGTACCTCGGTTCGAGTATCCGGGTCACCGGCAGTGACACGTAAGCGATAACCATTTACTTGAGAATCCCGTATATCTGTGTCCCGATGGTCTCCGAGTACGACTTCTGGCTGCTCGATCTCGACGGAACGCTCGTCGACGTCGAGTGGTCGTACACCCGGGAGGTGTTCGATCGGGTCGGCGATCGGCTCGGTCGCGGGTTCACCGATCGGGAAGCCGAGATCCTCTGGCACGGCCTGACCGGGTCCCGCGATCACCAGCTCCTGGAGTGGGGCGTCGATCCCGACGCGTTCTGGACGGCGTTTCACGAGGAGGAAGATCCGCTCGTCCGTGCCGAACAGACCTATCTCCACGACGACGCCGCGTTCGTCGCGAACCTCGACGAACCGGTGGGACTCGTCACTCACTGCCAGGAGTTCCTCTGTGAGCCCGTGCTGGACAATCTCGGCATCCGCGACTGGTTCGACGCTCGCCTCTGCTGTACCGAAGAGACCGGCTGGAAGCCCGATCCGGATCCCGTCCAGTCGGTCATGCACGATCTGGGCGTCGCACACAACGGTCACCGTGGCGTGCTGGCTGGTGACGGCTCCTGTGACGTCGGTGCCGCGTGGAACGCCGGGCTCGACGCGATTCACGTCGAACGGTTCGGCCACGATCGGCGCGGCCGGTGCGTGCTCGGGGACTACCGCGTACAGTCGTTCGACGAACTGTACTGACCGTCGAAACGCCGCGGTCGACGGCCGAACGTGCGATCGCCGCCCGGGTTAGGGCGGATTCGTCGCGGGCTGTAACTCCTCGTCGACCAGCGTCTCGTAGGCCCGTCGCAGCCGTTCCGAGAGCGCCTGGTGAGAGATTCCGAGTTCGGACGCGAGTTCCTCCATCGAGATGTCCCGCGGAATCTCGAAGTAGCCCCGCTCGAGTGCGGCCTCGAGTGCCTCCCGCTGCTGGGGGGTCAGCTGCGTCTCCGTCCCGGCGGCGTTCGAGACGTCGGTCACCCGCCGCAGGTCGACGGTGACGCCGCGATCGACGAGCCGGTCGTGGACGGCACAGAGGGTCTCTCGATCGTGATACCGGACCCTGACCTGCCACCAGCCGTCGGTGCCCCACGCCTCGAGCAGGGAGCCGCCGTCGGCGAGCAACTGGTCGCACAGGGTCATCGTCCCGTTCGTAAACGTCACGTCGTAGAGCAACCGGTCCCCCGCTTCGACGAGCAGTTCGTGCGCCTCGATCGACGGATCCGCCTCGAATGCGGCCGCAGTCGCAGTGTGGTCGACCCCGGATACCCAGAGGCAGGGACGCGTCCGGGAGACGGCCGATTCGAGTTCGACCGTCGCTTCGGGAACGCGGTCGAAGACGACCGCCAGGGTCGTATCCGGCGCTGGGAGCCGGAACTCGGCTATGGTCGACATCACGACTCGTACACCGCGATCACGTAAAAATCGCTGTCGAGGCGATCGTGACAGTCGCTACTGTTGATACCCGTCCGTCTCCAGCGTCCGGGCGAGTTCCCGGACGCCCGGTTTCTCGCGCCGGTCCGGGTTCGCGAGGACGCGGACTGGCTGGTCGTCGATCGGGACGAACCCGAGGTCGAGCCGATCCGCAGTCGTGCGGAGCCCGAGGCCGGCGTCGGCGTCGCCGGCGGCGACGTTTCTGGCGGGGCTCTCGTGGGCCCGCAGCCCGAGGTCGAAGCCGTCGATCGCGTCGACGAGGTCGTGACGGGTCGTCCCGCGTTCGTCGGCGAGATCGGCGATCGCCGCCCCCAGGCTCGTCCGGAGGCCGGAGTCGGTCGTCCGGTTGACGAACCGGAGGTCCCGATCGATCAGATCGGCGAGCCCCTCGATCTCAGCCGGATTGCCCGGGCGGACGATCAGCCCCCACTCCCGGTCCCAGCGCCCGAGTTCGACCGTTCCGGTCGCGCGCTCGCCGGCGTGCTCCGCTTCGGCTGTAGCCGCCCCGTGCCGATCGATCGGGCCGGCGACGACCGCGACGTCGGGAACGCCCTCCCGGAGCCGTCGGCGGCCGGGTCGCGTGCCGACCGCGAGGTACCGCGGGTTCTCGAGCCGGTCGAGGAGTCGGTTGAGGGTTGGATCGTCCTCGCCGACCCCGAGCAGCGTCGGCGGGCGGACGTCCGGCGAGAAGAGGTGAACGGTGACGGACTCACCCTCGTCGAGGTAGTCGGTCCCGGGGTCGACCTCGACGACGCCGTCCGCCTCGGCGAGGCTCGTCGTCGCGCCGCTACCCTTGTCGACGGGGTAGACGAGCGTCTCGCCGTCGCCGTCGGTCACTACTCCGACCGGCATCAGCCGGAGCCGTCCCTCGGCGTAGCGCTCCTGTCTGGCCATCCGGCCCTCGACGGTCGCCGCCTCGGGTTCGGGAAGCCCCGCGGCCTCGCGGATCGCGGGGGCGACGAACGTCCGGAAGACCATCATCGCGGAGACGGGGTAGCCCGGGAGGCCGACGTACGCGGACTGGCCGGAAGACGACCGTTGCTCGTCTTCCGAGCCGTCCGAGCGTGGCGCGGAGACGTCCAGTCGCCCGACGAGCATCGGCTTCCCCGGCTTGACCGCCACGCCGTGGAGGAGCAACTTCCCTTGCTCCTCGATCACGCGGTAGATGACGTCGACCGCGCTCGCGCTGGTCGACCCCGAGGAGAGCACGAGGTCGCACTCCTCGGTGGCCTCCCGGAGGAGTCGCTCCATCTCGTCCTGGTCGTCGCCGGCGTGGGGGTAGAGGACGGCCTCGCCGCCGGCATCCTCGACCCCCGCGGCGATCGTGTAGCTGTTGACGTCGTAGATCTCGCCGCGATCGCTGTCGACGGGTTCGCCGGGCCGAACGAGTTCGTCCCCGGTCGAGACGATGCCGACCCGGGGCCTGGCCCTGACCGGGACCTCGTCGATCCCGAGCGCCGAGAGCAGGCCGATATCCCGGGGCGTGATCCGCGTTCCCGGGCCGAGCGCGCGCTCGCCCGCGGCGACGTCCGCCCCGGCGAACATGACGTTGTCCCCGGGCGCGACGGCCGTTCGGACGAGCACGTCGTCGCCCTCCGTATCGGTTCGTTCGACGGGAACCATCGCGTCCGCGCCCGTCGGCATCACTGCGCCCGTCGAGATCTCGACGGCCTCGCCCTCGCCGACCTCGATCGCCGGTTCCTCGCCGGCGTGTACCTCGTCGGTCACGGTCAGGCGCGCCGGATCCGCCTCGTCGGCCCCGAACGTGTCTTTCGCCCGGAGGGCGTAGCCGTCCAGGCTCGCCCGATCGAACCCCGGCACGTCGAGTTCGGCGTCGAGACGGGCGACGAGCACCCGTCCGCGCGCGTCGTCGAGCGGGACGCGTTCGACGCCGCCCTCGAGCGAGAGCGACCCGATCGCCTCGCGCGCCTCGTCCGGAGATGCGAGATCGCGAAACTCCTTTCGGTCCATACCGGCCCTTCGCGCGCCGGGAGTAAAAACGTCGGTCGGATCGGGTCGGCCGGTCGATCGGACCGACTGAGATATGTTCGCAGACGACAACGATTAAGCCCTCGCTCGATACACACCGTGATATGTCACGACTCGCCGACCGCGATCGGGAGCGGATCGCCGCCCTGTTCGATCGCCAACTCGAACTCGGACTCCACCACGGCGCACAACTGGCCGTCTACGTCGACGGCGAGGCGGTACTCGACCTGGCCGGCGGCGTGACGGGGCCCGACGGCGAGGAGACGACGAGGACGCAGCGACACGTCCTCTTCTCCTCGACGAAACCCTACGCGGCCGTCACGCTACACACCCTCGTCGACGAGGGCGAACTGTCGTACGACGATCGCGTTGTCGATCACTGGCCCGAGTTCGCCGATTCGGGGACGGAGAAGGCCGAGATCACGGTGCGGCAGGTGCTCAGCCACACCGCCGGACTCACGCAGGGCGAGATCGACGAGCGCCCCGATCTCTGGGACGACTGGGACGCCTGCGTCGAGCGGATCGAGGCGATGGAGCCAGTATTCTCGCCGGGCGAGCGGCCGGCGTACCACCCGCTCACGTTCGGCTGGCTGGTCGGGGAACTCGTGCGCCGGGTAGCGGGGACGCCGATCGAGGACGCCGCACGGGAGCGCGTCTTCGAGCCGCTGGGGATGGACGACACCGGGATCGGCCTTCGCGACGACGAGGACGACGACGTGGCCACCCTCGTCGCCTTCGAGGCGTTCGATCGCTGTCGCGACCCCGGAGAGGGACTCGGCGACCACACCGAAGTTGCGGCCCCGTTCAACACCGAAGCGGTCCACCGGTCCGTCATCCCCGCCGCGACTGGTCTCGGGACCGCTCGCGACATGGCTCGGTTCTACGCCTGTCTCGCGAACGGCGGCGAACTCGACGGGACCCGGCTCCTCTCGGCCGAGACCGTCGCGGAGATGACGGCACTCGAGGCCGAGACGGACGCGGACGGTACGCTCGGCCGCCCGGGGCGGTTCGCGCTCGGCTTCTGGAAGGGCGGCACGACGGCCGACCCCTACGGCTCGCTCACCCCCGAGTACGTGTTCGGCCACGCCGGCCTCGGGAGCAGCGTCGGCTGGGCCGACCCCGAGGCGAACGTGGGCTTCTCGTACGTGACCAACGGCGTGCGAGAGGGATCGTACGAGCACGTCGCCCGCGTGCGACAGCTGGCGGACGCGGTTCGGGTGGCGCTCCAGTGACAGTCGTCGGTCGTCACAGCGAATCGACAAACCGGCTCACGACCCGATTGAATCGCTCGGGCTCTTCGATCGTCGGGCAGTGTCCGCTGTCGTCGAAGCGTTCGAACCGCCCGTCCGGGACGAGCGTTGCGACGTGTTCGATCGAGTCGACGGTCCCTCGTTTCTCGTCCGCACCGGCACACGCCAGCAACGGGACGTCGATTTCGGGGAGCACGTCCCGGTAATCGCGGGTGAGCGCATCGAAGAGGATCGCGCTCTTGATCGACGGTGGCGTCCGTGAGAGTTCGTCGAACACCAGGGCTCTCGTCTCGGCCGAGGGCGGGTCCGCGAAGACCTGCTCCGTGAGACGTTCGATGAGACTCGTCCGATCCTGTTGAGCCAGCCTCAGCGTCGTTTCGAGTCCGTCCAGATCGGTGAGCCCGTATTCGTAGTCGTCCCATCGGAATCGGGTGGCTTCCATGTCGACGTCCACCAGCCCTCGAACCCCCTCGGTACCGAACTGATCGACGTAGTCCCACGAGACGAGCGCACCCATCGACCACCCGACCAGGACGACGTCCTCGAGGTCGCACTGGTCCGTAAAGGCGTGCAGATCGCGGGCGTACTGCGCGACCGTGTGTCCCAGCTCCGTCTTCTCCGATCGGCCGTGACCCCTGAAATCGAGGGCGATCGTTCGATAGTCGGACGAGAGCGCCGTCAACTGGGGCTCGAAGAACCTGTGACTCGCCATAACGCCGTGCAAGAAGACGATCGGTGTCCCGTCCCCGGCGTCTTCGTAGTAGAGATCCGCCCCGTTGCATCGCCTGTACGGCATAACAGTGTACCTTCGCCGTCATCGATGATAAATGACTGAGGGTGGTTCAGGACAGTTCCGGGACTTCGTGGGGGAGTGACCGTCTGGATCCCCGATATGAAAACGCTCTCGGCGCTACATGCCCTCGAATCGAGCGGATGGCTACGAACGTCGACCGCGACCTCGTCGCCGAGTATCTCGATCGGTACGCCGAGACGCAGGGCGTTCTGCCCGACCGACTGGAATCGTTCGGCGATCGGTATCGCGAACAGGGGTATCTCACTCGCGAGCAACTGTACGACATCGCCTACGAGTCCTCGACGCGGAGCGCCTATCACGTCGAGTCGAACCCCGAGGACCGGTGTCGGACGGTCACAGCGAACGTGCTGGCCGTCGACGACGACTTCTCGAAGATCCAGCTCCTGACCGGGCTCTCGGGATTCAAGGCCCCGACGGCATCGTGCGTGCTGACCGCGCTCGACCCGTCGGCCCACGTCGTCGTCGACACGCGCGTGTGGGCGACGCTCGATCGGTTCGACTACCTCGACGGCCGCAAGGAGTCGTTCGACGCCGCCGACTACGTGGCGATGATCGACCCGATCCGCGAGATCGCGGCGGAGACGGGCTTCTCCCCGGCCGAAGTCGGCTATGCACTGTTCGCCTACGACGCCGAGCACCGCGAGGGGACGCTACACTGATACGGATTACTGTACCGATCTACCGGCGCAACCGCTGACAGGTCGCGGTTGCGCCGGAAATGACTTACAGCAGTCCGTATGAGAATCGCCTCTCTCCGATCGGTGCGGAGCCGAACCGCGAGTGGGCGGATCGCGGACCGCTACGGATTCACTTCCCAGTTCTCGACGGCGACCGTCTCGCCGGCCGGGATGCCCTCCCGATCGTCGTCGACGACGACCCAGCCGTCGGCCAGGGCGACGCTCGAGAGGACGCCGGAGCCGCTCGCTCGTGTCGGGATCGCCCTGAACTCGGGGCCCTCGTCGGCGTCCCGTTCCTCCAGGCGGACTCGTGCGAACGTCCGGGTCCCTGGCTCGCTCGGGATCTTGCGATCGAGTTCCGCCTGCACGCGCGGGTGTGGATCGGGTGTCGTCCCCTCGAGCCAGCGCAGGGTCGGCCGGAGGAACTGGACGGCGTTGACGATACAGGCGACGGGGTAGCCCGGGAGCGCGAGGACCGGCGTGTCCTCGACGACGCCCAGACAGACGGGGTGGCCGGGTTTGAGACCGACGCCGTGGACGATCACCTCCCCCAGGTCGTCGATCACCTCCGGAATGAGGTCGCGCTCGCCGACGGAGGAGCCGCCGGTCGTGACGACGACGTCTTTCGTCAGGTCGCGCTGGATGGCGACCCGGAGCGACTCGGGGTCGTCGGTGACCACGTCGCGGTAGGTCGCCCGCGCCCCCCAGCGCTCGGCCAGCCTGGAGACGGTGAGGCCGTTCGTCTCGATCACCTCGCCCGGGTCGGGATCGGCCGCGACGAGTTCCTCGCCCGTCGGCACCACGCCGACGGTCGGCCGCTGCGCGACGTCGACCCGCGCGTAGCCCGCCGATCGGAGCAGGCCGAGATCGGAGGGCCGAAGCCGGTGTCCCGGTTCGTACAGCACCGCTCCCTCCTCGACGTCTTCCCCGACCGGGGCGACGTTCTCGCCCTCCGCGACGGCGTCCGCGACCTCGAGTTCACCCATCGCGTCGAACTCGTCGACGTGTTCGATCATCACGACGGCGTCGGCTCCCTCGGGGAGCGCGCTCCCGGTGTGGACCCGCGCCGCCGTTCCGGGCGCGACGGCGGCATCCTGACCGATCCCGTCCGCGATCCGGAGAACCTCCGGCGATCGATCGCTCGCGCCGAAGGTGTCGCTCGCCCGGACCGCGTAGCCGTCCATCGCCGCCCGCTCGTAGTGGGGCACGTTCCGCGCGGCGGTGATCGACTGGGCGAGGGTCCGCCCGTCGGCGCGCTCGATCTCGACGGTCTCGGTTCCCGTCCGCGGGCCCTCGCTATCACCGTCGGGGACGACGGCGTCCCTGAGTATCCGCCGCGCCTCGTCGACGGGAGTCCGTACTTTGAACCCGGCCTCCGTGCGCTCCCGATCGGCACCTTCCATACCCTGAATCGGGTCGCCGGGAGCCAAAAGCGTACGGGGACCGTCGCGGTCTGCAGCCGCGGCCGTCGACGTGTCGACACACTTACCGTACCGTCCGGGAGAGTGAGGGTATGGTCGCGCCGTCGCCCAGTCCCGTCGCGCTCGTCGGTCTCGTGGTCGTCGCCGCGGGCACCCTCCTCGCGCTGGTGTACGGGGTCCGCGAACTCCGACTCGCGTCGCACGTGCTCCGATCGCGCCCGGACGCGGTGCTCGACGCGCCGGACGGCGGCCCGATTCAGCTCCGGGGGACCGCGAAGCCGGCCGGCGGCCGCGTCCGATCGCCGTTCACCGACACCTCCTGTCTCGCCTCCGAGTACGTCGTCGAGGAGGCCCGCGACTCGAAGCACGGGCGGTCGTGGACGACGATCGCCTCCGGCGAGCGGTACGTCCCGTTCCGACTCGACGACGGATCGGGTAGCGTCCTGATCGAACCGCCGGGAGCGGACTTCCGACTCGAGGAACACGCCCGGATCGACGTCGACGGCGGGCGGGCACCGCCGGAGCCGATCCGGGCGTTCATCGACCGGACCGAGGACGTCGACAGCCAGAACCGGCGGCTGGACCTGCGCCTGTTCGAACTCCGCACCGGGACCGATCGGCGGTTTCGAGAGCGCGTCCTCGAACCCGGCGAGGAGATCCTCGTCCTCGGCACGGCGCGGTACGACACGACCGTCTCCCGCCGATCGGGCGAGGTGAACGCCGCCGTCGGAATCGACGAGCGTGTCCTCTCCGACAGTCGCTGGATCCGATTGCGCCATCGGCTGTTCGGCTACCCGTTCGTCGTCTCCGACAGCACCGAACGCCGGCTGGGACTTCGGGCCGGACTCCGTGGCGGCGGGGCCGTCGTGGCCGCCGTCGCCGTGATCGGCCTCGCGATCGCCTGGGTGCTCTGACGGCTTCGTGCCCGCGCGAACGGCCGCGTCCGAACCGCCGCGACCGCGGCCTTTTTCGTATCGGCGACCCAATTGACGGTCATGTCAGCGCTCCGCGATGCGTTGCGGGATCTCTCGGAAGACGTCTTCTTCGATCTCCTCGAAAGCGAGGAGGCCTACTTGCTCGTGCTGGACGTGCCCGGGGCCTCCGCCGACTCGCTCGACCTCTCGATCGAGGAGGGCCGCATCTCGATCGAGGCTCGCCGGGAGAAAGACCTCGCCGACGACTACGACTACGTCGAGGAGAACCGATCGCTCTTTCTCGACCTCGAGGTACCACTGCCCGACGACGCGGCGGAGTCGGAGTCCGAAGCGGTGGTCGAACGGGGCGTCCTCGAACTGACGCTCCCGAAGCGATCGGGCGTCGACGAAACGACGATCGACGTCGTCGACGGTGACGTCTAATCCGAGGTGACCGAGACTGGCTCAGCTTCGCGCCTACAAGCGCTTCGTCATCGTCGCCTGGCACTTCCTCCCGCTGTTGCTCGCATATGCGCGCGATCGGCGGCGGTTCCTGCTGTTCGGTCGGCGACGGCGGGTCGATTCTGCGACCCACCGCCACCGTGCCGAGGTGTTGCTCGAGTCGCTGCTGACCCTCGGCCCGACGTTCATCAAACTCGGTCAGTTGCTGTCGACCCGCCCTGACGTGCTCCCGCCGGAGTACATCGAGGTGCTTTCGGCACTTCAGGACGAAGTGCCGCCCGCGGAGTGGGCCGGCGCAAAGCGGGTGCTCGAGGACGAACTCGGTCCCGTCGAGGAGCGGTTCGTCGAGTTCGACACCGACGCGATCAGCGGCGCGAGTCTCGGTCAGGTGTACCGGGCCCGAATCGACGGGCAGGCCGAAGTCCGAGAGAACGGACCGGAACAGGAGGTGGTCCACGACGTCGCCGTCAAAGTCCGCCGCCCCGGCATCGAGGACCTGGTGGAGGCCGACCTGCGAGTCGTCCGCTGGTCGCTCCCGATCCTGATGTACTTCGTCGACGACTCGCGGGCCTTCTCGCTCGAAAACCTCGCCGACGAGTTCGCCAAGACGATCCGCGAGGAGATGGACTACGAGCGCGAGGCGACGATGCTCACCGAGATTCGGGCGAATTTCGACGACGACGATCGGTTCGTCATTCCGCGGGTGATCGAGAGTCACTCGGGCCCGCGCGTGCTCACGATGGAGTACGTTGGGGGAACGAAGATCAACGACGTCGCGGAACTCGATCGCAAGGGGATCGACCGCACCGAAGTCGCGGAGAACCTCCAGCGATCGTACCTCCAGATGATCATCGACGACGGGGTCTTCCACGCCGACCCGCACCCGGGCAATCTCGCGGTGACCGACGAGGGCCGGATCATCTTCTACGACTTCGGGATGTCCGGCCGGGTCGACGAGTTCGTCCAGGAGAAGATCGTCGACTTCTACATCGCCGTCGCCAACCAGGACATCGACGCCATCCTCGACGCGCTGATCGAGATCGGTACCCTGAGTCCGGAGGCCGATCGGGGCGTGATGGCGGAGGTGATGGAACTGGCGATCGCCGACGCCCGCGGCCAGGACATCGAACAGTACCGCGTCCAGCAGATCGTCGGCCAGATCGAGGACTCGATCTACGAGTTTCCCTTCCGCCTGCCGAAGAATCTCGCGCTCGTCCTGCGGGTCGCGACCGTCGTCGAGGGGGTCTGTGTCACCCTGGACTCGAACTTCGACTTCATCGCGACCGCGACGGACTACCTGACCGAGCAGGGCTACCGCGAGGAGTCCATCCGCCAGTACATCGAGAACTCGGGCGAACAACTCCGCCGATCGGGCGAGTCCCTGACCCGGATCGCGCCGAAGACCGAGCGCACGCTCGATCGACTCGATCGCGACGACCTCTACGTCCGTATCGGCGTCGAGGACTCGAAGGGCGTCTTCGAGACCCTCGCCAGGCGACTGATCTACGGCATGCTGCTGACGATGTCGCTGTTCTCGATGGGCGTCCTCTACGCGCTCGAGGCCCCGGAGGCGTCGATCGTCGCGGCCGTCTTCTCCGCGCTCGTCGTCCTCCTGCTGTACCGATCGTTCCGCGGAGCGAAGTCGATCGGCGCGAAGCCGCAGTTCACGCGGCAGAACCTCCGTCAGCGTCGCGGAAACGAGTAACGCCGGCGGGCCGCTACTCCGCAGACGATGATTCGTCCGTCTCGCGGACCGCGACGTCCACGCCGTTCGGCTCGTACGCGTTCGCGGCGTACCCGCCCTCGTTCCAGGGGAACGCCTCGTCATCGAGGGCGTCGCGCCAGTCGTCCGGCCCGGAGATAGTTGCCGGCTGTCGCCGCCCCCGGTCGTCGGTCGCGCGGGAGTACATCCGGTACTCGCCCGGGTCGGCGTCCCAGTCGTACCGGAACAGCCGCCACGCGCCGGCGTACTCGGGACCGAACAGGTCCGCGTCGACCCAGGTGTCGCCGCCGTCGGTCGACACCTCGACGCGATCGACCCCCTCGTCGCCCGCCCAGGCGACTCCGCGAACCTCGATCGGTTCGTCCGCGCCCACCGGAACCGGTTCCTCCCCGGACGGCGTCCCGATCACCGACATCACGGTCGCGTCGAACGTGTAGGGGTGCTCGACCGCGCCCTCGAGCTGGTCCCACGTGTCGGCCGTCTCGACGGTCTCGTTCGTCTCTGGTTCGACCCCTTCGGGATGCATTCGGTAGGCGGTCTGTTGCCAGTAGGCGTGTTCGCCGTCGCGATCGAGCGACCCCTGGACCACCATCGAGTCCATGATCCGGAGTTCTTCGACCCACTTCACGTTGTTCACGCCGTACCAGCCGGGAACGATCAGGCGGACCGGATAGCCGTGCTCGCGCGGCAGCGCCTCGCCGTTCATCTCGTAGGCCAGGATGCAGTCGTCGAGCGCCTTCGAGAGCGGGATCGATCGCGCGAACACGTCGTCGCCGTCCGCCGGATCGCCGCCGATCGCGGTGAGCCACCGCCCGTCCGCCGAGTCCACGCCGTGCTCGCGGAGGATCGAACTGACCGGGGTGCCGGTCCAGAAGGCCGTGGCGGCCGCTTCGAACCCCCACTGGACGCTCCCCGTCTCGGGTCGGTGCTGGCCGCGACCGTTGCCGGCACACTCCATCGTGTGCGCGACCGCCACCGTCGGGTACGACTCCTCGATCTCGCTCAGCGGAAGATCACCCTCGACGTGCCCGGTGAGCGCGACGGTCCAGTCGTCCGCGTCGGCGTCCGGGATGTCGTTCCGGTGGCAGACGAAGTGTTCCTCGATCGGCGTCAACCAGTTCGCGTACGTGCGCCGATCGGCGGCCCCAACGACAGTGTACTTGTCGGCCTCGTCCCGCGTCTCCGAGACGCCGCCCGCCTTTCGGTCGACGATCGCCTCGATCTCCTCGTGACGCCCCTCCCGTGGACTTTCTGTGGCCATGTCTAACACGGCCCACAGCCACGACGAAATAACTGGTCCTCACGTTCGTCGACTCCAATGTTCTTTTCGCTGGCGTCCGAGGTGTCGTCCATGGAGTACGACCGACTCGCCGATCTCCCGGTGACGATCGATTCCGTCTCGACCGATCGCCTCGAGCGCGACACCTCGAGCGACTTCACGCGCGTGACAACCGAAATCTCGCTGTCAGGTCCCGGCCCCGACGGGGAGTCGGTCGTCGGGATCGGCGAAGACGTCACGTACGAGACGGACGACCACGACGCGCTGGCCGATAGCGGCCTCCCCGACCTGACCGGCGAGTACACGATCGACTCGTTCTCGGACGCGCTCGCGGAGCGCGACCTGTTTCTCGGGGGCGCTCCCGGTCGGAACGTCTTCCGGAACTACCGGCGCTGGGGGATCGAGAGCGCCGCGCTGGATCTCGCCCTGCGACAGGCCGGGACGGACCTCGCGAGCGCCCTCGATCGATCGCGCGACTCGGTCCGGTTCGTGGCCAGCACGCGACTCGGCGATCCGCCGACGACCGATCGGCTCGCCGACCTGCGCGATCGGGTGCCCGACATCGAGTTCAAACTCGATCCGACCCCGGAGTGGGACGCGGCCCTCGTCGACGGGATCGACGAATCCGTCGGCCGGGATGCCGTCCGGATCCTCGATCTCAAAGGCCAGTACGAGGGCACCGACGTGGACGTGCCCGCGGATCCCGACCTGTATTCGCTCGTCCTCGAGGCGTTCCCGGACGCCGTGATCGAGGACCCCGCACTGACCGACGAGACCGAACCCCTGTTCGACGACCCCGACGTCCGGTCCCGCGTCTCGTGGGACGCGCCGATCCACGGCGTCGCGGACGTCGAAGCGCTCCCGTGGGAGCCCGACTGGCTGAACGTCAAACCGTCGCGGTTCGGCTCGATCGAGTCGCTGTTCGAGACGATTCGCTACTGCGACGAGCGCGGGATCCGGCTGTACGGCGGCGGCCAGTTCGAACTCGGCGTCGGCCGCGGCCACGTCCAGTTGCTCGCGTCGCTGTGCTACCCCGACGGGCCGAACGACGTCGCCCCCGGCATCTACAACGATCCCGACCTCGCGGCCGAGTTGCCGGCGAGTCCGCTCGAACCGCCGGCTGAGGCGCGCGGATTCCGGTGGTGAACCGATCGAATCCGCCGGGTAACACGTCAGTCGATCGTCCCGACGGGCGCGAGAATCGATCGGCAATGATATCGCAGTTGCGAGTCGCCGATCGATCGCGAACGGTCGCTCGGCCGGCCGTCCCGCTGTCTGCCGACGTGACACGTCCGGCGGTGTTCCAAACGGTTTATGAGCGTCGGTTGATTACCCCGGGACATGGCGAAACAGCAGCAAGAAGTTCGCGACCTCCAGGAAGGGAGCTACGTCATGATCGACGACGCCGCGTGCAAGATCAACTCGTACTCGACGGCGAAGCCGGGCAAACACGGCAGCGCCAAGGCCCGCGTCGAGGCAGAGGGCGTCTTCGACGGCAAGAAGCGATCGCTCTCCCAGCCGGTCGACGCGAAGATCTGGGTCCCGATCATCGAGCGCAAACAGGGACAGGTCGTCTCCGTCGACGGCTCGGACATGCAGGTCATGGACCTCGAGACCTACGAGACGATCACGATGCGGGTCCCCGAGGACCAGGACGTCTCGCCTGACGACAACATCGAGTACCTCGAGATGGACGACCAGCGAAAGATCGTCTGATGTTTCCCGGGGCGACCGACTACCGGACGGACGGGTCCGACGACACCGGCCGCGCGGCCGATTCGGAGGACGCGAACTTCGTGGTCGTCGGTGCGCCCCTGGACGCCTCGACGACCTTTCAGCCGGGCACCCGCTTCGGGCCCCGGCGCATCCGGACGTTTGCGGAGACCTTCGACGATTACGATCGTCGAACCGACCAGTACTTTTCCGACTGCGGCGTCGCCGATCGCGGCGACGTTCGCGCGTGGGACGACGTCGACGAGTACCTCGAGTGGCTGACTGGGACCCTGCGCGACGTCGTCCGGGACGACGCCGTCCCCCTGACGCTCGGCGGAGAACACACCGTCTCGCTGGCCGGCGCACGCGCGGTCGAACCCGAGGTCGTCGTCTCGCTCGACGCCCACCTCGACCTGCGCGACGCCTACGACGGGAACCCGCTCAGCCACGCCAGCGTGATGCGCCGGATCCTCGACGACACGGACTCGGTCGAGGAGCTGGTCGTCCTCGGCGCGCGAACGGGCAGCGAGGCCGAGTGGGATCGCGCGACCGAGGCCGACGTGACCGTCGTCGCGCCCGAAGACGTCGCGGCGTGGACCGCGCCCGACTCGCTGGCCGATCGGGACGTCTACCTGAGCGTCGACATCGACGCGGCCGACCCCGCGTACGCGCCGGGAACCGGGACGATGGAGCCGTTCGGCCTCGAACCGCGCGAGATGCGCAACGCCGTTCGCCAGGTCGCCCCGCACGCGACCGGGTTCGACGTCGTAGAAGTCAACGATCGGGACGACGGCCAGGCCGCCGCACTCGCGGGGAAACTCCTGCGGGAGTTCGTCTTCTTGAAGGCCGCCGATCGATCGTAGCGCCGCGGTGCGCGTCTCGGTTCGATCTCGCGGGGGACTCTCCGCGGAGCGATCGGGACCGCGGTGGCCACGACTCGGTCGGGCACCCAACTGGTTTGGCTCAAGAACTTGGTGGGAACGTGCCCGAATCGGTATCACATGACCCGTCCCGAGCCAACCGCACTCGAGTCAGCGACGGTCTCCGCACTTCTCGCCGATCCCGATCGCCAGCGCGTGCTCTCGTACCTGGACCCGGGGAAACGGGCAACCGTCGAGGAACTCGTCGACGAACTCGCCGCTCGGGAGCGGACGGAACCGTCCGCCGACGGCGGCCCGGGCGATCGATCGCGGATCGCGGTTTCGCTCGTCCACCACCACCTCCCGCGACTGGACGACCACGACGTCGTCGACTATCGACCGGCGTCGAACGAGGTCGTCTTGACGACGCCGATCGCGGAACTGGTCCCGACCGAGGGTGCGTTCGAACCGCTCGTCGAATCCGACTGAGCGACCGTCTCATACGGATTGCTGTACCGATGTACCGGCGCAACCGCGATCCGGGCGGCGGTTGCGCCGGAACTGACGTACAGTAAATCGTCTCAGAACGGGTCGGAGAGGTACGCCTTCGGCACCGCGTTGCGCACCGTCACGAGCGGGTCGACCACCTGGCTGATCTCGAGGCCGCCGACGAGACTCGAGGCCATGTAGGCGTCGGTGGCGTCGAACCCGTGCTCGGCCCGGAGCAGGTCGATCGCGTCCCGGTTCGCGAGTTCGCAGGCCGCCTGGAGCGTCTCCGCGCTCGCGATCGTCTTCCACGAGTCGGGGGTCTCGACGAGCGGGCGTTCGAGATCGATCGCGGGCGCGTCGATCACCTCGACCGTCGCGTCGATCTCCGTGGCGATCTCCGACCCCGTGCCACACATCTCGCCGTCCGCCATCGCGGCCTTGCAGTCGCCCATGGCCAGCATCGCGCCGTCCTGGAAGACGGGGAAGTAGATCACGTTTCCAGCGGTCACGTCCGTCGTGTCCAGGTTGCCGCCGTGGTCGTGGGGGACCAGCGTCGTGTACGACTCCGAGTCGGGAGCGACGCCGATCGTGCCGATGACGGGGTCGACGGGTACCTCGAGGTCGGCGAACGCGATCGTCCCGTCCTCGACCGGCGTCATCCGCGTGCGGGGTGCGTCGATGTCCTCGTGCCGATCGAGCAGGCCGAAGCCGTCGATGGTGATTACCCGGCCCTGGGCTTCTGCGAGTCGGATCTCCTCGATTTCGACCCGGAGGACGTCGCCCGGCGTCGCACCCTCGATCGCGATCGGCCCGGTCGCGGCGTTGACCTCCTCGGGGACCGACTCGATCACGTCCGACTCGTCCTGTACTGCGCCGTCCAGGCTGTCCCGCGTCTCGATCGTCAGATCCGTTCCCGGGTCTATCGTCGTGATCGCCTCGAGATCCGGGGTAAACTCGTAGATCGCGCCGTCCTCGTGGGAGACGGTCTGGCGTGCCATAGTTATCCGTCGCCGGGGAGTACCGTAAACGCCCCGCCGGCTGAGGTCGCGACCAGCAGGCACGCGGCAGGCACGCGATCGGAGTCGCTAGGGTACAAGCCGATCGCGTCCGAAACCGGGGGCATGGACCTCTCGGAGTTCGCCGATCGACTCGACGAGGAGTTACGGACCGACGACTACGCCGATCTCGACGCGAGCGCGAACGGGTTGCAGGTCGGCCCCGACGAGGGATCCGTCGATCACGTCGCGTTCGCGGTCGACGGCGTTCGCGAGACGACCGATCGGGCGATCGACGCCGGGGCCGACGCCCTGGTCACTCACCACGGACTCTCCTGGGGCGGGTTCGATCGCGTGACCGGCCGCACGTACGATCGGATCGCCCCCCTGATCGAGCACGACCTCGCGCTGTACGTCTCGCACCTGCCGCTGGACGGCCATCCGGAACTCGGGAACGCGGCGGGCGTGGCCGACTGTCTCGGCCTCGAGAACCGGGCCCCGTTCGGCGAACTCGGTCCCGAGTACGTCGGCCAGCGCGGCGTCGCACCCGAGTCGTTCGCGCCGGACGAACTGCGCGATCGGCTCGAGAACGACCTCGAGACCGGCGGCCAGCCCGTCCAGGTGCTCGAGTTCGGCCCCGAGGAGATCGACGAGGTCGCGATCGTCACCGGGAGCGGGACGGACTGGCTCGACGAGGCCGTCGCGGCCGACGCGGACGCGCTGGTGACCGGCGAAGGGAAACAGAAAGCGTACCACGAGGCTCGCGAGGCGGGGATTCACGTCTTCCTCGCGGGCCACTACGCGACCGAGACCTTCGGCGTCCGCGCCCTGCAGGGACTCGCCGACGAGTGGGGGCTCGAGACGACCTACCTCGAGGTGCCGACCGGGCTCTAACGGCCCGCTGCCGGGGACGGCCCGCTGATCGACGCCGCCGCCCTCGCGGAACCGCGGCGTTCAAATCGCTGGGTCTCCGACGCTGGGACATGACGGACGAGGACAGCGACGAGCACGACGCGCACCACGACCCCGATCGGGAGACGTTTAGCCACGATCCGATCGGCCACGCCGAGGCCCGGGCCGGAATGACCGTCGGCGAACTGGCCGACGAGTACGGCGAGGCGGGCATCGGCGCGTCGTCGCTCCACGAGGCGGTGAACGTGGCCGAAGCCATGTTCGACGACGACGTGACTGTCTTCTTCTCGCTCGCGGGCGCGATGGTTCCGAGCGGGATGCGCCGGATCGTCGCCGACCTGATTCGCGACGGCTACATCGACGTCCTGGTGACGACGGGGGCGAACCTCACCCACGACGCCATCGAGGCGATCGGCGGCAAGCACCACCACGGGTGCGCCCACGCCGAGGGCAAGACGGAGCGCGAACACGACGAGACGCTCCGTGACGAGGGCGTCGATCGGATCTACAACGTCTACCTGCCACAGGAGTACTTCGCGACGTTCGAGTCGCACCTGCGCGAGGAGGTTTTCCCGGTGCTCGAGGCCGAAGCCGAAGCGGACGGCCCAGTCTCGATCGAACGGCTCACCCGCGAACTCGGCCGTGCCAACGCCGCGGTCAACGAGCGCGACGACGTCGACGAGGCCCCCGGCATCGCGGCCGCGGCCTCCGAGAACGACGTGCCGATCTACTGTCCTGCGGTCCAGGACTCCGTGCTCGGCCTGCAGGCCTGGATGTACTCCCAGACCTCCGACTTCTCGCTCGACGCGCTCGCGGACATGACCGCCCTCACCGATCGCGCCTTCGAGGCGGAGAAGGCCGGGGCCTTCCTCGTCGGCGGCGGCGTCCCCAAGAACTTCACCCTGCAGACGATGCTCGTCACCCCCGGCGCGTACGACTACGGCGTCCAGTTGACGATGGATCCCAAACAGACCGGCGGGCTCTCCGGTGCCACGCTCGACGAGGCCCGATCGTGGGGCAAACTCGAGAAGGACGCCGAGAACGTCTCGGTCTACGCCGACGCGACGATTACGCTCCCGCTCGTGGTCGCCGCCGCACGGGAACGCCTCGAGGAATAGCCGCCACGTTGCGGCGGGTGCGAGTAGCCGACGCCTCGCGTGGGGCGCGAGCGACTCGATCGGTCGCGGCCGCATATTCACGGTACAGACTCAACCCGACAGCCGTCCGAGTGCGGGTGCGATGACCACTGTGCCTGCATACGACGTCGCGGTCGTCGGCGGTGGCCCGGCCGGCATGACGACGGCGCTGTACACGACCCGCCTCGGCCACCGGACGGCCGTCTTCGAGAAGGAAGGGGGCCGTCACGCGAGGGCCTCCCACGTCCACAACCTGCTCGGCGTCTCCGAGAACGTCTCGGGACGCGAACTGGCGACGCACGCGATCGATCAGGTCGAACACTACGGCGGCGACTTCTATCCCGACGCCGTCGACGCAGTGACCCGTCGCGACGAACGCGACGACGAGCCCCGGTTTCGCGTCGAGGCGGCGCATGCGACCGTCGACGCGGAACGGGTAGTGTTCGCGACCGGCTTTCGCGATCGGCGTCCCGACGTGCCGGATATAGAGCGGTTTACGGGGCGCGGACTCCACTACTGTCTCCACTGCGACGCCTACACGCTCGCCGACGGCTCCGTCTTCGTGCTCGGTCACACCGAGCACGCGGCCCACGTCGCCATGACGATGCTCAACTTCACCACCGACGTCGACCTGCTGCTGGACGGGCGCGATCCGGAGTGGGACGCGGAAACCGAGGCTCAGCTCGATGCCCACCCGATCGATCGGATCGACACGGCCGTCGCCTCCGCTTTCGAGGACGAGAGCCTCGACCCGGACGAACCGCCGTGGCTCGGCGGCCTCTCGTTCGAGGACGGTACCGAGCGGGGCTACGTCGGGGGGTTCGCGATGTACGGTACCTCCTACAATGCCGATCTCGCCGCGGACCTGGGCTGTGAACTGGGCGCGGACGGCGCGATCGACGTCGACGCCGACCGGCAGACCAGCGTCGACGGGATCTACGCCGTCGGCGACGTCACACACGGCCAGAACCAGACCACGATCGCGATCGGCGACGACGCGGCCGCCGGCCTCGCGATCCACAAGGACCTGCGCCCGTTCCCGAAGCCGGTCGCGGCGATCGAGGACGAGGCCGCCGCGGCGGAGGCCGTCGAAACGCAGGTCCCCGGGAGTCCGCCCGACCTGCGGGCGCAGATGCGCCGGGTGCGAGAGATGCGGACGCATCCGGGGCTCCGCGAGCCGTCGCCCGGGCGGGACTGATCGGGGCCAGGCCTTCTCGGACGCACACCGTCCCGTTCGGCCGGTCCGGTGGACTCCGCTCAGTAGGTCCGGTAGCTCGTCGATCCCACGTCGATCCGCACGAGTTCGTTCTCGGCGTAAGCCTCCGGCTCCGCGCCGTACTTCTCGTTGATCCGTTCGCGGGCTCGTTCCGTCTCTTTCTCGTCGTCAACGATCGTCGCCGTGCCGAGCAGCGTCACCGTCCACTTGGTCTCGCCCGCCTCGTCGGCCTGCACCGAGAGCGCGACGCGGGGATTCTCGCGGATATTCGCCAGCTTCCGACCCGTGGTCACGATCTCGACGGCGTCGTCCGCGTACCGGTACCACACCGGCGCGACGTGGGGCCGCCCCTCGACGCAGGTCCCGAGGTGGGCCATCACCGGCTCGCTCTCGAGCAATCGCTCCGCTTCCGCCGGGACATCTGTCACGATCGGTAGGCGGCCTCGACCGTCAAAAGCGATCGCCATGCTGGTGCCGGACCCGTCGCGAACGGGCCCTGCTTGCCGGACGTGCCTCGTGATTCCGGCGCGTCGCCACGTTACCGATCGGACTCGACTGCGCCGTCGTCGATCGGGCCCCCGTCGATCGCGGCCGATCGCTCCAGCGACGATCGGATCCGTTCGACGTCGAGGCGGACGTAGTGCCAGAGCGTTCCGGTCAGGCCCAGGTCTGCGATCCGCCTGCCCGATCTCTCGACGAGGACGTCGGGGCAGTATCCCGTCGGCACGCGACGACCGAGTCGTCGGCTGAACGCGGTGTCCTCGTTCGGAACCGTCGGAAACCCGCCAGCCCGCTCGAAACTCGTCCGATCGACGAAGAAATTGAACCCGGGAAAAATCGGCCGATCGAATCGCGGGAAGACGTGGTTGATCGTCGCCTCCACGAACTTTGCGCGCCCGGGCCCGGTCATCCGGCAGCGGGAACTCGCGGCGGCGAGATCGGTGGCCTCGACGAATCCGAGCATCGCAGTCAGGTAGTTCGCCCGGACTCGCGTGTCGGCGTCGACGAACGCGAGCCACGCTCCCGAGGCGTGCGCGGCCCCGAGGTTCCTGGCGACCGCGACGCTCGTTCCGCCGTCGGTGAGCACGGCCGCGCCGTACTCGCGGGCGATCTCCGGGGTCTCGTCCCGGGAGTCGCCGTCGACGACGATTACCTCGTACTCGTAGTCCGTGTCGAGTCCCGCGATGCTCGCGAGCGTCCCCCGGAGCCAGTCCGCCTCGTTCTTCGCGGGCACGACGAAACTCGCGACCGGCGCGTCCGTCTCGACTCCCTCTGCCATCGCCCGGGCTATCTCCCGGCGGCGGCTTAAGTACTCGGTGACGCTACCGCTGGTCGAGCGCTGGACCCCGTCCGGATCAGCAGCCCGACCGGAACGCGTGCGGGTTGTTTTCACACCTCGGTGCGGCCATAGTTGATCTATCACGAACTTTTATGCATGTGTGGCCTGTAGCGATGGGTACAGATGTCGGTCGTACACGTAGGCGCCTGAATTCGTTTTCCGCGTAGCGCATCGTTTCGCGACGACCCCATCACCACCCGACCGACATGCACACACGACACACCCAGCCCGACCCGACGCCGGACCGACCCACGAACCGATCGCCCGCCCGGACCCCTCCCGAACCGATCGTCCGGACCCCGACCGATCGAGCGCCACGGACGTTCACGCGGAGTTCCCACCGCCTCCAGAACCTCGTCGACGAGTTCAACGCCGGGTTCCCCGGTTCGACTGCCGATCGTGAGACGCAGTCCTGACCTGCCGATCCAAACCGTCTTTTGACCGTCGGCCGTATGGCCGATCGGCCGATGACGATGCACCCACTCCGAGTCGGACTCGGCATCCGATCGTGACGAGCCCTATGAGTGCCGAGGCCACACTATTAGGACTAGAGATAAAAGCATTGTTAGACAAATGTCCATATTGGGGTGCGATATTGCGATGACTGGTCGACGATTGTCCAAAAGTGAAGAACGGGAAGTAGTCAAAACCTATGCGGTCGAAGAAGTGAAGCGAGAGTGGAAGTCCGAGGCGAAAGAAGAAGGCTTGTCGCTCAGCCGGTATCTTCACAACCTGATTCAGGAATCACGGGCGATGCGGCAACAAGGCCGATTGAAAATCGGTGATCGTCGACGGGTAGAAGAGCTACAGCAGGAAGTCGACGAACTCCAGACCCGGTTGGAGAACCGGAAGCAGACCCATTCAAACCCGGAATCTGGTTCTAACCTGATTCAAACCCGGACACTAGAGGAACTGGTCACTTCGGAGTACAAGCCATTAGATCAAGTCTTGAGAGAGTTAGTAGGTAGTGAGGAGTTTCAGCAACGTCTCCGCAACGAACTGAAATCAGAGCTCTACCGGTCAGCGAACCAAGGCAAAGTTGAGTACCGGCGAGGTAGCGGCTGGAAAACACTCCGGAACAACGGCGGTGATCGGCGATGAGCAGTTCTGAATATCTCTTCGAGGCTGATAGCTGGGAAGAGAAAGTCTACCGGAACCAGCACACAGCCATCAATGACTGGCTTCGAAGCAAGGAAACCACGGGAAAAACACGGCGAACACTCAACGAGTACAGCCGTACTGCCAAGATATTCTTCCACGACGAGTTTCCTGATCTCAATCCTGAAGACGTCGAGGTCAGAGACATTGAAAGATATCTGAGCCGGTTGAACCAGCGAGAGCTCAGCCAGAACACCAAACGACGCTACCTTGAAAGCCTGTCAGCGTTCTACAGCTGGGCTCTCCAACGACCACGATACGAAGAAATCACGGGAAACCCGGCTGCCGTCATCCTCGAGGAAGTGCCGAAGAATGTTCCCAACCGACCCGACTGCGCAACCTGGGAAAACGCAAGGAAAATCGTTGACGCTGTCGAAGACCCGCGAAACTTCACAGTGACAGCGGTACTCGCAAAAACCGGGTGTCGAGCCCGTGAAGCCTGTGAAATACGGGAAGACGACCTCCTTCTCGATGAAGGATTCATCAGACTACGGAAACGGAAAGGAGGCAAACAGACTGTCGTCCCGATCGACAACGAACTTAGAGAGATTATCGAGTTCTACCAACTAATACGGACGGACAAGGGCTCAGGCTATCTCTTCGAATCGGTGAAAGGAGGACGAATGACGCGGGAGCAGTTACGTCGGCACGTCCGTGATGCCGCGGTCCGAGCCGGAGTCATGGAAGAAGGTGAAACAAGGTTCCACAAGAAGTTCACACCTCACACCTTCCGAACCGTGTTCACCACATTGATGCGGAACCAGGGGATGAGCGACCACGTCCTAAAGTACATTCGTGGTGACTCAAAGACCGAGACAATGGATATCTACACCCGTGTTGACCGGACACAAGCACGAGAAGAATACTTAGACTGTATCAAGAAGCTGGACGTCCACATCTAAACACCAACCCTCTTCTCTCCCTTGGCTTGGAAACAGGATACAGTGTATAGTCGCCGGTTTTTACAACCTGATTCCGACCTGGGTTCGCAGACCGGATTCGGGCTTATACTAACCTGATTCACTCTGTTGAAACCTTCAGCCGTTAATAGAAATCGCGTGCAAGATACAGAGAATCTATTCAGCACAGCAAGCGTGTTCGACATAGGCCAATCCTCTGGGTTGCAGAGATACCGCAAACTAACCAGCGTCAAAATCCGCATAGAGACTGCTCCTCTACTACCAATCACACTACATTCACAACAGTATGGTATTGGCCCTTATAGACGATGGAATTGTGAGTCTGGTTGCCTATCTACTTGTCCGTTGTAACGGATCTGTAAACGACTAGTGAGTGTTTCTCAATCCTATGCTGATATATTGTGGACATATCATACGTTATCCCTCTAAGGAACATCTGGATGTCATCGCCTGATGTCGCTGTATTCACCACCAAGAAGGCTTTTCCAAGCGTAGCGGCTGTCGGAGAAATATCCATGATAACCAGCGATGCTGCAAATAGGTTGATGACGAACAGAGGGGCAAGCAATATTAGCTGGTACTCACCCTTGTTAATCCACTCGTCCGGGATGTAGTTATAGGGTTCCCGTCCATGGCATATCGGTTTCAGTTTAACCTCAGAGCGGTATCCGGCCATCCTTGATGCGACTTTGTGTACCTCTTCATGGATGACAAGGTTGATGAATGCGACCGGGACAACCGCGATAATTGCACCAATATATAGAAACCGGTTGCTGGTCGCGAAGGTAGTGAATCCAGACATGGTGGAAACGGGACTCGCTAACATGCTCTGTCTTATTCCTGGCGTATAGACGAGAAGAGAGGCCACAATCAGTGAAAGCATCCAGACCACACGACTCAGATGGTTCTGAGGCAGAGCCTCTGGTTCAGTATTTCCCTTTGGTGCTTCTGGTGGTCCGCCCATTTGCTCAAACACCTCAGTGATACCACTTCAATTACACTACTATATCTTAACGACTTACACAACCGGCGTGCTGAAAAACCATGAGGAAGATTTTGATTACTCAATAGTGAACCTGGCGTACTGTACTATTAGATGCCTTATCCTCTAATCAGCATCACGAAAGCCAAAACATATGTGTCAACCCTCAAAAGGATTTAATATATCATGCCCGAATGGACCCCCCGACAAAGGGCTTCACTCGTTGTTAGCGGTGTGTTCATAATCCTATTATGTGGTTTAATTCTCACTATAACTTTTTTCAGGCCTCTAATCAGTATCTCTTATTTATTTTTAGTAGTGCTCGCAATTTTCAAATATTGGCGAAAACAGTTCTTGGGTCCGTCTTCGATTTGGTTGCAATCCCGGCTCGTCGCAGTCGAGGAGTCAACCCGCTCAGTCTGGAAACAAAATCGGAAGGTAGTCATATTATCATTTCTCCGTAGACATCCCATTGCCGGTAGTATACCCGCCTTAGCTATGGGATTAGTCGGATTTCAACTGACGCAATATCCCCAGTTCCAAATCCCACTTTGGAGTATCACTCACACATCTGGAGCGGGATTACTCCGAGCCTCTTGGCAAGTGCACGCGACAATCACTGGGTTCAGCTTTGTTGTGTTAGTCTTCTACTGGGATTACCTCACAAATAGACATTCCAATCCGTCGCTTATCGAGACAAATATTCGACATACATGGGCGTCACACTTGATTGTGTTTTTAATTTCAGTGATCGCAGTCATGGGATGGCTTACATTACATGCACAAGAAAATGACGGGATATATTACATCGGGACAGCAGGAATACTTTTGATAGTAAGCATCGTCGCAGTGCTCCTGATCTACTTCACAATTTATAATGAAATGACAAGCAGGCCGCTCGACAATCGTGTGAAGAACGAAATCAGAGTACAGATGCAAAAATTATTGAAGAAACCAACTCATCCTCCATGGTTTGAAATCGTCTCAGAACAGGTAGGAGAAAGATATCCTCGTGGGCCTGTGGCCTCCTTTGGACACACGAATGAGCATGTCTTTACCGCAAAAGAAGTAGAAACACTGGGCAAAGTAACTGACATCCATGAGAAGCAGCTAGAGAATCTGTTTGATACGGCGGGCGATGCTGGCGTACAATTAAAACAGTTACCGGAGCTCGGTCAGAGATATACCCGCAATGATGAAATATTCGTATATGAGGGGCAGATCCCAGATAGTACAGAAGAGGAGTTTCTAAGGCAGCTTCGGAACATGGTGAAAACAACACGATGACTAGCGACGAGCCGGAGTTACAGACTCTTATTGAATATATCACCGACCGTTGTCTGTCCGCCGCAAATCAGGATAAGAAGGACAGCTTCGTCGATTACCTTGTCGACTATTCTGAGATTGTTGAAGATTATCTCTCAGAGCGGGAGAAACTGGCAGACACCGTCAACGAACATAGTGATCGTACAATTCAACGGACTCTCCGCAATGGATTTCGATCGTTGTATGATTCGTTGCTCGACGAATCATATGATTACCGGCGAGAGGTTCTCAGTGCGATTGTAAGTGCAGCAAGAGGCGCAAAACAGCGCGATTTCAATTCTCTCTACATTAATTTACTTTCCGACCTTAAACGGTGCTATGTAATGGAACAGCAGTCTGGGGAAATGGTCTTCGACCTGAAACGATTCTTTGTCCGTCGGTATTCGATCCTACTTGATCAACCACTTGATGAGCTCAAGACAAGCAAAACGGAGGAGCAACTGGAGAATAGGTTCGAGGTTTGGAAACAAGCATTCATGCAAGCGATCGAATTGCTTCGAACGATGGTTGAATATTCTGATAAAAAAAGCTACTCACATCTTGTATCGAGGTTTACGGACTTCTACCCATATGAGATGGTTCATTCAAATGGCGACAACAATAGCACGGAAAGGAAGATTGAGTTGCTTCGAACGAATGTTGAGTATTCTGACGAAGAGAGCTACTCACATCTCGCATCGAGGTTTACGGAGTTCTTTCCATATGAGATGGTTCATCCAGATGGCTACTACACTAACTCAAGGGGGCAATACGAATGGAGAGAATTAAAAATCGAGTACGGAGAAAAGGTTCGCTCCGAGGTCTCGGTTATGACATTTGTTATCTCAGCCTGGGCATTCCGGCTTCTCAAGAATGATCGGATGACACGGGAGACGTATTCTGAGATTGCTGCTGAAACTCAATCTGAACGCTCCTCAATAGAGGAAGTTGCTGAGACCTACTACACGATGATTAGGAGTCCAGTTGATGGTGAACTTGGATACTGGGAACGGTGGAATATGGATGAAGCACTTGAAGAAGAAATGGGTGCTGCGGTTACTTCGATGTCTGTCCACTCGTGGCTTCGGGACTTCTATTGTGCCGAGCTTCTGCGTTTGGGTAGTGATTCTGATTGGGTTACTGATCAGGAATCCGAGCGAGAGACACCAATCCCTGCTGTACGTCAAGTCACGAACGAATCCGAGAGTCTGAATAAGGGATTCGGCCAATTAAGGGATGAATCTCTTACGGAGTTTCTTACTGCCGATGTTGACGACCTCGATATACTCATCGATACTCTCGTCCAGTTACATGACGATGCGGCTGAGCAATATCGGGATGACATGAGAGAGGAAATTCGTAATCAGGATCTTGATGAATCGAAGAAAGACGAATTTCGCGCATCTGTTAAGAAAAAATTCGACGAGGAGTGCACGCTTCGGAATGTTATGTCTACGCAGTCATTGATTACAGTAGGAGAAATCAGAGATAAAAGCCATCATCTCGTCGACCTGCAAATTCCTAGACGAAAGTTGGTATCGGTTGATGCGATTCCAATAATGGACTCGATTCAGCGGTATGCAAATCCGATTATTGAGAAGTTCTCGAGGCTCGTGTTTGAGGAATTGGAGTTTGAACCAGTACAGGTAAACTCGAACGACCAACTTATTCAGCGAATCGATGAATATTCCGATTCAAGGGGTGTGGAAGCCGTTCTGACTTCGCTTGGTATTACAGATCAGGTGTTTAGAGACGACTCTAAGTACGATCCGTTTGTCCCACCAGACGAACGAATCTTTGAGAACCAACGCGGAACCTATGCAGGGATCCCAGTCATATCAATCCGTTATGAAGAACCAGTCGTCGTATTGTTGTTTGACAAACCTGACCAAATAGTTGAACCTGATCTGTCTGAAGCCCCGTTAGAGATAGAAATCGAACCCGGAGAAGAAGCCCTGTCAGAGGAAGATCGAAATCAAATGACCGAAGACAAGATCAACCAATGGCATGATGTAGCTCGTGCAAGAATCTGTTACAAGGGAGAATTCCGGCCGCAAGGAACTACTGGAGTTCATATAACAATCCATAATAATGATTGAGTCGACATCTCATAGAACTACGCCCTTTTTCTAACAGACTTTCAGACCTTGCTGTATGCGCCCTGTATTTAGCACACTCTCACCAAAATATCACTGATTGAGGGTTTCAACAGAGCCACCTAATTCAAACCCGGCTTCGGCCTTTGGCGTTAGCTCAGCGACTTTCACCTGGAACACCCGTTTCTGTCCATCAATTATCCGCTCAACAGGCTCATCTGGTTTCTCAACGGTTATCAACCCGAGTTCCGCGAGTTTCCTGAAGCTGTAATTGACCTTGTGGTTCGGGAGACCGGTAGTGGAGGTGACCTGCTGGACATCATCCTTACCCTTTTTGATACAACTGAGGACGGTCTGATCAATCTCTCTAAGGTCTTCAAACCGATTCTCGGAATTCTGTGTTTCTGTGGTGTCGTACTGGCTGTCTTCAGCACTCGCTTCATCAGAAGTGTTGTTGAGAATGAGTCCATCTTCGGAGACTTCCAGAATCCTGTAGTCGGCATTCTCTACCCACTCGATATCGGTAAACGGTTCTCCCTCTTCATCAATATAGTAGCTGAACGGGCCCTTGTCATCCTCATGCTGTCTGCCTTGTCGGTTAACTGGGTCAGAGAGGATGTTGACAAGCTTCTTGACTTGACCTTCTTCAACGACGAAGATACATTCACGATCCCGTTCATGGGCTCTCTGAAGGTTTGTGAGAGTTTTCGACGGTTTGGAGAGTGTGTGGTATTCTACTTCCAGATGGGCTACGGAGCTGTCCGGGAGGTAGACGTATGCGTCCGGCTTGTCCTCCCCTACTTCTTGGTGGAGATCCTTTACGCGGAGACCGCGTTCGGCTAACTCACTCTTCGCCATCGACAGTAGTTCGGTATGTCTCCTTCCACCTGCATTCCCACTGGTTCCCACAACAAGGTCTTCAAGTGTAGAGTCAGGTGCGGTAGCAGATGTGGCAGCTTGTTTAATTTGGCTGATATCGACGTTTTCAGTCTCCCAGGGCGGATAGGTGTCCACGATGGTGGCGATCTGTCGACGATGAGTTCCTGGCGATTGAACAACGGCGCGATAGTCGCCCAAGGCAGTCAGCTGTCTCTGATCGGTACCGCGAAGCATCCTCTTGAGTTTGGGAAGATCTTCTGATCCTGAAGGGTCGAAGACAAGCTTGGTTCTGCAGTTGTTAGAAGCTGCGTCACGCATAGCACGTGGAAGCTGTGAGAGGTACTGTGTGGCGAACCAGCAGCCTAAGCCATATTCACGGGCCTTACTCAAGATCTCTGCAAAATGGGTGCCCTCGCTTGGAAACGATTGAAGCTCATCAACGAACAAAAAGAAGGGATCATGGACATCGTGGTTTTGGTAGTACCTTGCTTGTGCGGCAGCCCAAAGCTTCGTAATCACTATTGAGGTCAGTAGTTCGGTTACTGTCGTTCCGACTTCTCCTTCACGGGCGTCGATTAGCAGTATTTTCTGGTGGCTCAGTACTTCTTGAAAGTCGATATCGCTTTTTTCCCGGTTGATAACATGTCTAACGGTTTTGTTTTCAGTAAAGTCGTTTAATCGTCGGACAAGTGGTTCAAGCTCACGGTCTGAGAGGTTGTTCTTGATGTTGACCAGTTGTGAGCGGAGTTCGGGATCTTCGGTATCATCGATTAGGTCTTTGAGTTTGTCGTCGTCGGTGGCGCAGTGCTTTATGTCGAAAAGCGTGTATCCGGATTGGTGTTCGATGTTGGCATCGATTCCAGCGCGAAGCAGTGTGGCGAGCACTCTTCCGAATCTTGCGCCCCAGTTGTCGGTACGTCTCTTAAATAACTGGATAAGATTTGATACGATGAGTTCTGTTTGATTGGTTTTCGCTGCAAGCGAGCCGGTTGCTCCGATATAGGGTTCGAGGACGTTGATCCCGGTGATCGGTTGCTCCGAAGGGTTGACATAGATTAGGTCGTCGTACCGATTTTCAGGGATTTTAGCCAGGTATTCGTCGATGAGTTTTCCCTTAGGGTTGATGATGACGAGTCCGCGGCCTTTCTGAGTGTCCTGTAACGCGACGTGTAGAAGTTCCTTGGTTTTACCGGTGCCGTTAGCTCCAGTTGTCAGAACGTGTTTGATGCGGTGTTTATCCTTGATGGAGACATTCTTTTCCACTCCGAGGATGCTGGTCCGGGAACCTATGTGCGTTACATTGGAATTCTTGGAGTTTCTGATCAGCTTCCGTGTCTCACTGGGCTTCATACAGTCTTTATCAGGTTCTCTTGTTCACGGTCCGGGATTGAGACTAGAGCTGCGAGCTCTTGAGTCGAGAGCTGGAATGAATGACTGAAGCTCCGGTCTCTAACAGCTTCTACAGCCCTGCAAATAGGAGATTTTCGCAGGCTTCGAACCGTAGTGGTTCTGAACGACTGACCGGTATCCGAGCTAGCGAATACGTTAAAACCACCTGAGATCTCCTTAATTCTGCTGGCTGTATACTCGTCCGCGCCGATCGCCAGTATCCTGGCCGATATTTTGAACCGAGGACTTCCCGCTTTTTCGTCGATGCGGCGTGCTTGGTGCTTTTCACGCGGAGTTGCATCCCGGTCATTCCAAGGAAGCAGTCCTACCTTCTCGCTCCGAAGATTCCGGCTTTCGGTCGATGCTTCCCGATTCCAGATACGTTTCCCAACCGGGTTCCCTGCCATGGGCTTGAATAGGATTTGGATGACTATACTGGTGTCGCGCATCGCATCAGGGTGCAGTGGTGTGATGACTGAGTTGATCGGCGGTCTTTCAAACTCAGTCTCTAATGGGTAGACGTCCTTTCTACGGAGGGTTAGAGCTCCGACACCGACAGAAACGCCGTCTGACAGAGGAAGCTTGGTAGTCCCTTCTTGAAAGTTGATTTCAGGGATCTGCTCGAGGAGATGGGTTCGAATCTTCCTGTCTAATCGGCTTGACTGAACCGCGAACTGTAGCCGGATCCTTGTTGGGTCAAACCGCTGGATTTCGAAAGCAATGGTTGGTGAAGTGTTCTTCAGTCCGAGCAACTGTGTCTGGTACTCCGTGATTCCCTTCACAAACCGATCAAGCGTGGCGGGTAGCTCGGTGTCAAACGGTAGTTGGACTTGAGCGGTCAGAAAACGCTCTGAGGGCTGCCCAAGCTGTTTCGCTGTAGCCTCGTCGAGTGTCACGTAGCTGTTGCCGACGCCTGAGAAAATCCCCATCGACTTACCTCCTGGGCTGTGCCAGCCAGTTATCTACGCTCAAGAGCAGTGTCCAGAGAAGTTCGGCCGCTATGAGGGTAGCTGTCCAAACTGCGAGGACATCGACCAGTGTCCCGTTGAGAGGCAACCCGTTTATTGGAAGAACCGACGTCAACATGTCATTCCAGTGGAGAGCCGTAGCTACAGGGAATCCAGCAAGTAAACCGCACTCGAACAAACCGATTGGAGCTCCTAGAACGAATCCGATCACCTTCAGGAACCCGCACTCTTCGGTGGATCCTGAGTCCGTGTTATCGGTTGACATGGTTTTGTGGCCACCGTCGGCTCGACTTTTCTTCTCTCCGTTTTCCTCAGTCCGAGGTTCTACGGAACCAGCAGAGTCCAGTGATGGAAGCATCATGTCTCGGTTTTCACTGTTTTCCAGCAGACGGTGTTCCTCCTGACTGGCTTGGACTCTGATACGGGTATCAACTGGCCCTTTAACAATTGCCTCACTGAACGGTAGACTATTTCCGGTTCTAAGCTTCCGGAGTTCAACACTTTGCTTTTCGGAAAGTTGGAAGAAGTCGGTGACTTGGCTGGCGACATCTTTCTGCTTGAAGAAGAGGTTGCAGTCGACGTTCCGTAGAATGTTTCTGCCCTCGTTGGACCGTGTGAACTCGTCGGCGTTCTGTGTGACGAGTGTTGCAGCCACGTTTTTATGCCGGGTTTCACGGATCAAGTTGGAGAGAGCCTGAACGCCGTCTTGGTAGATTCTGTTGCCTTTCGTGGTGACACGGTGAGCTTCGTCTATAACCACCAGTGTCTTTCTATCGGTCTTCGAGGCCTGACGATGGATATGTCGTACCGTCTCAGCTAATTTCTCCGTGTTGTCCCGTGAAGGGTCTTCGACCGTGAACCGAACCACGTCATTCCTGTTTCCATTGAAGTCTGCTTGGCTGATGAACACGGTTTCGCCGTCTAGCGCATCAACGATATCGCTGTAGTCGCCTTTCTTCGGGTCGACAATATAGATCTCAAGATCATCATAGGCTATGGCAGACCGAACCAAGGTTAGACCGGTCCAGTAGGTCTTTCCGGAGCCATTCTTACCCATAACGGTGATGTGACTTGCGTCCCAGGAAAACCGGTCCAGAATTACAGGGGCATCGTTCCGATGGTCACCTATCTTAATTCCGCCGGCTTCTATGCTATCCTTAGTACCGAAGGTGAATCCCGTGGCCGCGGAGTCTCCGGGAACGATCTCTGACTCGTCGAATCTACAGCGGTGGAAGGCTGAGATAGCCTTCACGGCTTGGTTAGAATACCGTGGTTCACGGGTCTCCACACGGAGCCTGTTTAGAACGGACTTGACTGCGTCCATGGTTTTATCGGCTTCACTACTTGTTTCGCCACGAGCGACGACATAGATCCCGTGATTGACCAGTGTTTCTCCGCTTGCCTCAGCATCCATCCGTTGCTCTATGCCGTGTTCTTGTTCCCGGAGACTTGCCTGGCGTGACGGCCTCCATGTAGCAGATATCTCTGTTCGTACCCGGGCGAGCATCCGGTCCATCCAACTCCGCTGGTAGTTGGAGACCGGCTTTACGTCTTGGACTACATCTATCAGTCCTGGATTCTTCTGGTTCAATACCTCGGCTATCCATCCGAGCGGTAGCTGACCGGGGTATTCGTCGATGTAGAGCATACGGCAGACCCGTTTCTGGCCATACTCGGTCTCGAACCCCTTCCGGGAGAGTCGTAGCTTACCAAGATAGAGGTTCTCGACGGCGGCCTTCAACTCCGCCCCGGTCAAAGATTCGGCATAGAGGTCACCTGCGGTCAATAGGCCCCGAACTTCTGAGCCCCGTCGTTTCACCTCACGGTGATTTTCAGCCAACGTCTGTCTGGATGACTTTACGATGACATAGTGGTCGGTTGTGACCGTTGATCCATTGGCTCCCAGGTATTCCGACAGATCAACAAGTCGTTGCCGGGAATAGATTTCTACAGGGCAATCAACGCCGTTCAGCAGTTCCGAGACTGTATCGCGATTTGCTCTCCTTTCTGGTTCCGAGGCATAATCTAAGTCATGGGAAGAGACTCGAACAATTCTGAGAACGGTATCATCATCCAAAATAACTGTTCCATCTACGAGTTTCCTTAGCTCTGGACTGGAGACAGTAGGAGCGGTCGTTATCCGCTGGACAGCGTCAATAAGGTAGGCATCGAGGGTTTTGCCACCGAGCTTGAACTCAGTAAGCAAGAACCCGAGAAAGATACCGATGGTGGCTCCGGCAGACTCCGCGAGAAGCCACCCGATGGAAGCCAGGATGCTGATCCGGATAATATCCCAGACCGTGTAGCGATCCAGAAACTTGACTCTCGGATCAATGGACGACGGGAAATCTGCTTTCACCATCAGTCATCACCCCCTCTTCGGTAACGGTTTCCACGGCCTCGTGGGCCGGACTCATCCGACCAATCGCTTTCCTCGTCTTGTCCAGTGTCTCGAGCCTGTTTCCAGCCTGATTTGACACCGCCCCAGGCCTTTCCAGCCCCCCTGTTAACAACACGTGTCATCGGAGCGAACACGATGGCTCCCGCACCCAACAGGATCAACGGCAACCCGAAGAGGAGAGCGATTCCTCCTAAGCCCCAGAGATAGTGCGGAGTCTCAGTGAGTGATCCCATCAACGACAGGGTTAGATCCAGAACCACGACGTTGAGTGGACCGATCAGTAGACAGGCCAGCCAGATACTAATCAGTCTGTCCGCAAACCGTCGGAAAGGAGGCGTCACCGCCATCAACGCAATCAAGGGTGCCATTGCTACACCCAGCATCAGATAGACATCGCGGGCGACGAAGATCATCACGGTGCCCAACAATAGGAAGACATCGATAACCGCGACCAGAAACAGTTCGAAAGATAACCGTGTCAACGCTGCAATCCCTTGATCAGTCGGTGCAAGCGCCTCAGTGGTTAGACGCGACAGCTCAACCGGGTACCGGAGAAGCGAGGGTGCGACTGCTCCAAACGCCACCGCTCCCAGTAGGTAGACCACTGGTCGGACACCATCAACACGGTTCGACATATGCAGTATCCCGATCCAAGCAGCGGCGGCTGATGCCAAGCCCAGCGATACCTGAAACACCTTCTGGTGGAGACTCAGAACAGCGGACTGCTTTACTTCGGGGTAGCTCACGAAGATCCGGATCAACACCTGATTCAGAGTCTCTATCAGTCTTTCCACCATGTCCATCAGGACCGAGACTATGGCTTTCTGAAACTGGCCGCCAATATCGAGACCAATACCTTCATCAGATCCGTCCTGAACTGGCATCGACTCCGAAGTCGTATTATTGACTGCTACCGCAATTCCAGGGACTACAGCCATGATAACCAGCAGAAGGACGACAAGGCTGAGAGCGGTGGGCCGCATCAAACACCGCCCCCACAAAGCACGTTCGTAACGATGGAGACCAGTCCATCACTCAGGATTACGATGGTGAGGCCGACAAATGTGTTAATGAATATTCGGCGTGCTCGTCGCTGATGCTCTGCCGAACCGGTTTGCCAGAGAAACCCGGACACTGTCAGCATCAGGCCCGCAAATGGAATCGCGAAGGTAACTGCGGTGGTCTGAAGATGACGAGTCAACTCGATAAGCTGAACAATCGCTGGCGATACCTCGTTAGAACATTGCGGAGCAGCTTGAGCCGTGTACTGTACGGATAAGCCCAGTACTGCAGGGACTTCACCGATGCTATTCCAACCATGTTTACCGTATCGGATCCAATTTGCCATCGAAATAACAAAGGAAATGGAGGTATGAATGTCATCTAGAATAGGTGTGCAGACAGGTGAAGTCTAAAAATACAGACAAGACTGGGGAAGAAGACGAACCATACCGGGTGGAACTAAAGTATAACTCAGGGACGCACTATGTTCCAGTTCCGGACGCTGCCTTCGAATGTGAAGAGCTTACAGAGCTAAAACAACGGATTCAGCAGTTAGAGGAGACAGAGGGGGATTCAACTGAGAGAATTAAGCTAGAGAGACGGAAGACCTTCTACCCCAAAATTGTCGAAGGAGGTTCAGTTGAAGACAAGCCGGAGCCGAAACTGGACAAGGACCCACCGAATTATATCCGGGTGGACCTTTCGGATAACGGTGAAACACCCTACAGTTTGTCTAAGAACCCTAATTCAGAGGAGTTCAGGTATGCACTCACCTGTCCCTCGGAGTGTCTGACGTTCTATAAAAGCCCCTTGACCGATCTCGACAAAGGAGACGATGTAATGTTAGAAGTCAACCATAGGGGAGACCAGTTGGGAACCAAAAAGAACCATCTTCGGATATACACAGTCGAGGACTACTTTCGCTATCGGTTTCACGAGCGGAGTCAAGCAGGTTCCAACTTGGTTCCACGGTCATTCCCGGTTCTGGGAGGGATATTCTCCAAGTACACTGATCGGCCGGTGGACTGCTCTGGACCACTTGTGGGAGATGAATTCCGACTGGTGGCTTTTGATGCTCACCATCCTGTTTTCGCCGAGCAGTCTGAGAGAGAGTTTAATGAATACACTGTTCCGTCATCAGATCTCTTCTTTAAAATCTGTAGGAATGGCGATCTTCCACGTATGGAAGTAGGAAACTTAGAGATTTGGTGGGATCCACGCAGCGAGAAAAAGAACCATGATCCGTCGATTAAGCTGCTTGAGACCGAGAATTGTACTGAGACATCGGTGATTCTTCCAAAACAGGGGTACTTCCTTGTGAAATCTACTACTCGAGATGGGACACTCAAAACCTGGCTTAGTCGTTCATCACTGGAGCAGGTTCAGGAGAGCAAAGGCTGGGAAAGAAGAGTGAGTGACGGCTGGTACGGATTCTTTCCGGAGGACCGTGATGATGAAGATGGGGTTCGGCTCTATGTCCCTGCTAAAACTATGAGTGAATAGAGAACTCACTGGTTCTCGAGCAACGTTATTTTTTGTACGTTCATCTGAACCGTAGTGTCTGGTAACGGGTTTGAGTACTACTCTCTAGTTTAGATACCGGTGATTGATATGATGGGTTATGACAATGAGGAGCCGTTAGCGGTCTGGGAAGCATTTCTCTTACCGAACTGGCGGTGGGAAGCCTACGAGAAAACAGAGGAAAACCTGTATCTTGGCAGGGTAAGATCTCCTAATACCTATGGCCGGTGGGAGTACGGATCTTTCAGCCGGGAACAACTGGAGACGGCAGGCGCGTACCGTGTTGATATCTCAGTCGACAGTGACAAGAAATTATTCCCGGATGGCGGCTACAAACTAACCCGGGTTGTTGAAACCGAGTTCGAAGCATTCCAAGAATCCGGTGATGGCCTATTCGGGAGATAGCTGAACTACTGGAGTACTCAAAGAGACCGGAAGTGAATGACGGCTATGACCACTATCTTGATCAGACAAGAGACACGGTCTACTGCTGGTTTAACCCGGAAAGCGGGGACACGCTGTACCGGACGGACGGTGCTGAAACAGACCTGTTTTTCCACTCGGTCGGTGAAGCAGAACGATTCCTGAAGCAGGAAGCAGCCCAAGACACCGGAAAGGACTACACCAGGATGTGTCTGTACGAGATCCATGTTCAACGGGTCGAATACGCTGCGAACATCTTGATGGACCAGTCCGAGATCGACGACTTCCAGTAGAATAAACTGAAGAGTCTCAAGTGTAGCCGGGCCTCCACGTATTCACTAAGCCTCTCCGTTCGAACAGTTCCAAAAGGGTGGTAGCCACAGATGTCGATGAATGAACTAGCGGAAGCCGAAGCACTTCTCGAAGAGATATCGTCCTGGTCAGAAGACGAGGTCAAGTCGCTTCCACGGTTCTACCGGGAGGCCGCTGAACAGTACCGTGAACTACTGAACCAAGGCGACACAGAACCCAGGTAAGTCTGCGCTGGACCTACTAACATAGAATCCAGTATGCGGTATCCCGAGTATGAAGAGTTGTTGGCAGAATCACGTCCCGGTACTGCGGCCTATACCCCGCACACCCAGACTGATCTACTCGAGGAAGATGTGGATATAGAGAGACTATTGACCAGGTCACAAAATCAGGAACAGGGACGCATAGAAGCGGAACTCGGTCAGATTGAGAGCCGACTCCAGGACCGGAAAGAACTCCACGATGAATCGGTTGCTGAACTGGAGGATGCTGTTCGCGTTGAGAAGGATCGGCTACAGCGGTTGCAGCACCCTTTCTCTGCGGAGGACCGTGTGACCAGTCAGAAGCGGCGGATACGAGAGCTTGAGCAACAGCTTCAAGAGCTACAGCGAGCATACTGGCAGGACTGTGAACAGCTTCAGCGGGAGAGACGTCGGCTGCAACGGGAACTAACTGAACTCACCGATACCGACCTCTCACTCTTCTTCTGACGGATTATCGCTGTTCCAGTCTACGAGCCGGATTTCCCGGGTTTTGCCTTTCCGTCCCCCGTAGTGGTAGTCTGCCTCGATTAATCTCAGGAGTTCGAGATGGGTCAAGAAATCGCTGGTCCGCCGCTCGCTTAACGGTCTGACATCGGTGTCAGAACACCGTTCGCGGTACGTATCATACACCGTTCCCGAGAGAAGAGTCTCTGATTCGTTCTGTTCCAAGAGTTCAATCGTTTCGTATAACCGCCGATGGTGAGGTGTGAACTCGTCGAGTAACTCAGAGACGTACTCAGCATAACCAGTATACTGAACCTCGTCAACGACGTCGCGAGTAACTGCGTCATCAGTTGCTTCAGCAGCCACCCGTAGCCAGGAGAGACAGATAGCGATGTTCGGGGTTGTTGAGGCAATCCGTGAGAGCGCTGTACGTTCAACTGACTGCGGCTCCAGCGCCCGTCGGGCACGTTCTGAAAGAATCTGTTCTACTTGACTTGGTGTGTACGGGTTCAATGTAAGGACTTGAGGCTGGAACGAACTATAAGTTCGTGCATCCAACTCGGATTCGAGGCTTCGGTGGTTGGCTGAAACCGTTATCACTGCGGTATTTTCCAGCCGGGTGAGGAAGTAGAGCAGATCATCGCCATCATTCAAGAGAAGGAAGTCAACTTCGTCGAGAACGATCACGGTCTCCAAGGTCAGCGTCTGTTCAATCCGGCGCTGGAGACCAGAGACATGATGGCCGGTTCCAACGCGTTCACCGGTCAACTGTTGGAGCAGTCGTTCCAAGACTTTGTACTGGGTGTCGTGTGGCCGTCCTGAGACGTAGCAGGTGGTCACTGTTGAAGGAAACGTTGTAAGAAACTGTTTGACTAGATGGGTTTTCCCGGTCCCACGGGGTCCGTAGATATGGATGTGCTGAAGCCGAGTCTCTGTATCAGCCGCAAACGCTTCTGACAGGGTCTCCTGTTCTGATTCTCTATCGACGAGTTGTGCGGGGAGATACGTTCGAGTCAACGGGTCAGCGGTATCGATAATATCGGTCATAGACTTAGTATTTGGAGGTCAGGACTCACACGGATTTTCGGACACTGGCCTTCAGTTGGGAAAAACATGACCCAAGGGGGATACCCCATGAGAAAACTATTAGCGGTGTATCCATTCGAAAGCCTGTACACTCTCCCACATACGAAATAGTATCCCAGGTTCTGCTTTTGAATACCCACTGACAGACAAACCAAGTGAAGGTGATCCACCAATGTTTGACAACACCTCTACTAGCAGTGGCATCATCTATTCAGAACGCTACCTGAACGGTGAAGCCAGCCTCAAGCCCACGGGTCGCGACAAAGAAATCCATGCGATCCGTGACGGTCTCCGGCCACTGATTAAACGCAATACACCTGAAACCCTGCTTATCCACGGAACGCCCGGAACCGGGAAAACCATGTGTGTCAACCATGTGTTCGACGCACTCGCAACCGAGACCAGTGTGAAAACCATTCAGATCAACTGCTGGCAGTACTCTACTCGTTCCGCGTTACTCACCGAACTACTGATCCAACTCGGATATCCAGCACCACGCAAAGGCAAACCGGTCGACGAACTACTCTCCAAACTCCGTGAATGGCTTCAGAAAAACCGGAGTGTCGCCGTATCGCTTGATGAATTCGACCAGTTGAAAGAAAAGACCGAGGTTGCGTACGACCTCCATATGCTCAGCCAACAAACCGAAAACAAACTTGGACTAATCGTGACATCCAATCTCCCACCGGACGAGATCATGCTTGACTCACGGAGCTGGAGCCGGCTTAACTGCCGAACCATCGAGTTCGAACCCTACACCGCTACCCAGCTTGAAAAGATCCTTCAAGATGCCGTGGAACAGACATTCAAACCCGGAACGGTCAGCAACGAAGTGATTGAGACTATCGCAGAACAGGTCGCAGACAATACAGGTGATTGCCGGCAAGCTTTCGAACAACTGCTTCAGGCCGGACACCGGGCAATGCGGCAAGGCACACGCGAGGTCACAGAACAGGATCTCACCGAAGTAGATGATTGATTGAATTCATACGAAACAGGGTATCCCCTTGGCTACTACTCTCTTCAACCCCACTTCCTCTGGTAGAACGAGGCGATGTACAGATGCAAGAACAAACCTATGCTTTCGACGACTTAGACCAACTATACGAAACCACGGATAAACTACCACAGGTTGAGCGTCACGAGGTCTACGCACATCACGAGGGCGAGGACGTGTGGGAGGAAATCCCGTATAGAGACTCGCTGTGGACGGATGATCTGCGGGCAACCGGCGTGGTCTCCTCCTCGAAAGACTTCTACAACATCATCCAATACGGAGATATCTTGGAGACGATTTGTGATGCTATAGATCGTCATCAAGACAGCTACGATCTTGGTGTCACTGGAACCATCAGTCTATCACCTACTGCACACAAAATGAGTGCTAAAATCGGCTTCACCGGCGACACAACTGTATATGCAGCCGACGATGATCCTATCGAGCTCGGACTACAGATCCAGTCTGGCCACTCCGGCTTCCACGCAGTCAAATACGATGTCGGAGGGATGCGTCAGGTCTGCAGCAACGGAATGATGGCCTTCGACGGACGGCTTCATTTCGAACAGACACACAGCGAGCCATTCCAACCCAGCCTTGCCTACAACGCGGTTGACAGCGTTGTTGAAAGCCCGGAAATCGTCGAGAACCGGATTGAAGAAGCACAGAACCAGACCTTTCTCAACCAGGACGAAGCACTACTGGTCCTACTTGAGAAAGGTCTCGGAGAGTACCTCGAGCAGCCAGTACCCGACCTCCTGAACTCCTTACACGACGAGATCAACGACAAAGACAGTCCGACGCTCTGGGAGACATACAACGCTGCGACACGTGCGCTCACACACTACAGCAAAGATGTTCCCGACTATGAACTCGACACTGGCTTCGAGAAGGCAGCGACCCTCCTGGAAAACGGATACTCGAAACTACCGAATGCCAACAAACTTGGAAAAGAAACGGTAGAGGACCGGGCTGACCAGTTCATCGAAGAACAAGACGAGACAGAGACGTACTGGAATGGGGAAGAAGAAAGCCTCCGGGAACTTATGGCAGAACATCAGACACGGGCCTAAACCCCTGCCTTTTCCTCTTTTTAAGCAGTTGTAACAAGCTCTATCTAAGAAGTGTAAATAATTATGGGTTCGACAAGTCTGTTTGCGTGCTGGTTATGCTGGACCAGTAATCTCCTAAACCATTCCTGCTAATTTCAGTTTTGATTTACAGTCTCTTTCTGTTTGAACCCATTAACTTTCTCCGACAGCGTCTCTTCCCACTGTTTTTTAGGGGACGAACGTCCCTCATTTTCCGATGAGAGCTTCGACTCAATCAAACTCCGAACCGACAATTCCTGCTTGCTAGGAACGAAAGGTATCAACGTTCGGTAGCCGTGTTGATCCATTTTGACCATCGAATGCCAAATTCCACTGAGTTGAGGGACTGATTTGTTCAAACTGTGTCGTCTTTTGTGCAGCTGTTCGAATTCTTCGGCTAGCATATCGATATTTCGACCAGGGTCAGCGATAGCCAGGTTGACAAAGTTCTCGTACTCGTCATGAAGTTCTTGAAGGTCCTGCCCTGCTCTATAGTACCTGATCGACCGGGCCTCCGGTGAGTAAAATGCGTCTATCAATGAGACGATGAGCAACAAAATCGCTAGAACGTCGTCGGTTCCTTGAAGATATCCACTGATCACTGGTAAGTTGAACGTGGCTGATGTGATCACATACAGAAGAACGGCACCAATGATTGCTGTGAGCCCCGTGGAGATCCAACCTGCTTTCGTTGTGATGTGATGGGCCCTATAATACCGACTGTAGGTCTTGTATAACAGATTCTTATCTTTCATCGCCTGTCGGAACAGTAATTCTCGCCTCCGCCAAGAATCATCATCTGTATCAGAATTCATCGTCAAGAGAGTGTACGGTATCAATTGTACAATGGGTGTAAATATTTTTCCAGTTCCAATCCCACAGACCCACTAATGCAACTTCAGGAATCAGAGATAGCATCGAACGAACTCTTACACTCGCTGAAACAACGTGATAGGTGGGCATGTTTCAATGCCGATAAGGAGCCTATTGACCCTGCATCAGGCAGGGCCGTTGATGTACTCAAAACGCAGGAACATCATATGAGTTATCAGGAAGCACAACTTGCGTACGCCGATCACGAAGCTCCAGAAGGAGTCGGCTTTGCCATGGGTCTTGATGACGAACTTGTCCTTATTGATTTAGACGATTGTCTTGACAACGAACTTCGATTCACTAACGACGCCAGCAAGGATATCTTTACCACAGTCAATTCGTACACCGAGGTCTCGGTCGGCGGCCATGGACTCCATATCTTAGCATCAGGTTACAATTTAGAAAGTGAATACGGTCATGCAAAGAACTTCCCGGTTGAACTCTTTGACGGACAGAAATTTTTCACATTCACTGGTCGTCACATCAAGAGCCCCCACGATGTGCAGGAGCGGGCAAGCGAACTCGCCACCATACACAGACGATACAGCCCATGGGTTTCGTATAAAGAATGGCTACGACAGAAAGATAGATGAGGGCAGTACTCGACGAAATCACTACTACCGTGTACCGTCTAGTTCTTTTCCCTTAGTAGGAAGGGAATGAATAGGACAAGTTAATGAGAAGTGCGGGAATTTATTAACTAAGAATGGATTCACGGCTTCTTCCTGACGGTGACCCACAGACGGTTCTCCAAGATCAATTGCTTCCACAACTGCGGCCAACCACTAAGGATGCATCATATCTCGACCGACTCTCTGTAGAGCACCTCACAGATTTTACCTACCGCCGCGGCGTCCGTACTGACGAAGTTGGTGATGGAAATTGTCTCGTCCCGCGCCCGGTTGGTGGGTTCGACGATGCAATGTTCAAAAACCCGTCTGCCCACCGTGTCCACGTTCTTGTCGAACGCGACAGTCTTGACGCTGAGTTAACCGTCGCTATCGACGGATTCGTCGGTGCATATCTGGATGTTGATTACAGTTCGCCGTATCAACTAACAGAGAATCACTTGCCAACGCTCATGATTGGTGGGGAACCACACAACATGTATACCGCGGAGCGACCGTTTGCGACCACAGCGATTCCCGTTCAGTTCGAAGCTGGGCCAGAATCCATCCCCATTTCGAACGATACAGACTACGAAGAAACGATCACGATCGCAGGAACCCAGACGCAGGCTGCAGTCATCAACCCAAACCGAGATGCTCAGGAGAGACGTGCGCTTGATCGCACGGGTGCAACCGATGATAATCTCTCAGAATTGAGTGGAGATACTGCCGAGATTAATTATAATCGGCCGACACTAACACTGAGTCTCACAGTATCGGTGAACGAAGATCTCGGGGGTTTGACGCCGGCGGGCGATTCCGATGACTACGTCCGGCTCACAGTGACGATGAGGAACGAGACATATGTGGACGAAAACGACCAGTCAGGGTGGGCCGAACGGCGCGTCTTCTATCCATCAATGGAACTCGAATTCGACGAAATGGTCGTTGATTTTCCGAGTCAACAGCACGACGTGAAACTACAGTCGGCACTGTCTGCAGAAGATAATTCCCGTGACGTAAGTGAAGAGAACCGGTATCGGCAACAGGACTGCTACCTCACACGGACCGTCGAATCATTCGAGACACGGTTGGAGACAAGAGATGTGCCACAAGCAGGCGAGCGGTTCAGAACGACATCATTCGGGGTGTACGATTACGTCGAAGAGGAACCGGTCACCTCGGGTTACCGGCTGGACCAGTTAGTCTGTATGGACAATGATGAGCTGCTCGAAGCTGCTCCTGTGCTAGCCCAAGAGGCGACGGCCGCTCGTGAACACGAGACCCTGCTCCGAAATCTTCGGGGAGTTCTATTGGCACTTCGACACTACCTTGGTGACCTGCCTCCCATCGAGAGCGACGAGTACGAATCAGGGCGTACCGCAGCCGACGAACCAACACTTCACAAATTCCAGTGGGACGCAATCCAAGAAAGGGCACTTGCACTCCTTGATGATGAGACGTCACCAGTCGTCGTTCAGGCACCGACCTCTGCTGGGAAGACCATCGTTTACTACGGTTCAACGCTGTTGACAATCCTCGAGCGAGATACACGCGCCGCATTCCCGTTTCCGACGCGGATGCTAACCGAAGACAAACTAGAGGAAGTGATCGAACTCGCTACAAAATACAAGCGATACGTCCAAGGACAACACCATTCCAATGCAGGGAGTTCGATGCCCGATCAAGAGTTCTCTGTGGGGGTCGCAATCGGGCGGCAGTATGATGAGACCGGTGAGCGGACATACTTGGATGCCGATGATCTCGTTGGGTATATTGGGAGCTGTGATTGCTGTGGCTCCGAGTTGGACACAGAGTGTCAGGATTGTGACTCCAGACACTGTCTCGACACGATGGACAATCACCTACAGTTCCCCGTCTGCACCAACTCTGAGTGCGGGTTCCTATACGACTTCGTATACGACGTGGAGCGAACCCAACAGTATCTGCCGAGTTTGACCGTCGGAACGCCGGAGAAGTTCTTCACGATGCCGACCGTAGAGTCGAATACGCACCACTCAACCTTCTCCACGTTGCCGTTCTATGGCGCTCCATACAGTAAATGCGAGAACTGCGGAAGAGCACTCACTGATATGAACAATTATCGAGTGCTCAACGACCGGGATGGACTGGTGTGTTTCGTTTGTAACACCAACGATCGTGTCACCACTCCATGGAACGGGGTGGATTGGAAGGTGAGTGAATCGGATCGCGAGGGTGCCGAGCACTCACCAATCGGTCACATCGTGCTAGATGAGACGCACATGTACACTGGCCAGTTCGGAATCTCCATTTCGATCATTCTCCGCTTTTTCGAAGTACTGGCTTCGCGTCTACGGTCTGGTGAGACTCGGGACCGAGATAGCCATGCCATCTCAGTCGACTCAGGGACAGCGACGATCAGTAACAAATTCGAACACATCTCGCGGTTACTACGCGCCTCCGAAGACGAGATAGTTGCCGTCCCAGACAGTGGTGAACATGGCGACTACTTTAGTATGGTAGAGAACCGTGTTCGCTATCGAATCCTCGCAGGGACACCGGTCGCAACGTCGAACAGAGGGTCATTCCGGGAAGCGATCGTACAACTGTATGATGACTTCCACAATACGACGTCTGGAACGGAGTTCCGCAATGATTTCGAGGAAGCGATCCGAGACGCCCGTGTCGATGCTGATATCAGTCACTACGAACAGATTCTGGGCTATCTTCACCGGAAATCGGACGGGTATTCGCTACGGGAGTCTATCGGGGACCGAGCGGATCAGATCAGTGACGGAGGCCTGAGTGATCTACAGTTTATTTCCGGCGAGTCGTCAAAATCTGCCCTTCGAAAATCAATGGGGATGGGGAGTGAAGCGGCAGACCCGGTAGTGCTAGCGAACTTGGTGGTGTCACTGGGTATCGACATCCCGGAGCTCAATAACCTACTCTTGTTCGGTGCGCCCCGAAGCATGTCGGAGCAGATGCAGACCATTGGACGAACAGGACGAAAAGATGCAGCTGGCCACGCAGCTATCCATCTGTATCCTGGAAAGCCACGCGACATGCAGATCGAACGGAAATTTCACCAGTTACTTGGGAACGTTGACGACTACTACGACACTGCCGCAATTCATCCAACAAATCCATACTTGGCGCGTATTCTCTTCGAATTCTTGCTCGGGCCGTTTCTGACGATAGAATACGCGATTCGCGAGCAGGCGTTCGACTATGATAATCCGCACGACATCCAAGACTTAGTCAAAATGTTCGACGAACACGACCGGCCATTACAGAACCCTCATGCACAGGAACTGTATGCTGACATGCGCAGCATTTTCTGTCCTCCCGACGTTCAACTTGACAGTCAGATTCTAGACGTTATTGATGAACAGGTAACAGATCAGTTGTTTGATTTTATCGGGACCAGAGAGCATGAGAGTAAATGGTTTGAGGCTGCGACCCAGGCCCGCGTAAATAATAGATCCATGAACATCAACGAGTGGTTCTCTGAATACTTCGAAGACAAAGATCTCGAACTCCGGGGAACCTCGGACGAACAGGTCGGGACAAAGATTGAGTGGAAGCTGCCCTCGGAGGTGAACGAGTAATGTCACGGTTATCGCAATATCAGGTCCTACTGACGGCGTATCCTGGGAGAGTCCGTTCCGAAGATGGTCACCGAGTGCAAGTGCAGACCATTCGTGAAAACAAAGAACCAACTGATCTTGGTCCATTCGCTGACCGACTCGCGACCGTTATTACCAACTTGGACACCGAGTTTTACTCGTACACAGCCGACGCGAGCAACCGACAGCAGGCGGCATACGAACAGCGAGACACGGACGAAGCTGTGGCTGACGAACCGGTCACAGATGATATGCCAGACGCATTCCGCCGCTACGCCGAACGCTCAAGCGCGACCAATAATACGAATAGCGCCGGCGATACCAACGAAACGACACGTTCGTACGATTTTTCGCCTAGCGATATCGAATTAGCGGAGTTATGTGAGGACTCAGAAGTTATTAGTGTCCCATTCCCGCGAGTGTATCGGTGCACTGATCCGTCGTGTAATCATTTCGGAGTCGAGAGTCCGGATGCGATGAAACGATCCGTCGACTGTCCCCACAGCCCACGTCATCAGATGCGCCGGTTCCCGTACTTGTTTGTCTGTCCACGATGTGCACACATTGAACAGGCGAGTCCACACCAATGGATGCAAGAATCCATTGACGGGCCAGGGCCGAGCGTGGTGATCAGCAAGGAAGACACTAGAGACCGCATTGCCTGTCCAGAGAACAATTGTAGTGGTCACCTGCACGTCAATCTTGGTGATCGGCTTGCCGGCGTTCGGTTCTTTTGCTCGGAGAGTCGCAACCACAATGACCAGTTCTATGGGCAGTGTCCGACCTGTCACAAACCAGCTGCTGACGGCGAAGAAGAAGTCCTCTCTGAGATGCGGCCGAAGACTATCGACGCTAAACACACGCAACCGCTTATCCTCGAGGACATCGTGAGTAACGACGGGACGGGAACAAGCCTAGAAGCACTCTACGAAGCGAGCGAGATAAACCAGGCTGACGACGATACGTATCACTGGAACCTCGACACAATCACGCCTGGCAGTCAGGCCATCTTCTACGATACGTTCAGTCTAAACGATGTCTTCACAGTTTCTGATGTCAGTTCCGTGTCCGCAGTGTATGGGTATGAATCAAACGTCGACTCACGTGGAACCGACCTCGAGACACACGGTCGGTTAGCTCGTAGCTTTAGTTCGAGCGATTCAGACCGAGAACGTACAGCCTACCTTACCCGACGCGAGGGACGTGGCATCGTCTTCGACCTCCGGACCGATGTCTTGGCAGATGTCGTGAGTAATGGCGATGCCGAGTACGAGGCAATCGCAGCACGGGAACTGACACAGTTGAACGATTTTGACACAGACGAAATTGCAGATGGTGAGACTGGGTTACGACTTACTCCACTCCTTCATGCTTACCAGCACGCCTTGTACCAAGCAGCCATTGAGGAGACAGGTCTTGAGGACTTCCTCGCCGCGAAGGTACTCATCGAAGAAGGTGCGATCGTTCTCGTCGAACAACGAGACGTAGGCGCGGGTGGACTGAGTCAAATCACGATGAACAAGACAGGCAGCGTACTCCTACGGACATTACAGCGGACTGAAGAGATACTCAGCGACTGTTCCCGTGATTGTACTGACGCCTGCCTTTCATGTGTGTTCACTGATGACGCTCGGTGTCATCCGTTTGTCTCACGAGAGGTCGAAGGATACGTTCCTGCAAATAGCCTTCTTGACCGGCACCTCGCAGCGGAGGTGATCCGTCGTGCGTGAGGACGACATCTACCTCTGGATTCACGAGAGGTTGCGTACCACCGGTAAGGTGTCGCTCGACGGGATTCCAGACCAGTACGATGACCCGGATGTCCGAAACTTTGTGAGAGAATACCTCGACGCTCTCGTACGGAGAGACATCGTCGCCGGGCACAGCGACGGCCAATTCAAACTCGAGGATCCAGAAGCGGAACGGGAAGCCTATTACCAGGTGTTAGAATCCGAAACGCTTCCAGGAGGGAGGGGAGTGACAGACGAAACGTACCAACCGGTTGTGAGTATCCCCACCAAACATCAGGAAGAGTGGAAAGACTATGCGGAACACCAGAACATCAATTCGGGGGTCTGGTTAGAGAACGCACTCGCCGAAGTGTTCGAGACAGCCGATTCAACACTCCGATTAGTAGTACCATTCTTCGAACTTGATGGATTACTTCGCTTAGAAGACGAGTTCCATCAGGCAGCTTCGTCGGGAGTGAATATAAAATTCCTGACGAGAGAACTCTTACGACCAGCAGACGACTTCGGCCACAACCGAGGTCGAAAGGCTATTCTAGAACTTATGGATCGGTTCGAATCGGTCGCCTCCTCTGAGAGTTCACTCTCCGTGTATGATTTCTATCACGCGATTGGAGGAAAACAGCCGAAGCTGGACCGAAGCATTCATGCGAAAATGATAATTGCGGACAATCAACTTGCGTACGTCGGAAGTGGTGAGTTACGCAATAGCTCTATGATGCTTAATGGCGAAGCGGGATATCTGACGCGCAGCCAAACAGACATTGAGACGTGGACCGGTTTCTTCGATTTCTTCGAAGCCAAGGCAGACGCTGTGACACGTGAAATTCTTGAGGAGTCAGTAGAATAGTAGCGACGGGAGTAGCGGGGCGGTATAATTTTTCAACGCTGTCCCATTGTGACACGATCAAAAGCTCGAGCTGATAGAAGATTATCGGCCTAATTTCCATAAAGTAGTAACTTTGCCGTGCGTTTCACAGAGTACCCCAGATAAAGAAACAGAATTACCATCGACCGGTAAGGGAAACAGAGTGTCCACAATTATATTCGAACTTGTCTCTCAAGCGTTAACGTATGGCCACTGACTCTCGCTCGAGAAATCGGATGTCCTTCCTTAAAGTACTTGAGAAAGAGGAGCTCTCGGATCCACGTATCCGGCGTCTCGTACTGTTCAACACCCTTGCACCGGAGCCGCTTCAGAAACACGGACGCCAAGCACTGGCAGCCACGTTAGCACAGAACCGCGCATACCCGTTCAAACCTCCGGTTACAGCAGGCACTCCTACTTCAGAGGGACTCAGTATCGGGACAACCGGTTCGAAACATGCCTACGGCCTCGATGAATCACTGCTCTCGAAACACCTCCTGGCCATCGGCCAGTCAGGTTCCGGAAAAACCACATTGTTCTATAACCTTCTCTCCCAGTTAGACGTCCCGTTCTGGTGCTTCGATCTCAAACAGGACTACCGCCACCTCACCCAAGAAAGAGACGACATACTGGTTTTACCGTGGACAGAACTCAAGTTGAATCCGTTAGTCCCACCACCTGATGTCCAACCTCGGCGATGGGCACAGGTCGTCAGCGAGATCTTCGGCCACGCTACCGCCCTCCTGTCCGGATCAAAAAACCATCTCTTAAAATCCATTCTCAAACTGTACCGTCTGTACGGGCTCTTCGATGAGAACTCGCCGCCGTATCCCAGCTTCCATGAACTCGAGCAGTTCCTCACCTCCGACTACATTAACTACGTGCGGAAAACCTCGAACTACCGGGACACAGTCCTCAACCGTATAGAAGCGATGAACCTCGGAGCCGGAACCATCTTCGACTGTAGCCAGGGCTATCCACTCGCTGAACTCCTCGAACGGAACGTCGTGTTCGAGTTTGACGGATTAAGTCGTGACACGCAGAACTTTCTGATGGAGATTATCCTCGCGGCTGTCTACGAATACCGACTAGCCCAGTCCCACCGTTCAGACGATCTCAACCATGTGTTCGTCCTTGACGAGGCAAAGCAAGTATTCAGCGTCTACAAAGAAAGGCAGGATGAAGCAGGTATCCCGGCCGTCGACGAACTGACGGCGAAAATGAGGGAGTTCGGGGAAGGACTGATCGTAGCAGATCAGGAGGCTTCGAAATTGACCGATTCAATCAAAGCAAACACGTACACCAAGATCCTTCTCTCTACCGGCGACCGGAAACAGTTCCACGCGGTTGCGGAGTCAATGAACCTTACTCAGCGGCAAGCCAATGCCGCTAAAGACCTCGATATCGGGGAAGCAGTCGTACAGGTCGGAAACAGCGATCCGGCCAGAGTAACGCTTGACGAGTACCAGTTGGCGAAAACGGTTACGGACCCGGATCTACAGAGGAATCAAGGCCAACTCTGGAACTCACTGACGGCTGAGCCACGCAAGCAGCCACCACGGTTCTCAGAAACCGTCCAGTCCGAGAACACCGACTCCGAGGAAACCTCGGTAATCGACGACCCGCCATCCAAAGTCACGGTCTCCGACGAAGCGGAACACCTCCTGAAAGGGGTGGTGGAAAAACCGTTCATTCCGTTGACCAAGCGGTATGACCGCTTTTCAAGTCGGTACAAGGGTAATAAGGCTAAGACCGAACTGGTAGAGACAGGATTAGTCACAGAACATTCGACCCATACAGAAACCGGTGCTCGGAAACTGCTTGAGCTGACGGACAGAGGCCGTACTCACGTCAAGGATACGTTGGATCTCGATCCAAGCCACGAAGGTCGTGGCGGTGTTGTCCACAGGTACTGGCAACACAAGGTGAAAAACGCCTTCGAAGAAGCGGGGTGGGCCACAACTCTCGAACTCTTCGATGCAGATGTCTATGTCAATACTGGCCAATCCGAAGTCGCTATCGAGGTTGCTATGGAAAACACCCCGCGAGAGCGGGAACACGTCGAGAAACACCTCGAATACGGGTTCGATGTGATCTGGGTTGTATGCAAAACAGAGAACATCCTGGACGGGTTGAAACGACGGTTCGACGATGCAGGGATTGATACGGATCAGGTCGTCTTTCACTTGGTACGGGACGTTTCCGATGCCCTCGACGAATGGCCATAGAGTCGCCGTATCAAACGGTATAACGTCTTGTTCTGGCATCATCTACTGCAGACTATTCTCTGTAATCTGCCACCCAGTACACCAGAAACGGTTGGAACAAGAAGGATGTGGGAAAGGCGACCTAGTTCGGCCACTTCGGCAGAAAACCATGCCAAAGAATCCTGCTCAGTAGGGTCTTAGGGGTATTCGGCAAGACGGAACATAGTGTCTGGTAACTCGCTTGCCTGAGAAGGATACCAGTCGCACGTCACTAAGAGCAAATGCACCTGCCAGTTCCGATGCGTGATAGAGCACATAAAATGGGTATCCGATCGTACGATGGCTGCGCGAGTCACCAGACGGTGTCGACAGCACCGCAGAACAACAGATGAAATATACAGGGATCTGCAGTAGTGCTTAAAACTATTGCTCGAGAGGATAAAGATGAAACCCAATCGAAACGAGGAGAAATAGTGGACCGAGACCACGCTCCGAACCGTTAGTTCAGAGCCCCGAGAGGGCGTCGGACACACAGTTCACTGCCTACCAACCGAACTCCGGTAAAAGACGGTCAATAGAAGCGTGGCCTCACCGACACCTCATCTCTATTACCACGTGAACCTACACCATGAGCACAACCGATTACGTCGATATCGATCGAACCCTTCAAAACCTAACAGAAAGCGAACTCCAAGCAGAGAACATCGACGCGATACAATCGTTCGTCGATCACTGCGCCGCCGAAGGCATCAGTGAAGTCCGACAGACCCGGCTCGTCTCCGCCTTCAAGACACTGCTTAAGAACTTCGCGCCCGACGAGTTCATACTCCGTACCGCGAATGAAGACGACCTCAAGCAATTAGTCGCTGGCCTCAATCGGAGTGACTACGCAGACGCCACGAAGTACACGCTCAAGAGCGCGCTCAAGAAATTCTACAAAGTCGAGAACGGCGGACGCGAACATCCAGAGAAAGTCCAGTTCTTTAGTCTGGCTGGCGGCAAACAGACACAGGTCACACGAGAGGACCTCTTCACGGCCGACGAACTCAAACGACTCTACCAGGCGTTCACCAACACGCGTGACCGTGCATTCACCAAAATCCTATACGAGTCCGCAGCACGACCAGGCGAACTCCTTGCGACGAACATCTGTGACTTCACTAGCACCGAACACGGCGACTTCATCTTCCTCGAAGGTCTCAAAGGCACACCAGATCGAACCAACCAGCTCGTTCGCGCCGGACGAACAGTCAGAGAGTGGCTCGCCCAACACCCATTTGGCGGCGAACTCGGAGACATCAAAGATCTATCGGCTCCGCTCTGGGTGAAGACTGAACAGCAACAATGCCACCACTGCGGAAACACACCACAGAGTCACCCTGAAGACTGCGGCTACGAACCCGACCGCAGCGATCGACTGCCATATGATGCCTTTCTCCGCCGATTCAAACATGCATGTGAAAAGGCCGAGGTCCCAGAGAACAAACGTCGACCGTACAACTTGCGCCACACCCGTCTGACAGAGGTCGCGACGTTCATGGGATACGAGCAACTGAACAAGTTCGCTGGCTGGAAACCCGGGAGTAATCGTGCGAAGGTCTACGTACACCTCAACAACGACGACGTCAACCAAGCCATCAGAGATGAATACGGGCTCAGTGGCGAAGAAGACGAGAACCAACCTGTAAACTGCAGTTTCTGTGGTACTGAGAACCAGCCAAAAGAAACCGAATGCCGGACATGCGGACGACCATTGTCCCTCGAGAAACAGTCGACACAGAAGGAGAAACACCAGATCCTCGAACGGCTCGCAGAACTCGAGGAGAAAGGAATACTCGACCAATTGGACGCGTTCACACAGTCAAACGAAGAAGAGTAAACTAAGTTCCCTGACGCTGAATTAGAGGTAACAACTGTAACACGGCCTCTCGTTATTTATAACTCTGCTGCACTGCCAACTAGTGTACAAATAACAGTGCTGTGGATGGACGAACGGTCGAGCCAGTTGACGTGAACGCCGTAGACTCTACGGAAACCGATCAGAAGTGACGGAAGTATATCAAAATCTGCACTACCAGATAACACAGGTAGGGTGCTGAACAAATAAGTCTCGATGAATCAGGGGTACTGTCCGAGTAGAACAATCAGGTGACCGGAATGGGAATCAATGATGAGAACAGAATTGTGGAAACATACGAGCTACGGCTCTCAGCAGATGAACTGCTCGAACTCGAGTCGGTCATCCGGGCGGACTGGAATGCCTTGTCTGAGCCGTGTCCCAAGTGCCAGGGCACTGAGTTCGATCACCTGCGGTATGAGGGCGGGCACTACGGCCACCACGAGGACGGAGTGGTCCAACGCACCGATTATTGGGACCAGAAGGGGAGTCTGTACACCGCATGCAAATCCTGTGATGAGGTACTGTACAAGCATCCTGCGTATGATCTGTTGGAGCAGTGGAGTGACCACTACGTGAAATAGTAGGGGCTTTAACTAGTTGGAAACTGGAAATCACCGCTGACGGATGATATCAGAAAATCTCAAATCGGTGCCAGCCGGGACTGCTGGAGTCTACTGCATGTTCGATCTTGACGGGAAGCCGGCTTATGCCGGGCAGACCTGTAATCTTCGAAATCGGCTTCGACAACACTTTATCCGCCAGGATTCTAGTGTCGTGAGTTATGGGCGGTTAGACATCTGGGATATCGCCTACGTGGACTGGTGGGAAACAACCGACACGGATCGCGCCGAACGAAAGGTCCTCTCCACGCACACGCCGTACCTCAACTTTGACGCCGAGATCGCCGCACCACAGGGGTCGGTCGCCCTCGATCTTGACCGGCCGGACGGCACGCTTGAACTGGTATCTGATGAAGAGCGGGCGTTCCGGGCCGATCCATACAACCGGTCAAAGCAGAAACTGGAGCACCTGCTGCGGATGGTCGACACGATCAAACTGGCCGGCCACAGCGAGGCCACCAAGAAAACGTTGTATGTCCATCAGCGTATTTTCCACGAGAACGTGTCCGAGTTCCTCGAAGTGGATCCCGAAGAGGCTTCTTCTACTCTTTCCGACTGGACCGAATAGCCCAGAACACGACCCGTTCTGTGGCCGGTGCTCCACTGCCAACACCGTGAGTAGTAAACAGAGGTTCGCAGCTCTGATGGGGGTGGGCAATGAGTGTCAGGCGGTCAGCACTGCCAGCCGTTTTTCGATGTCTTCCCCGACGTAGTCTTCGATATTGTCCATGTACGGTTCGAACTCGTCAGGTTCCGTGCGGAACTTCAACGATTCCAGAATGGCCGTGATGAGCTGTGCTTTCCGGTCGATCAGCTGTTCGTAGGTCCACCACTCGTTGAAGTACTGGACCGTGGGATAGACGTCTCCGAACTGAGTTTCATCCTCTGGCAGCTCCAACCCGAGAAGCTCCTCGAGTTTGTCGGTCGAGACGTTATCGGCGGTCGAGAAGTACTGGTTCACGAGGTTGTCCATGTCCTTACTGTGCCGGAGGTGGTATTCTCGGAGCTTCACCGAGAACAGCCGGTTCTTGATCGGTTTATTGACCTCTTCGTCGAGGAGCATCATGTTCCCTAGGTCGCGGACGAACCGTTCCTCGATTCCCTCGATGATCTGCTCAATCTCATCGTAGCCGGGATCGTTAGAGGAGAGGAGATGGGCATCCCGTGTACGCAGATAATCGATCTGTGTTTCGATCATGTTGCGCTTCCCATTATCGAAGAAGCACTCCAGCCATGCATACGGGTTCTCTTTGCCGGGGAGGAAGTACGAGATGGGGAGGATGTGCTCGATGTGGACCTCGCTTGGATCCTCACTTAATTCGGACTTCGTGATCCCGGTCTGGTTACGTCGCCGGAAATCCTCGTCCGCGATCTTCAGGAACAATTGCTTCGTCTGGTTGTTCCGCCAGTTTTCACTGGTGACGAGAATATCGATAAACGACTCGCCGAAGAGCTGCCGTGCCGAACTGTCGATGTTATCGACCAGTGTTGCACTGATCTGCTCAGTATCGAACTGGTTCCCGGACTGTTCGAGCTCCCGGAACGCTTGGCAGGTTTTCGGATACGTATCATCCACAACGGTCGCCACGAGATCGGAGATCGCGACGCGGAACGTGATGTTCTCGACCGTTTTCAGGATGTCGCGCAGGAACGCATCCTTCCCGGGGGCCTCGGTCACGGCCTGGTAGACGTACATGACGAACGGCCGCCACTGTGTTGTTCCCAGCTTGTTGAGCCGTTGGAGGATAGCTTCGCACTCTTCCCGGTACTCCTTTTTCAGTTCGGTGTCGTCATCGGTCAGGTCCGCGGTCACGATCTCCCGGTACCGGCCAGCGTAGTTTTCCAGTTCCTCGAGGAAGTCGCGGGCCTGCCCGGGGCTTGCCAGCCGTGACTTGATATCACGGCGGCCGATCTGCTTCAACCGGAACGCTTCCAGCATGTTACTGCGGGCATCCGTCACGGTCTCGAACGATTTCTCGGTCGCAGCTAGGTAATGGGCAAGGAAGTCTTCAACGGCGTCTGCATCACCGCCGAACATCTGGACCACGTTCTCCCAGCGGGCGATCTGTTTGTCACTGTCGGACTCGCCCTGGAACCGGCCGACGATCCGGGCCCGGACCTTGTCCATACTGGAGAGCTCAACACCACGGTCGTTCAGCGACTGGAAGACCTCGATCCGGAGTTCCTGGTTATCAGTCTGGAAGATGCACTCGGAGACGCGGAGAGACCGCAGCGTGAAATGGGCGAGGTTGAGCAGGGCCTTGACCTCCTTCTCGGGCGTATCGAACTCCTCCCGGTCAGCGAACGCGGCAACCTTCGCGTCGTAGTATTCGTCGGTTCGTACGAGCCGCCGGTGGGAATCACCAAAGTACCGGAACGACTCCAGCAGATCGGTGTCAGCCAGTTCCTCGTCCTCTTCGTAGACCTCTTCCGGGATACCGACCTCGTCGAAGAGGTCCCGGAGACGGATGGCGTTCTGCTTCCGGCCGTCGTACTGGTCCATCGCCTTCAGGGTCTGAACCTTTTTCTCCGGGTCCTGGAACAGCAGTTCGTAGATGCTGTCGTCGTGGTCGTTGAGTTCCAGGAACGGTGTTTCGGTCGGACCTTTCCGCCGATACAGCAATTCATCAAGGTATTCCTCGCAGATATGCTCGGCGTACGCCTGAAGTTGACCGTCAACCTTCGTCCGCTTGTCTTCGAGGTGGTCCTTGATGTTCTTCAGCAGGATGGAGACCGTGGAGAGGCGTTGTTGGCCGTCAATGATCTCATAGACTTCGCCCTGGGCGGACCGGGCAATATACACAGTGCCGAAGTAGGTGTCCACGGGGAGTTCGCCCGATTTCGGTTTCAGCGTCAGAATTGACAGCAACGTATCCCAGAGTTCCTCGTGCTGTTCTTCTTCCCACGAGAAGTTTCGCTGGTACTCCGGGACTTCGAACCGCTCCCCGTCGGTTACGCGGAGGAGAGACCGGTTCTTCAGCTTGATATCTTGCTCGAGAGAGCGGATGAACTGGGTACTGTCCACGAAGTCTAGATCCTGATAGATCTCCCGGTAATCGGTGGGATCGTAGTCGATGATCCCTGTCCCGTCTGGGTCACCAGGATACAGGAAGACCCGAGTACCGCAAAGTGGTGTTTCGTCTGAGCTTTCCATGTCTCTACACCCGTATCAGCTTCATGTTAATATTGTGGTAGCAGACAGTCCGGTACTCCGGTTTAAGAGGTAGCGGTTACCGTGTTAATCCAGTGAGGTGAGTGGCTGGTGCTCTAGCGCGGCCAACCGGTCAGAGACCGTGATGATGTCCACGGTGTGGCGGTCCTCATGGTGGTAGATGATCTGGTTGTCTTGAAGATCGATTTCCACGTCACCGCCGTGATATCCGTTCCGTTCATATTCTCGTAGGATATCGATGTCGCCGTAGCTCCAGCAGAGAATCGTGTCGGCTGAACCGAGCGGGTAGTCGTCTTCGAAGTGCTCGGTGAGTTCGACGTATACGTGACTGGTTCGTAGCGTATCATCGTCTAGCAGGATAGCCGGGACCTCATGGTCTGCTTTGTATTCTTTCACGGTGATACTGTTGTCCACCTCATTGTTTGAGCGTTCAAGTGCGAGCAGGACCTCCGATCGGTTGGTCGGTTTGAACTGGTCGTTGGTATCAATGGACTCCAGCCGTTCTTCGAGTGACGTTGTCTGGGACTGTGCGCGTCGCCGAAGCTGTGCGCGCTTGCGGGTTTCCAGGTAGTCTTCCTTGAACCAGGGGTCCTCCGCAATCTTCGTCATATAGTGCTTCAGTTCCTGTTTCAACGTTTTGTACAGCGAGCTTGCTTTGTTCCGGACCTTCCCCCGGTTCGCGGCGAGTTCCAGGTCCTGGCAGTTGGCGATAAAGAAGAAGTGGATGAACTCGTTGTCGTGGGTGAGGACTTCGTTGACCTGTTCGACCTTGATATGGTCTTTCGCCAGCCAGACACCGAACTGGACGGAGTGCCGCCCGTACGTGGGAAGTTCGTTGCGGGCGTCTTTCCCTCCGATCATGCCAACGATTTCGACGGTCGATGATCCCTCGTCATGTTCAAATTCGATTTTGCGTGGAGGGTAGTGTTTACACATACGGGTCGCGGGGAATTCGCCGGTTGATGGCTGAAGCTGTTCACGGGGGAATGTGAGCTGATTGGTTGTGGTGAGCTGGTCACGGGTGTCATCGATTTCGTCATCCAGGTCCACCACGACCTCCATCTCCCGCTGGCTATCATCGAAAAAGTGTGCTGTCGATCCGGCGATGGTCTTCCACTTCAGGTAGTGGTGGATCTTGTCGTACGTCAGGGATTGCGGGTCGAATCCTTCACCAGACCGGAAACCACTGATCTGGATCCTAGTACCGGTATTTCCTGGCCGTGTATCTGTCTTTGAGACCTCGTATTCCGGTAATGTCTTCTCATTGAGCTTCTCCCAGGGCCGGTCCATGACCGCGTGGAAGTTTGAACCGTTGTGTGCGGTGTCAACGACGATACGGTCGCTCTTGTAGAAGATTTTTGTTCCGTGGCCTTTGTGGCCGATCGAGTCGGTCTTTCGGGAGTTACCGAGGTCGAAGAAGGACTTGAGGTCGTCCCGGGACATGCCGTGCCCGTCGTCTTCGATGATTATGTCGGAGCCTGCGGCACTGTCGCGGATCGTTATCACGACCTCTGTCGCACCGGCATCGTACGCATTCGATAGTGATTCGCGGATGATCTCGAGGGGGTCCTCGAAATCGCTGGCAATCTCAAGAAACTCCTGTACTTCGTTGACTTCCGGGTGTTGTTTCATTGTTAGAAATATCCTCCGAGCGCTTCGTTGACAACGCGATGCGTCTGTTTGCGGATTGAGTCGTTCCGGCCCACGGTCTCGTCAAGGTAGTCGATAACTGGGTCTGTGCCGTGCTGTTTGATCCGCTGCCGGAGTTCTCGCACCTCCTGTCTGTGGATGATAAGATTGTGCATAGCAACCGGGCCAAGAACATCTTTCTGGTATTCAGTGTTGCCCTGCATCCAGTTGACCAGCTTTGGGTCGGAGCAGACAGCACAGTCACACTGGTTGAAATCAACTGCGTCCAGCGGAATGTGCTTGGTCAAACTCACGGCGTACTTTTGGTTGATCGCGTTCTGGATGTAGGTCGTTGAGTCGAACGTGTCCGCGCCGGCGGCGACGAGGAGCGGGATAGATCCACTGCCAATCCCCAGTACGTGGAGTGGCAGATCGGCAAGCCCGCGTTCCTCCATGATTTCGACGCAGTCCATGACCGCGGTGATCAACGCTGCCTTGTCATCTTTCTTCGGGACAAGGCTTCCGAGGGCGATCCCGTCAAACAGGGTGGAGATATCGATATTCCCGAACTGGGATTGAATGTGGTCGAAGAACCGGTCGAGCATCGAATAGTTATATCCGTGGACGGTCAGGTACCGGGCACCGGGATAGGTCTGGGTAAGACGTGCGAACTCGACCGCATTTTCGGCGGTGCGTTCGGCCTTCTGTTGCCGTTCGTCGAACGTGTCGTTGGGTGCGATCGGCCGATCAAGGTTGACGATGATATCGCCGCCGAGCTGCTTCTGGATGCGGAACGCTTCCCGCTGATCGATCTCTATCTCGAAATCACTCCCGTCAAGCCCATTGTTATGTAAGAATTTGTATCCGCCAGAATCAACGAAGATGAGGCCGTTATAGTCGGAAAACGTTTCTCGGTCTTTGATTCGGTCTGAGGTGTAATCGTTAAACCGTTCTTGGTTGATGCCATAGTCGGTGAGGGAGGCAACGGAGGTCATCGTTCCGCGGAAGTATTTGTCGTACGTTCCGCCACCGATCTCCTCCTTTCCGAGCATGAACTCCTTTATTGTCCTATGAACGCCGCCGCCGAAGACGCTGGATTTCGTTCCACCGCCGTAGAAACTTAGAACGGGGAAAAACGTTGGAGTGTCGAGTGACTGGCCGTTGATGGTGAGGGTCCCGGCACGGGCATCGCCGGCTGTCGCGGTAACCTGGAACGAGGCAGTCTGCTCAGTTTGCTTGAGCTGTGGCATTCCTCACCTCCATCTCAAGCGACGAATAGTTGCCCCGGATGATCTGTTTGAGTGTGTGTCCTTTGTATCCGATGCCATCGCCTTCGATAAACTGGACCGATGCCGGAAGGTCAGACAGATCGCCGATCGCACTCCTGTATGCTGATCCGAGATTGAAGATGACATGGTCATAATCGTTCTCAGCAACTTTTCCTCGCAGTTCCGTTGTAATGTCATCCCGGATTTCAGCTGCTCGATCCGGGTTCATGCGTCGGTCGTAGTAGCTGATTTCGTCAGTTGTATCGATTAATCCGTGTTCGGCCGAGAGAACGCAAATATCGATTTCATCCTGCAGTTCATCATCACGTATCGCTTTCTTGATAATTTTGAAGAAGTATCCCGAGTACAATTCAAGGGCATTAACCGGTTCTCCCGGCCTATTTTTGGACTTTGAGCATGACTGTACCAGCAGTATTGACATGGTTGCTTCTTTCGACCCCGAGACCTTATAGCTTACCACGTTCTCTACCGCGCCGTGCAACAGAAGAATTCAACAAGTACAGGCATCATACCAGGGGTTTCTGAAGTGTATAGATATAGAGTGGTAACCGGAACCGGCTAGTTAATTATATACTCTTATAATTTTGTTTTGGTGATGGGTGTTAGATTTTATCGGACGTCATTCGAACGATTCAAGTGTGGACTGATCTGGGGGAGAGGTTTGGTCGAGCCATTCCATCTGTTCGAACAGCCTCTTTCCCTGGAACGGCCACTGCACCGTGGGTGCTGCTTGGCGAAGTTCGTCACTGATTGGGGCAAAGTAGTCACGGCCAGCGAGGACGACAACTTCGTCAAAGCAACTGAGCTGTGGACCCAAATCGGCCATGACATTTGTCGCCCATTCACTAGTCTGCTCGTCGCTGAGGTCGGCCATCGCAGTATCGTACGGTTCCAAAACAGTGGCCGGATGGACAACCCCGTGTTCAGCAGAAAGGATAAGCCAGGTATCGCATCCTTCGGCCCACTGCCGTTTTTTAGCGAAGTAGGTGGAGGTATAGAGTGACTTCGCTTCCGTCCGCTTATCACGTTTTTCGCTGCCACAGCCTACAAGCGCCAAGGTTTTCGTCATGACCCGGGTTATTGATAGTCGCTGATACTCTTCTGGTTCGTGGTAAACTCAGTATTGTACTTGGTGAGCCGGTGCGTTGCCTGGAGGAGGATTCCGAACTCGAATGCACCTGCGACCGAGTTCCGCATCTGTCCTTCGACCAATCCAAATGGCTGTTTTTGCCAGTGCTTGTCAAGCAGGCCGTCGTTAAGAATAGCCTGTGATGGCCCGCTGTTATCAACGGACTCAATCAGGTCCGGATTGTGGCGGAGGGATTCAACAAGGGCGTCCGAGAGCCCCCAGCCCAGTCCATGGAGGTCCGGCTCACCACCGATTTTGTCCCGGAGGGCCTGAGCTTCACTGATCCGTCGTTTCGGGTTCGCGTTTTTGAGCCCGCCAAGCATGTACTTCTCCTCGAGATGACTGTCGACGACGATTTCCCTGATATCTTGTATGTGATCGACATACGGGGGCTGCAGCGGGATATATGCCGGGGGATGCCGATCCGGGTCGTGGAGGTCGATAAATTCCTGGATGCTTTGGGTCGTTGCCTCTCTATGGTTTGTTGCCCCCGTCAGCTCTTCCAGGTCAAACTTGCGATCATAGAGATGAAATGGTAGGTAGTCTTTGGCAACGACAGCTGTCGCGTCCTTCTGTATCGCCTCCTCAAGGATGTCCTCATTGGTGACCCGTGGATCGGTGATATTAGAATCCAAGATACGGTGCTGACTCCGCCAGAACGATGCCGGAGCACACTCCCCGGCCTTTTGCAATCGATATGGCCAGGGATGCTTAAGAGACGAGGCCGCATAGATCTCCACAGGACATTCATCCAAAATCATCTCCAGGCGTTGAAAGTATCCTAAGACCAGATGAGGATCAAAATGTTCCAAGTCATCAGGATCCGCGTGGAAGTCCTCGACTTCCTCCGCAAATGCGCCAATCTCAGGCCGTTTTCCCATAGCAAGGACTTACTATACCAGTTAGTTAAGCCGTTTGGGTTATGAAGCGAATCGTGTCCATATAAGCGTGAGAGAGATATCACTCAGATCTTACCACTGTATCCGTGTATGAGCGTCTAAATCCAGAAGGTGCCGATCTTGGTGTCAGAGGACGATATAGAGTCTACGTTCAAGGAACTCACAGATACACTCATGCTCATTTTCGTGGATATCGCAGAGCTCGATATTAATGTTCAGTCCCCGGTACGTCACATTCGCCGATCCTTTGATATAGGACTTGGTCCAGTTAGCATTGATAATATCATATCATCTGGCAATAAGTTGAGTGAACTATATGTCTAAGAGATTATAACTAAAGTACTGACAGTATTTCTAGAAAGCACTTTCGAAAATGAATTGAACTAGAGTATCACCCATTACCGAAGTATTCTAGTCGTCTCAGATCCTATAGAAGACTGTGGTAATTGTAGTACCACAGTAGAAAACCATGAGTGCCGAGGCCATCGATTTACACGTCACCCAAACCTGACTGGGGCGGACGTCAGTGACCCGCTACTGAAATCGGGACACACCACCGAAATCACGAGCGATAGTACAGCACCCCGTATCAGAGCGCCCAGGTAGCACGTCAACTGCGGACCCGATCGAAAGAGTAAAATCTAGTTGTTGTCGCTCCGGGGCGGTACGCCGTAGTCGATGTGGACTTCTGGTGTACTGGGTGAGTCCGGTGCGGGGACGCCGTTCCAGTCGACGACGTGAACGTTCGCCATCTGGCCGGAGAACCGGAACCGCATCACGCCGGTATCGACCGCCCCCTCTGCGGAGTGGTCCGTGACGACGGTTGCCTCCTCGATCGGGTCGGCACCGACGAGTTCGATGTCGCCGTCGACGGTAATTTCGTAGTTCGATGGCACGCCTCGGCCAACGATCGTCACGAGATTTGGCAGCGTTTCGGTAGTATCTGCGGGCATACTTTGCTAACGCTATTCCGCCGGTATAAGCTTTCTTTTCCACGAAAACATCGGAGTCGGTGAACGTTCGATACGGACGAATGCGACTCGGCTTACATCTCCACGTAGTGGTTCTCCCACTCCCGCCGCTCGTGGATCTCTTCTTCTCCGGCGTCGGTGATGGCGTAGTAGTTCGTCCGCCGGTCGATTTGCCCTTTTTCGACGAGTTCGTTGTTGACGAGGGTATCGAGATTCGGATACAGTCGGCCGTGGTTGATTTCGGCGCTGTAGTATTGCTCGACTTCCTCCTTGACGTCTTGGCCGGACGGCCGGTCAGCACCTGCAATCACGTACAGCAAGTCTCGCTGGAAACCAGTGAGGTCGTTCATCTCACAGGAGTCTTCACCAAAGCTGTATTTGATTTCTTTTCCGAACTGAGTTGTACGTGTATACCGCGTGAAAATCTTCGTCCGGTGATTGTCGAGTTCGATGGTATCGGTCCTGACTGGCCAGACTCCTGAATTTCTGTAGTTGTGGTGTCACACATGCCCGATATCGGACGTCTCGTCCATCACACTCGACGGCAAGTCGCGCGCTTCGAGTGCGGGCCCGTAACTCACGCTCGGTCCACGGCGGTTATAGTAGCCGCTGAAAGTCACTGCACACCCGATCGCAGGACGGCTTTGCGATCAGTGTGTCACTTGTTTCAGTGGCTACTATCGTATCGGGAGCGTCATCCCGAGAGCGAAGCGCAGGGTGCCCACACGATTCGATCGATAGAATACGATGTCGGCCCGGTCAGTCGACGTCGAGGCCGGTCTCGAACGGGAAAGCCTATATGGGACCGATCGACAGCGGGTCATGTAATGAACGAGAATCGGACGATCGCCGATATTCTCGAGCGGGTACGAGAGTCGCGTCGGCGCAAGCGCTGTCCGCACTGTGACGGTGCCGTTTCGATCCGTGGATTCAGGGGCGAGTACCGCTGGGAGTGTTTGAACTGCGATGCGATCGGGATCGGATTCACGTCCCGGTCGGACGCTCTGCAGGGCGTCCAGAAACAGCGCCGATAACCGCTGGCGTGGACACAGGTCGTCGATCGCGTAGACTCCACGGCGTCGCCGTCGAACGACTCGTCGTACCGGATCGGCCTCGCTACGCGTCCGGGAGTTGCCTCGAACCCGAGCGAGACACCGGTCTCGAAATGTGGACCGGACGGCCAACGGTTGCGCCGTCGTCCCGTCAACGTGTGTGGTAGTCACCGTGTCCTGGAGGTGGAACGTGGGTTTATATCCGTATCAGTGGGACAGCAACGCGGGTTCATGCCTATCGAAAACCTTGCTCGAAGCGACGTCGTAACGGCACCCGAAGACGAGTCCGTGGAGGAACTCGCGACGCGGATGGACGAATCCCACGTCGGCAGTATCGTGATCACTGACGGCGACGAACCGATCGGAATCGTCACCGACCGCGACCTCGCGATGCGCGTGATCGGTGACGGGATGGATCCGTCGGAGGCGACGGCGAGCGACGTCATGTCCGAGGATCTGGCGACCGTCGACCACACCGCCGGGTTCTACCGGGCGACTGAACTGATGAGCGAACACGGCGTCCGTCGACTCCCGGTCTGCGACGACAGCGGCGAACTGGTCGGGATCATCACGTTCGACGATCTCAACGAACTCCTCGCCGACGAACACATGCAGTTCTCGGACGTCATCCAGGCCCAGCGACCGGAGTACTGACGACTTCGTACCGTCGGCGCTGGCCGACTCTCCGTCGAGTTCGTCCGGCGTGGACGAGTCGTGTTCCGGACCGAGTCCGGGTCGTGGCACGATCGAGGCGACTCACGTCGACGGTTCGACGTTCTGGTTCACGTGGAAGACGTTGTGGGGATCGTACCGCGCCTTGACCTCCCGCAGGCGATCGTAGTTGTCGCCGTAGGTCGCCCGAATCCGGTCGTCGCCCTCCTCCATCATGAAATTGACGTACGCCGCACCGACCGAGTGCGGGTGGACTGCCTCCCAGTACTCACGGGTCCACTCGGTGAGCAGGTCGCGCTTGTCGGGGTCCCGATCGACCCCAAAGATGACCATCGACCAGGTGACGTCGCGATAGCTCCAGGCGGTTTCGTTTGCGTCCACGTCGTGGACGGCCCCGTCGATGGGGTAGAGGTGCATCCCCGATTGTGGCGTCGGCACCTCGGCGAAGCGCTCGTGCTCGGCGATCGCCTCGTCGGACAGGTCCTCGAAGAAGTCACCCTTCCAGTACCACTGATCGCCAGGCGGGTAGAGATCGTCGAACAGGCCCTGGAGCGTCGGATAGGGCATCGATTCGACGTGTTCGAACAGCGGGTCGGCGACGTCTCGCGCCGACTGGATCGCGGCCTCGGACTCCGCTTCGGTCCCCAGGTGGCACCAGACGAGGCCGCAGACCTTCTCGCCGTGGATTTCCTCCGGGAAGGGATCGCCCGGAACCTCGGCGACGACGTAGGCGGCATACGTGTCCTCCGGGGCCTCCGGCAGCCACTCGCGGTACCAGCGCATCGTCTCTTCGAGGTCTTCGATCGGCCAGAACAGCGGTCCGGCGACGACCGTCTCGACCGGATGTAACTGGAACTCGAACGAGGTGACGACGCCGAAGTTGCCGCCGCCGCCCCGAAGCGCCCAGAACAGGTCCGGATTCTCGTCTTCGCTCGCGTGGACCAGTCGGCCGTCGGCCAGCACGACGTCCGCGCTCAGCAGGTTGTCGATCGTCAGCCCGTACTTGCGGGACAGGTAGCCGTGCCCTCCCCCGAGGGTCAGGCCGCCGACGCCGGTCGTGGAGACGACGCCGCTGACCGTGGCCAGGCCGAAGGCGTGGGTCGCGTGATCGACGTCGCCCCAGGTACACCCGGCTTCGACTCGTACGGTCTGTGCGTCGGGATCGACCTGAATCCCCGTCATCTCGGACAGGTCGACGACCAGTCCGTCGTCCACCAGCGCGAGCCCCGGGCCGTTGTGACCGCCGCTCCGGATCGCGATCTCGAGGTCGTGCTCGCGGGCGGCGGTCACGGCCTCGATCACGTCCGCGACGTCGGTACAGCGGGCGATCAGCCCCGGCCGCTTGTCGATCATCGCGTTGTAGATCGCACGTGCGTCGTCGTACTCCGGATCGTCGGGTTCGATCAGGTCACCCCGGAACTCGTCCTGTAATCGGTCGACGGTTGCCTCGATACTGTCTCCTACGTAGGTTGCCATACGGTATCACCTTTCACAGGTGGAAACAGCAGGAACGATCATGTAGGTATCCGGTGGGACTCGTCCGGCCGGTGACCGGTTTGCAGACGGTGACCGGCAATCACGGCCTGCAATCGAGCGTCCTGTCCGGGACGCGGCTCGGCGCGTCGATCGTCTCGGCCATCCGGACACACGTCGCCCCGACGCCGAAGCCCCGGGCACCGGTCTCGCGGCTGAGAGATACCGGATTCGATCGCCGCGGGCGAGAGAAACCGGGGGCAGCAACGAGGCCCACCCGATCGACGGACGCCCAAAAGCCGGCGATCAGGTCGATCCGGACTCCTCGCCAGTTTCCGCCGTCCGGGGATCGGATTCGCCCCCCGGGTAGGCGAGGACGGCGCCGACCACGAACACGATCGTCGCGAGGTAGATGGGGCCGAGGTGTGTCACCCAGTCGTGGGCGAAGAGGTCGGCGTAGTGCATCGGGAGGGCGATCGCCAGGCCAACTACGGCGCTGACGATCGCCGTCGCCCACGCCCACAGGTGCCCGCCGCGGACGCCGTACCACGAGAGCGCCGTAATGGCGATCCCGGTGGCGATGATAAACGCCGCCGTCGCGACGTGCAGGTGGTTGATGTAGTGCATGATCGCCGGATCGATCGCGTCGAGTTCCGCCGGTGTCACCCCGTTCAGGGTTGCGACGCCGAGTTCGAACCCGCTCCCGAAGAACGTCCTGACGAGAAAGACGACGCCGTAGCCGACGAAGGCGACGCCCGCGAACGCCATCAGGAGCGAACCGATCCGCGTTCCGCGATCGAGTTCGTGCGCGGTTCGATGCCGATCAGCCGTCGCTTGATCGAGACTCATCGATCCTGTCCTCCGTGTTCGACCTCGACCGTCTTCACGTGCTGAGCTTCGATTTCGTCGAGGCTAACGTCCTCTCCGTGCTGTTCTTTGACGTGCTCCTGTGTGATTTCCAGCAGTCGATCCCTGTCGTCCTCCTCGGTACGCACGAGAAAGACACAGCCCGAAATTTCCGTGTCACATGCTACCTGGAGCGCCGTCGTGCTGTCTTCCGATTGCAGGTCGTTTGTCATGGATACGCCTCCCGGCACTGATCGCTACGAGTCGAAGGAACGTGTACGCATCTCGTGAATTCTGAGCAATCGCTGATGCACGTGCACCTGTTGCGCGGTGCTCAGCGGGTGCAAGCGATCGAACTGGTTGCGACTGGGTCGCCCGCTCGCCCGAATTCTGCGCCAGCCGTCGGATCCGGAGCCGGCGCCCCTCTCGACGGCGCAAGCGAGCCGTCTTCTGGCCTGGTCACGGCGGCCCCACGGCGGAACCCGTGACGTCAGTCGCGGAGGACTGAGTCTACGGGATCGATCGCCCAGTGGTACCGACCGCGCCGACACGCCCGTCCGTCCTCCCTACTCCGGAAACAGTTCCTCCTCCCGATCGATCGACGCCATCCGCGCCCGGTCGTCGGCGTCCAGGTCGAGGTCGGCGGCGGCCAGGTTCGACTCCAGGTGTGCGCGTGAGGAGGCTTTCGGGACCGTGACGACGCCGTCGGTGCCGGCGAGCCAGGCGATCGCGACCGATTCGGGCGTGGCGTCGTGTTTGTCGGCGACCGCCTGCACGGCAGGGACGTCCCCGACGCGACCGCCAGCCAGCGGCGAGTACGCGACCAGCGGGTAGCCGTTCGACCGGGCGTCTGCGAGGACCGCGTCCCGCGCGAACAGCGGATGGCGTTCGACCTGGTGGGCCGCCACGGGCGCGTCGAGGTGGTCCCGGGCGGTCGCGACCTGGTCGACCGTGAAGTTCGAGAGCCCGATCGACGAGACGAGACCGTCCTCGACGAGCGCGTCGAGGGCCGGCAGCGTTGTCGAGGGCTCGTACGAGCCACGTGGCCGGTGGACGTACAGGAGGTCCAGCCGATCGAGGCCGAGTCGATCGAGGCTCTCCTCCGTGGCCGGTCGAACGCGCTCGGGGTCGAGGTCGTCGACCCAGAGTTTCGTCGCGACGGTCACGTCCTCACGAGGGACGTCGCTCGCTGCCAGCCCCGCCCCGACGACGCGTTCGTTCTCGTAGATCCTGGCCGTGTCGAGGTGCCGGTAGCCGACGTCGAGAGCCGTCTCGATCACGTTGGACTCTTCGATTCCCATGGTCCCGAGTCCGATCGGCGGGAGGTGCATACCGGTCGTCGGGCGGTCACAGTGATAAGCCCCGTCGTTCGGCCAGCCCGACTCGAGGCTCTCGCTGACCCCGACTCGTTTCTGTGGCGCCGCCGTCTTCGATTCTGACCTGTCGGGCACGCAACCTGGGAAACCGTTATGTCCCTTGGTACCGTAGCACATAGTGTAGCGGGCGAAGCCACGAGGAGACACCGAACGATTCGGTTCGACGTCGTCGAACCGGATGCGAGGGACAACCAACGCTCCGGTCACGCGGAACCGAGGTCTCCCTCGACGGAGACGACCGCGGTCCACGATCGATCCACGTCGTGGATCGGTGTCACGGCCCAGTAGCGACCGCACGCAAGTGTGGTCGTGAACGACACCAGGGCTTGACGACTGCGGAACGTGCTCTCGTTCGGCTCCAGATCGTGGTTTCGTCCGGTTGTTTTATCACCCCGAACCGACGGCATCCGGGCCGGATCTGCTACTTCCGTTCCCGCGCGGTCACCGCCCGAATGCCACGCGCTTCTTGTGGCTCGGCACCGTCGCTCGAGGTATGCGCGTCGCAGTCGCCGGTACGTTCGGGCCGATTCACGACGGTCACCGCCTGTTGTTCGAACACGCGCTCCGGTTCGGCGAGGACGGCGTGGTCGTTGGCCTGACGAGCGATACACTCGCGAACGCGTCCCGATCGCGCTCCGTCCCAGCGTACGAGGCCCGTGAGCGATCGGTCTCCGCGGCGTTCGCGGCGATCGACGAGTGGGACCGTGACGTGACGATCAGGACGCTCACGGATCCCCACGATATCGTGACGGACGATCCGTCGATCGACGCGCTGGTCGTCTCGCCCGAGACTGCGGACGAACTCGTGGCGATAAACGAGGAGCGCAGGGATCGCGGCTTCGACCCGCTTACGGGGATCGTGGCCCCGTACGTGCTCGCCGACGACGGCGAGCGCATCTCTTCGACTCGGATCGTCGAGGGCGAGATCGACGAACACGGTACTGTGCTCGAGTGACCCGAACGCCCGGTGTCAGACTCCAACACTTTTCATCTCGGGGGCCGTAGTCGATGGTATGGTTCCCGAGCCTTCCGATTCCGATTTCGGCGCCCCTCCGATCGACGATCACCAGCGGACCGACGACGGGTTCGGTACCGTCCTCAACGGTCTGATCGGCGGCCTCGCCGGCGTGATCCTCTCGTTCGTCCCGCTCGTCTCGACGATCGCTGGCGGCGCGATCGCCGGCTATCTCGAGGGTGGCGAGACGAACGATGGGCTGACGGTGGGAGCGATCGCCGGACTGGTGATGGTCGTCCCGTACTCGGCGTTCGCCTT